>JANNOU010000066.1:0-27879 GCA_031399305.1 Leptolyngbya sp. SOY_34_metabat_272
TTTTCCACAAGAGGCGATGGCTCCTTTTTAGATGTGTATGATGTTCCAACGAGTTCGTGCGCCTCTGCAATGACAACGTGCAATTCGCTGTGCTAGATTTTGAACCCAAAGCTTAGGAAGCTGAAATGACATCCCAAATTATCTATCCTCATATCGAAAAGCTAGAAGGTCAGCCTGCTCGCCTACAAAGATTGCCCCGTATTCGAATCGCTCAGATCGCGATGGACTATCTGGCATATGGCTGGTCAGTCGATGAGATGTGCCGTCAGCATCCTTATCTACGACCCTCTGAAGCTTATGCCGCAATGGGTTATTACTTTGATTATCAGGAAGAAATTGACAACGAGATCCATGCCGAATGGGAACAAACACAGCGAGAAAAAGCTCGGACCTCTGCTTCTCCGTTTGTTGCAGATGATCAGCTTTTGGAACGCGTCCATTGAGCTTAACGAGTGGTCGAATACCGTTGAATGTCTGCCCTTCTAGTGAGAGATATTTGGATTAGAGGTTGAGCTATGTCAGGAATGCGGAGAGCCGATCGCCAGGATTCTAATGATGACAACGCCCGCAATCATCCTCATACTCGGGCAGAAGAGCCAGTCTTGCCTCAAGAGCTAAAGCAGCTCCTGCTGACAGCCCGGTCCCAACGCGACGACTGGCAGGAACAAGCCACTCAAAATCACCAGCTCTATCTCGCTGAGCAGCAGCAGTATCAACAGACACTCTGCCTTTACGACCAAGCGCAGGCGAGAGCCAGCGAACTGCTCGCCCAATACGAAGCGGCAGACGCTCAGCGGTCGCAATACTTGACCCTCTACACCGAAGCCCAGACCCAACTGAAGTACGAAAGACGCTCAAAGGCTGGGATTAAAGGCTGGGAAACGCGCCGCAAGCGCGAAAATGAGCGTCTGAAACAGGAAATTGGCGAAATGACCGTCCTACTGCGCGAATCACTCGCCAGAAAGGACGAGGCTGTGGACACTCTTTATGTCTTGGCAGAGCGGATGGATCGGATTCAAAACCTGGTCGATTCGGTCGAGGACGAATCGACTAAGACACCACTGGGTCTGCTGCAAAAGTTTGGGCGTCTCTGGCTCGCCATCAAAGAAGTTTTGGCCGAATAGTGAAGCATCCCTATGAATCAAGAACCAGTCCCTAGCGCACACTCACAACGCCAAGCAAGCCTGGGCGAGCAAGTTCGCAAAATTGCAGATCAGCTCAAACAAGAAACTAACTTGCAAATCAAAGCGACCTCGCGCATCCTCGGAGCTGCGGCACAGATTGCCGAAAATCAGGACCGACTGATTCACGAAGTCGTCGAGATGGCCGAGGACGATCTGGCCCAACCCCCTCAGATGTTTCTGACGAACGCTCACACAGTTGACACGCTGAAGCAGCAGTTTGGAACCCTGAGCAAGGCCAAAGCTCACTTTGGCCTGAAAGCTGCCAGTTGGGCTGCCCTGGTCGACAAGCTCAATCCCCCATCCGCTCAAAATTCGACGCCTGCGCAGCCCGTCAGACCTTTGGCCTCCGATGAACGTCTTGAGACCATTGAACATGAGCTCAGGCTGATCCGTGCCGAGCTGAGTCAGGTCCTGTCCTTGCTGAAGCAACTGACCCTAGACCAGCCATAGCCAGCGGGCAAGCATAAGTTCACGCAAAGCTGATTGCCAACTGAGAGCTGAGGGTTGGGCGGTGTTGGCGTTCGAGGGACAGCAGCGCTTGTTTGAGGGGCAGCCCGCCTCGGTAGCCGGTCAGAGTGCCATTGCTGCCAATCACCCGATGGCAGGGGATCACGATGGGCAGAGGATTGCGACCATTGGCCGCGCCCACGGCTCGCACCGCTTTGGGTCTGCCGACTTGCTGGGCGAGTTCTGCGTAGGACCAAGTTTGCCCGTAGGCAATCGACTGTAGGGCTTGCCAAACCGCCTGTTGAAAGGCCGTGCCCTGGGGAGCCAGGGGCAAATCGAACTCGTGCAACTGGCCGTTGAAGTAGGCGCACAGTTGGTCTGTGGCTTCCCCGTCTAGCGTCTCGACAAAATGCCAGTCGGGTTGTGGGGACTCAGCTTCTGGGGTTTGTTGAAAGCTAATTAACACGAGTCCCACTGAGTTTTGCGCGACCAAGATGCGCCCCAGAGGACTGTCTGTGTAGGTGTAGGTCACGGCGTCAGCGGTCATGGGGTTTTCTCCTGTTTTGCGGTGTAGTCGGTCCACCAGTAGAGCGCCGCATAGGCCCGCCAGGGACGCCAGGCTTCGGCGCGGCGCAGCAGTTCGGCTTCGCTCAGGGTTGGTGTTGCCTTGCCTGCAGCCGCACGACGCAAAATCAGATCGCCGGATGGAAACGCGTCCGGCTCGGCCAGGGCTCGCATGGCAATGTAATGGGCGGTCCAGGGTCCCACACCAGGCAAAGCCGTCAGTTGCGCAATCGAGGGCTCCAAACCCGTGGCCCCTGCCAAGACGAACTCGCCGCTGTGAATGGCCTGGGCCAAGCCTTGAATGGCCGCCGCTCGCTTGGACGGTAAACCCAAGCCGCTGAGGTCAGCCTGAGCCAGAGTTTCAGGGCTTGGAAAGAGATAGCCCAGTCCGTTTGAGCCCACTGCTGCGACGGGTTCGCCGTAGGCTTTCACCAAGCGTCCCGCCAAGGTCGTTGCCGCTTGAACGCTGACCTGCTGGCCCAAAATTGCCCGCACTGCCAGCTCAAAACTGTCCCAGGCCCCCGGTAAGCGCAGTCCTGGCCAAGCCTCTAGCAACGGAGCCAGGCTCGGATCGAGCGCGAGCTGGCGGCTGATTTGTTCAGGATCGGCTTTGAGATCGAACAGACGCCGGACCCGTTCCACAATCGGCAGTAAGCCTTTCGAGAGCCCAGACGGCACACTGAGCCTCAGATAGTGCTGACCCTCAACCCACTGGACCTCGATCACGCCCACGGTTTCACCCAGGCGAACCAGGCGTCGATAGCGCTCCGCCTCCACCTGCTCAACGCCCGGTATCGCCCGGGCTTGCAGAAAGCGAATCAGCGGCAACCAGGCCAGCGGCGGGCGATAGGCGAGCTTCAGATGCAAGGTTGAAGCCTGCAAGCCAGGCTCAAGCTGCTGGCGGCGCAATTGAGAGGGAGGTTGTTGATAGGCTTGGCTGAACAAGGCGTTAAACCGGCGGATGCTGGAGAAGCCTGCGCAGAAGGCCACTTCGGAGATCGGCAGGCTGGTTTCGTCGAGCAGCTGTTTGGCGAAGTGGAGGCGCTGGGTTTGCGCCACGGCAATCGGCGAGGTACCTAGATGCTGCTGGAACAGCCGTCGCAACTGGCGGCGGCCGGTTCCCAGGCGTCGCGCCAACTCATCCAGGCCCGCCTCTGCCAAGACGCCGTCTGCCATCAGCTGCAGGGCGCGCGAAACCACAGCAGAGCTGCCTAGCCAGGCGGGGGTGCCCGGCGAGGTCTCGGGACGACAGCGCAAGCAGGGGCGAAACCCAGCCCCCTCCGCTGCAGCTGCGCAGCGGAAAAAGCGCACGTTTTTGCGCAAAGGTGTGCGCGCGGGGCAGATGGGCCGACAGTAAATACCCGTGGTCAGAACGCCCGTGAAAAAGCGACCGTCGAACCGCTCGTCGCGGCTCTGAATCGCCAGATAGCAGAGGTCAGGGTCAAGGCTCATGCCCTCAGAGTACTGACTGCCCGCCAGACGTGCTGGCTGTTTTCGGACCTGGATATTGCAGTGGCTGGGATGCGGGTGGCTCATTACAGCCAGCCACCCGATCTTCGGGCTTGGCGTTTTCGCGCGCTTGCCTTGGGCCGGGGCATTGTGCTTAACGCATTGTAATGATTGGTTACAATTAAGGCTAAGCTCGCTCCTGAGGTACCCATGCATCTGACCTGGCTTGACAGCAATACCTGGCTGCTGGAACTCGGCGGCAAGCGGCTGCTGGTGGATCCCTGGCTGGTGGGTCCGCTGGTGTTTGGCAATTTCCCCTGGCTGTTTAAGGGGGAGCACCGGACGCCGTGCCCGATTCCGCAGGATATTGACCTGATTGTGCTGTCGCAGGGCTTGGAGGACCACGCTCATCCGCCGACCTTACGGCAGTTGGCGCGTACGATCCCAGTGCTGGGCTCTGCTGGCGCGGCCAAGGTGGCGCAGGAGTTAGGCTACACGCAGGTGACGGCGCTGGCTCACGGGCAGACCTTCAGGCTGGCAGATAGTGTGGAGATCCGAGCGACTGCTGGTGCGCCCATCGGCCCGACGGTTGTAGAAAATGGCTATTGGTTCAAGGACTTGACGAGCGGCGTCACGCTCTACTACGAGCCGCACGGCTATCCTGCGCCGTCTTTGAAAGGTCTGGCTCCGGTCGATGTGGTAATTACGCCACTCATGGACCTGTCTCTACCCTTGGTTGGGCCGATTATTCAGGGCATGCAGAGTGCTCTGGAGGTGGCGCTGTGGCTGCAGCCACAGGTGATCTTGCCGACGGCGGCGGCGGGGGAGGTGGTCTACGAGGGCTGGCTGGTTTCGCTGCTCAAGGCCGCAGGCGGACCCGAGGAATTTCGGGCGCTGCTGGCTCAGCGTCAGCTGCTGACCCAGGTGCTAGAGCCCAAGCCGGGCGAGCGCTTTGAGCTGTCGTTGCAGCCTCGGACGCCAGAGGCGGTGAGCTAGGCCGGGCCACGGCAAGGCTGCGGCTCACCGGCAGGCCATTCGCCTGACTGAGAAGGGCGCGTGCCTGAGTAGTCGGTGCGCACCCTGCGATCTCGCGCCCCCAGAGCCCTCGAACTCGCAGCATTCGTCTGAGAACTCGAAGCTTCAAGTCTGCAGCTCGGAGCGCCGAGCCTTCAGCTCGGAGCGCCGAGTTATTTTCTCGACTTTCGCGGCTTGGGGCTCTGGAGAGCGAGTGCAGGACTCGGAGTCTGGAGCGGATCGCTCCGCCTGCCGGGCTGGGAACTCGACGCTGCGGGCTTGGAGCTTGGGAAGCGCCGTTTTGGGTGGTGAGGCCGTGGAGGGGGTAGCGACACCGAGACCAGGAGCCGCGACCCCAGCAAGTCTGGGGCGCTTCAGCCTTAAGTTGACACCCATGCTGGTGGGGTCGGTGCGGCAGTCGGCTAGCTAGCGGGTGAGGAGGGGGGAGGTCTGGGGAGGTCTCTGCCGCTCCTCGCGGCGTCTGCGGGCGCGTCCCCCGTCCTTGACCTCCTCTTGGGCCGCCTCAGCCTTGGCGGCAGCAGTCAGATCGCCCACCCGCGCAAACAGCAGCGCTGCCCGGCCCAGCGTGTCCTCAGCTTCCTCCACGCGACCCATTGCTGCCAAAGTCAAGCCCAGCTGATAGTGGGCCTCGGGTGGTGGATAGTTGAGTGCAATCGCCCGCTGGAAATTCTGCATCGACTCCAGCAGCTCGCCCCGCTCCCGCAACAGAGTTGCCAAATAGAAATGCGCTTCTGCCAGACTGGGAGCCGCTTCAATCGCGCTGCGGTAGGCGGCGATCGCCGCGTCGTTCTCCCGGCGCTGCCTCAGGATGTCGCCTAGGCTGTCGTAGGCCCTGCCATCGTGCGGGTTCAGCACCAGGGTCTGGCGATAGGCTACCTCCGCCTCGGTTGCATTGGCGTAGGCCAGCAAGGCATCGCCCAGCGACCGGAAATAGAGCGGCTGACGCGGATTGAGCACCGTGGCCTGACGGTAAGCGGCGGCGGCTTCCGCATACTGACCGTTTTTAAACAACTCATTGCCCAGCGTGTACTGTCGCTCCGCCGCTGCTGAAAAGCGCGACAGCGCCTGGTCTGCCCCGAACCCAGGCTCCGGCAACAGCAACAGCGGGCCAAAACAGGTCAGCGAAAGCGCCAGCAGACAGGGCCAGCGACGGAGGGCAGGAGCCTTGCCGAGAGATGCTGAATCTTTCATAAGTTAAGGATCTTTCAGGTGATTGGGGTTCAAGAGCTCTCACGTACGCTTCGGACCAGATCCAAGGGTCTCCGGACATTGTCGCCGTTTTTTGAGTGGTGACAGTGATCTTGTACCAAGTCACACATCCGCTTGTGTCAATTGATTGTGCTAGCAAACTCCATCGAGATCGCTACACTAAGAATCAGCCTAAACCCCGACGCTGGGTGAACTTGGGCGTTTGTGTCTTGTATGATTCCCTGCCAGCTCAGCCTCACCCATTTTCTGAGTTATCAACAAGCTTCCCTGAACTTCGAGGGTTTGCAGACTGCTTGTATCTGCGGCGCGAATGGCGCGGGCAAATCATCCTTGCTCGATGCCATCACCTGGGCCTTATGGGGCGAAAGCCGAGCCCAGAGCGAGGACGATCTGATCCACACGGGTGCAACCGAAGCCCGGGTCGATTTTCAATTCCTTAGCCAGGGCCAACGCTGTCGCGTGATTCGCAGCCGCGTGCGCGGTAACCCCAGCGCCCTGGAGTTCCAAATCGCGGACTCACCAGGCGACTTCCGTCCCCTCACCGAGCGCCACACGCGAGCCACGCAGCAGGCTATTTGTAATCACCTGCGCATGGACTATGAGACCTTCATTAACTCCGCCTACCTGCGCCAGGGCCGCGCCGACGAATTCACCCTCAAACGCCCCTCCGAGCGCAAGCAGATTCTGGCCGAGATCCTGAGCCTGGGTCAATATGACGACCTGGCCGACCGCGCCCGCGACCGCTCCCGCCAATGTCGTGGCCAGGTCAGCCTGCTCGAGGACACCAGCCGCAGCTTGGAGCACGCCGTGCAGCAGCGCCAGACGATCGAGGCTGACTTGGCCGAGCTGCAAGCCCAGTGCCAGACCGCCCAGCAGCAACAACAGGCCGACCGCGAGCGCCTACTCCAGTTGCAACGCCAGCAACAGCAGCGTCTGAGCTGGAGCCAACGCCTGAGCTGGCTCAGCGCCCAGCAACAAAGCCGCGAGCGCGACCTGCAACATTTGCAGACCAACCTGGCACAACAGCGTCAACAGGGCCAGCGGCTGCAAGCACTGCTCGGCGAGGAGGCAACCATCCGGCAAGGCTACGCCCAATTCCAGGCGTTGCAGGTGCACGAAAGTCAGCTCAACCAAAAATTTCAGCAGCACCAGCGCCTCAGCGAAGCCCTGCAACAGGCCAACCAGCAGCAAGAACGTCTGCGTGCCGACCTGCTGGGCGAGCTGCACCAGCGCAGCAGCCGCTTAGCGCAGCTGTATGAACAGCAACAGGCCGCCCAGGCAAGCCTAAGCCACACCTCAGACATCGAAACCGCCCTAGCGCAGCTGCAGAGCGCCCGCGCCCAGCTCCATCACCTAGACCAAATCCAGGCCAGAGCCGCCCCCCTGCTCCAACGCCAGCGCCAGCTGCAAAGCCAGCTACAGGCCACCGCCTCCCGGCTCAGCGCCCGCCTAGATGAGCTGAACACCCGCATCGAGCACCTGGAAACCAGCGCCCACCAACAGGACACCCTGCAAACTGCCGCCGTGCAGGTGCAAACCCGGGTGGAGTATCTGGAAAAGCGCCGCATTTACCAGCAGCGCGTGCAAGAAAAGGGCCTGGAACGCCGCAGCTTCCTGGAGCGCCTCCAAGCCGACCAGCGTGCCGTCGAACTGCAACTGGCACAGCTCGATGGCAAACTCAGCTTGATCAAAGTCCCCAACGCCACCTGCCCCCTGTGTGAGCGCCCCCTCGACGAGCCTCACTGGCAGCTGGTCAGCCAGAAGCACCAGCAGCAACAGCAAGAACTGCTCGACCAGCTCTGGGTGATTCGCGAGCAGCTCGCTGTTTCGGAGCGCGAGATCCAGATCCTGCGCCAGGAATACCGAGCCCTGGACCAAGAGCTCTCAGAATTCCCTGCTCGCTTGCAGGAAAAAGGCCGCCTGCAGGAGCAACTCGAAGCCTCTCTGCTCAGCTGCGAGCGATTGGGGCAGCTGCGAGCCGAGCGCCAACAGCTGAGCGTGCAACTGCTGGAGGGTGACCATAGTGCCGAGCTGCGCCAGGAACTTGCCCTGCTGGAGCAGACCCTGGCGGGCCTCAACTACGACGAACGCACCCATGCCCTGGTGCGCGGCCAAGTCGATCGCTGGCGCTGGGCCGAGGGCAAGCGCGCCGAACTCAAGGCCGCAGGGCGCAAATTGGCCGAGGTCGAAACTCGTCTGCCGCCGCTGCAAACTCAGGTCAGCGCCTTGAAAGCCCGCCTAGAACACTCCGAGCTGGACCCCGAGCTGCAAACTAACATCGCTCAGCTCGCAGCCCAAATCGCAACGGTGGGCTACGACCGGGCGCAACACCAACAGGTGCGCGAGCGCCTCAACGCCGCGCAAAACTGGCTTTTGCGCTATCAGGAGCTGATGCAGGCGCGCCAGCAGACTCCCCCCCTGTTGCAGCAAATCAGCCGCAGCGAACAGGCCCTGGCGGAACTGGATCAAGAGCGACACAGCCTAGCCGACCAGGGAGCAGAGCTGACCCGCCAGCTGAGCGCAACCCCTGATGCCAGTGCTGAAATTCAACACCTAGAGCGCGACCTGGAGCAGCGCCGGGTCCAGCTAGAGGGCCTCCTCGGCCGCCTGGGCCGGGTGCAACAGCAGCAGCAATACCTGAACAGCCAGGCCGCACACTTGGAGCAACAGCGGCAGGCCCTCGCCACCGCCCGCCGCCAGCAGCAGATCTATCAGGAACTCAGCCACGCCTTCGGACGTAACGGCATCCAAGCGCTGCTGATCGAGAACGTGCTGCCGCAGCTGGAGGCAGAGGCTAATAACATCCTGGCCCGTCTCAGCGCCAGCCAGCTCCACGTGCGCTTTGTCACGCAGCGCTTGGGCAAGGGCGCGCGCGCCTCACGCAAGCAGGACATAGGCAAGCGGGTCGAGACGCTGGACATTCTAATCGCCGATTCCAGAGGCACGCGACCCTACGAAACCTACTCCGGCGGCGAAGCTTTTCGCATCAACTTCGCGATTCGCCTAGCCCTTTCCAAACTGCTAGCCCAGCGCTCGGGCACCGCCCTGCAAACCCTGATCATCGACGAAGGCTTCGGCACCCAAGATGCTGAGGGCTGTGATCGTCTAGTGGCCGCGATTAACAGCATCGCCCCTGAATTTGCCTGCCTTCTGGTGATCACCCACATGCCGCAGCTCAAGGAGGCATTCGAGACCCGGATCGAGGTCAGCAAATCCTCGCAGGGCTCGTGTCTGAGCTTGGTCATCTGAGGCGGCATCGCCGCCAGGGGCGCGCTCAGTGCCCGCAAACTATCCAGTTTTGCGGCGGGGAACTGGAAGGGGAAGATCAAACTCCCTCCTACTCCTACAAGGTTGAAGCCATGGACACGGCTCTGCGAACGCTCCGAGGCATTGTCTTCACCGCAGCCGGGCTGGTCATCCTCGCCAGCGGATTTCTGCTCGTTTCCCAAACTCAAAGTTTTATTCAGCATGCCCACCTCACTCAGGGCGTCGCGATTAGTTCAGAATCCGCTTGGACTCCCGTGGTGCAATTCACCACCCAGGACGGGCAAGCAGTTGAATTTATCTCTAAGGCACAGGGCCATTCTCCCTTCTATGCTTTGGGAGATTCGGTGCCAGTGATTTACAACCCCGAAAACCCCGAAGAGGCCGAAATCAACGAACCCAATTATCTCTGGGCCACTCATCGCGCCCTCTTTTTGGTCGGTTGCGTTTTTTCAATTGTGGGGCCAGCAGAACTCATTTTGCTGGCCATTCAGCGCCGAAGGGAGCCAGGATGAGTTCGCCGGACTCAACGGCCATCAACTATTCCCCAGCCCACCAGCGCTTTGGCCACCATATAGATAGACAACAACAGCAGCAAACCGCGAAACAGCAGCCCCACCACCGCATCTGGCAATTTGGGCAAAAGCCGTGCGCCCAATTGTGCGCCACACAGACCACCCACGCCCAGATAAATCCCGGCCCACCACAGGACATTACCTGCTAAGGCATGACGCCCTGCGGCCCAAATGGCAATCAAGGTGACAGCCCCCAAGCTGTTGCGCACCGCTTCCTTGATGCTCTCTCCCAGCAATAGCATTTGCAGCGGCACCATCACCACGCCGCCCCCGACCCCGAATAATCCCGAAAGCACTCCGGCCAGCAACCCAATGCCCTCACTTTGATAAATTTGGGGGTCAGAAGGTGATACTGCATCCGGCTTCACAGCCTGGAGCTTCTGTTTGAGATTCATTAGAAAAATGGCTAGAATTTGCAGCGCGGCAAAGCTCACCAATAACCAGTTATCGGGTAACTGATTAGCCGCCCAAACCCCCAATTCAGTGGTCAGCATTGCAGGCGGAGCCATCAGAACCACACGCTCTAGACTGAGCAGTTTCATGCGCCAGTTCTGGTAGGTGCCAGAGGCAGAACTGAGCACCACCCCCACTAGGCTCGTCGCCACCGACTGAACTGGAGTCGCGCCCCACAAAGTCAAGGTCGGCACCATGAGCAAGCCGCCGCCAATGCCGAGCAAGGAGGCTAGGACGCCGACAACGGTTCCAACCAGGAGCAAAAGGAACAGGGAAGGATCAAGCGGCTCGGTCAGGTTCAAAGGGGTAGACTCCCGGCAGATGACGCTAAAAGTTTCGCATCTGTCGGCAGCAAAGTCGTCGATTCAACTGCTGATCACTTGCCCAGCATCGCGCTCAGCGCCAGACAACCCCAGCCCACCATGAACGCCAAGCCCCCGAGCGGAGCCACCGCTCCCAAAATACGCGGACTGCCGAAGCTCAGGGCGTAGAGACTGCCGCAGAACAGCAAAATGCCAATCACAAACGCGTAGCCCGCCGCCTCAGCCCCCCAGCCTGGCCAGCGGCTCCAAGCCCAAGCGCTCACCAGTAGCGCCAAGGCGTGATAGGTCTGGTACCGAGCCGCTGTCTGAAATGTGTCCAAGGCTTTGGCGCTCAGACGCGAATCCAGCCAGTGGGCTCCGAACGCCCCCGCAGCAACTGAAGTCAAGGCAAACAGACAACCCAGCACGAAAAACAGGCGATCCACACGTATTCCTCAACAGCGTGCCACTTTCAGCCTAGTCGTCGGGGGTTCTGTTAGCCTCTGCTCGGCTCTGTACAGTTGAGAAGAGTTTGCTGTATAGCTGCGAAAGCTTTTCAGTAGTGTGTCGGTGTTCAGCAAACCTGGGTTCGATGAAGCTGCTGGGATGGGACGGCGTCAGATGCTGCGGTTGGGCCTAGCGAGCGGGGCGACGCTCGCGGGGCTGGCGGCTCTGAGGCGGATTTGGCCTGCGGCCACTGTCCCTCGCATTCCGCCGGTGCCGGAGCTACCAGCCGTGGCCGCAGGCTGGCGTCCCATGGCCTCGCTGCGAGAATTTGACTACGGCACGCTCAAGCGTGAGAACGGGCGCACAGTGCGAGAGTTTCGCATCACGGCCAGAACCACTGACATTCAGCTCAACTCGGTGGTGGCGTTTCACACCTGGAATTTCAATGGTCGGGTGCCGGGGCCGACGCTGCGGGCTAGAGAGGGCGAGCGCGTGCGCGTTTTATTTCTCAACCAGGGTGGTCACGCTCATTCCATGCATTTTCACGGTATCCACGCAGCTGCGATGGATGGAATTAAGCCGATTCGCCACACGACAGCGGCGATTTACGAATTTGATGCAAAACCGTTCGGTGTGCATCTTTACCACTGCCACGTCGAGCCGGTCACGCGCCATATTGGCAAGGGGCTCTACGGCATGTTCATCGTCGATCCGCCCCAGGGCCGTCCGCCCGCCGATGAGCTGGTCATGGTTATGGGGGCCTACGATATCAACGAGGATCACCAAAATGAGTTTTACGCCTTTAATGGCTTGCCCAATTATTATGGCTTGCCCAATTATTATCGAGAAAACCCAATTCCTATTCAGCAAAATCAGCTCATCCGGCTTTATTTGCTGAATATGATCGAACTCGATCCAGTCGCGACTTTTCATATTCACGCTAATTTCTTTCAGGTCTATCGCACAGGCCTCACGCTCAGCCCCAGTGAACAGGCCGATGTAATCACGATGGGCACCACTGAGCGACACATTTTAGAGTTTACCTACCGTTTGCCAGGCATGTACATGTTTCATCCGCATCAGGATTGGATCGCGGAAAACGGTTGCATGGGGCATTTCGAGGTTCTTTCAAGTTGAGGATGTCAGGTGTTTCTCCATTTCAAATCTTGGTTGGGAGGTCTTAAGATGTCACTGTCTAATGTTCGAGTTGGGAAATTTTCGGCTTCGCTAATGATCCTGGTGTTTGCCGGGTCGCTCTCGCTAGCTGGTTGCGGTAATTCTGAGGCAACCGATGCGGGCACTTCTGTTGAGACTTCGCCCCAGGCAGTTGAATCTGTGAACCACCTGGAGCACGGGAACACCCGCAAGATCAACATCAATACCGCAATTTTGTCTGAGCTCGATAAGCTAGAAGCCAAGTTGGGTATCCTGGGGCTCTCCAATCAGATTCAGGCGAGCAGGCCTTACGCCAGCCCGGAGGAGTTGGTCTCCAAGAATGTGATCACGCAAGTACAGTTTGACCAGGTCAAAGACTTGGTGACTACCGAAGAGATCGAGCTTACGGGTGAGGCTAAGGACATTGATTACCTGGTGAAGCTGGGCCTAATGAAAGGCCACCTGATCGTTGCCAAGGAATTGCTCGATCTCAATCAGTCTAAGCAGGCTGAGCCGCACATCGGCCACCCGGTGGAGGAGATTTACCTGGATCTCGAAGATCAGCTTAATGAGCGCAAGGTCAAAGAGTTTAAGACCACGCTGATTCAGTTTCAGGATTTGGTGAAGAGTCAGCCTACCGATCCGCAGATTGGGCAAGTTTATACTGACTCGATTGCCGCAGTGGATGCCGCGATTGCAACCTTACCAGAGGCTCAACGCACCGATCCTAAGTTTGTGCTGCAGGTGATCAATGGCCTGTTGGACACGGCAAATTCTGAGTACACCGCCTCCATTGCTGATGGCAAAATCACGGCGGCAATTGAGTATCAGGACTCGCGTGGTTTTGTGATCTACGCGCAAGAGCTTTACCAGGGCATTGCGCCCAAGGTGAGTCAAATTCAGCCAGAGACTGGCGAAGTCATTCAAACCAGCTTAAGCAACTTGCTCAAGGCTTGGCCCTCGCCGCTGCCGCCGACCACACCTGTGGTTGACGCGCCAGAGCTAAGCAAACAGATCAAGGCGGTCGAAGCTCAGACGGCCAAGTTTGCCGCTGCTCAGTCCTAACGCCCTTTCAGCTTCCCAGTCCACTTTTAGGAGAACACCCGTGGATTTCAGTGCCGCTCTGCCGACCTTTGTGATCACCCTGCGTGAAGGAGTCGAAGCGGCTCTGATCGTCGGCATTGTGATGTCTTGCCTCAAAAAAGCGCAGCGCCCATCGTTGAGCGTCTGGGTTTATTTGGGTATTGCGGCGGGGCTGGGCCTGAGCCTGCTCACGGGTGTTCTGTTTACGGCGCTGCTCACTGGGCTCAGCGTCTCGGTCGGGCGCTACGGACCTGTGGTTGAGCCGTTGCTGGAGGCGGTCTTCAGTGTTCTGGCGATTGTGATGCTCAGTTGGATGCTGATCTGGATGACCCAACAGTCTCGGTTTCTCAAGGGGCAGATCGAGGGCTCGGTGGGCGAAGCTCTGCAATCCAAAGGGGCCCAGTGGGGTATTTTTGCGCTGATCGCGGCTGCCGTTTTGCGCGAGGGCTTTGAGACGGTTCTGTTCATCGCGGCCAAGTTTCGACAGGGTTTGATGCCCGCGTTGGGGGCAGGCTTGGGCTTGCTGGTGGCGGCTGGGATTGGTCTGCTGATCTTTCGCTTTGGGGTCAAGGTCAATATCCGGCTGTTTTTCAAAGCCATGGGCATTTTGCTGTTGCTGATCGTGTCGGGGCTGGTGCTCGGTACGCTGGCCCACTTTGACGCGGTGATGCGGACCTTGTCGCAGTTTGACCGTCAATCTGAAGCCTTGTGTTTCTATTACGAACGGTTTGCCCGCGAGCCTTCTTGTGTTTTGGGCCCCGGCGTCTGGAATCTTTCGAAAGTGCTGCCAGAAGATCAGTTCCCAGGCATTTTGCTGAATGCGCTGTTCGGCTACACTGAGCGGCTCTACCAGGTTCAGGCGGTGGCCTACAGCTTTTTCTTGATCACCGCAGGGTTGCTCTATCTGCAAAGTCTCTCTGGCTGGCGGTTTCAGGCTCCTTGGAAGTGGAGCGGCGGTGCTGGGGGCTTTCGCCTGTCCTCTTCAACTGCTGCGCCTCGTCGACGAGATTTTCGGGCTCGTCGGAGAGATTCAGATTCTGGTTGAAGAGGTTGTGAGATGAATGGCCCTGAGGTAGGGAAAGGGCCTGAGGTAGGGAAAGGGAAGGCGTAGCGGGTTGCAGAGAACCCGGAAATGGGGGGCGTTTGCCCCCCAAACCCCCCACTGGGGGACGAAGCGCCTCCCCCAGGCCCCCTGCGCAAGGGGTCAGAGACTTAAGTTAGGGGCATTTGGTTCGGAACTCCGTTGTTCAGGCTTTGGGGGGCATCGCCTGAGTTCGGAGCTGCAGGCTTCGAGCGATTGGCTCGGGGGGTCGGGCGATGTGTGCCAATCTTGCTGCACTCTGCTCGCGGTGCTGAGCTTTGAGCGTCAGGCTCGGAGCGTTTGACTGGAATTGTCGAGCTGCGAACCCCAGGCTTCGGGCTGCGCAGCCCACCGCCCGAGTTTAGAGGCGCGACCGAGGTGAGGGCAGCCTGGGCGGTTCTAGCTGGCTTGGATGGCGGGGGCCTTGGCCAGGGTCTCAGCCGCCTGTTGCATGGCTTCGAGGTCGGTCGGCGACCAAGTCCGAGAAGCCTGACAATGGTGGGCGATCAGCAAGCCCCACAAGCCTTTGGCGGTGAGCACGGGCACCACTAAGTTGGCGCGGACTTTGAGATTGCGCAAAAAATCGCGGTGACAGGGTTGGATCGGCTCCAATTCGATATCTGGAATCGCCCGCACCCGGCCTGCTTCGTACATCGCGGCGTAGTCATCGGTGAAGGCGTCGTCGCCTCCGGTCGAGCCTAAGATTGCCTTCGCCTCAGGCCCCAAAGACTCGAACGTCACCTGCCCCCGCCAACGCCGATAAAAGTAATACAGAACTACGCGGTCAACCTGCAACAACTCTCTCAGCGCCCGCGTGGTGGTTCGGATTAGATCATCCCGCTCAATCGTGGCGATCAGGCGGTTGCTGACCTTGCGCAGGTCATGGGCTGCTCCGGTTTCAGCTAGGTCAAGGCCGAAGTCTTCGCCAAAACTGCTTTGGGTTGCCTGAGAAGTCATGCTGCGCCAACGAGACCGAATGTCCCCTCATGATAGGCCAGCCCTCTCCGCCTGCGCTCAGAGGCAGGAGTGCTAAGAGCCAAAGCCTGCCGAAACCCGGTCGCGTTATTGCAGCACCTGAAGCAGCGTTTGATCCCGAGGCACTCTAAACGTTTTCAGGGTGGACAGGCTGCCTCCCGGCGTGGTGATTGTGCTAACCGCTTTCATCGTGCAGACCAGGGCGCTGGACGTGACGTCGATGATGTTGTAGCCGTGGGTTACAGAGTTGAAGTACTGGATGTGCGGATTGCTGGCTTGAAACAACAAGGCAACTTGAGCTGCTGTCAGGTTAAAGGCATTGGCCTGCTCCGCAAGGTTTGAGGAGGTGACCGAGCCACCGACAAATTCAATCCCCACTGCATCGGAGGTGGCAAACGCCGCATCAAAATTGACCCGCTGGTACCCGGCCAAATAGGTGTGTAGGTCGCCGGTAATCGTCACAAAGTTTTTCACCCCAGCGTTGCGAATGGCGCTGAGCAGAGCCGCCCGTTCAGCCGGATAGCCGTCCCACTGATCTAGGGTGGCAAATAGGTCAGCAGGGATGGTCACACCGGGGATACCCGCCCCATCCACGACAGCTTTCAAGACCTTAAACTGCATGGTCATTACTTCATTGCCCCAAATCTTCCAGATGCGCGAAGACCGGGTCACCTTGTCCAGGAACCAACGCTTTTGTGTACTGCCCAGCATGGTGCGTTGGGGATTGCCAAGGTTGGTGCAGCCGGGTGTCAGCGAGCGCTGAGCGTCTGCTAAGCCGCAGGGTGGGCCGTCCCGATAGAGCCGCTCGTCGGTCATTACCAATTCCAGCAGCTTACCAAATACGAACGAACGATAGATTTTCAACGAGTCCAGAGGCCCTTGATCCGACTCGAAGGGCACACTGCTGGGAATGTACTCAGCCCAGGCCCGATTGGCAAACTGGCGACGACCGGGTTTGCGGTTTTGAGCTTCAGTTGTCGTTTCCGTCGTGTATTGCCGATAGGCATCATTGGCAAATTCATGATCGTCCCAAATCGTAATGAAGGCGAAGTTCTCATGCAGGCGCTGCAAATTGGCGTCTGAGCGATAGGTCTTGTAGAGAAATCGGTAGTCTGCGAGGTCTTGTGCGGTCGCTTTGCCACTGGGCAATTTGATCGTGCGCACCTGTCCCCCCTGAAAACTGGGGTCATCGACGGTCTCGTAGATGTAGTCGCCCAGGTGAACGACAAAGTCAATGTTTTCCTGGGCCAGAAAGGCTAGGGCGTTGTAGTAGCCATTGGTGTAGTCCTGGCAGCTGATGTAGCCAAAGCGGATCTGATCGACATTGGCATTGGGTGCAGGCAAGGTTTTGAAGCGACCGGTCTTGCTGGCCGTGCCGTTGAAGATGAAGCGGTAATAATAAGTCGTGAAAGGTTGCAAAGCCCGCGAGCGCGCTTGCACTTTGACCGTGTAATCTCGCGAGGCATCGGTGTTGGCAACCCCCCGCAACACCACCGAACTAAACGCAGCACTGCTGGAGATTTCAAACGCAACCCTGGCCGCAGCCGTCGCGGTAACCCGGGTCCACAGGGTAATGCCGCGCGTCTCTGGATCGCCAGACGCCACGCTTTGCGCAAAGACAGCGGTCGCCGCATTGACCGGCTCAATCGCAAATAAGCTGCTGACTTCGGATGTTTCCACTCCCAACCAGTTGGGAATTTCCTCGCCTGCCCAGATCACGACTCCCGTTGCCAGCGAATACTTGAGAAAGTTCCGCCTGCTAAACCACTGATTCACAACTCGCTCCCTTTTTGCCGGTAGTGCCAATCTTGTCAAACGCGCCAAACCGCCGTCCGATAGGCACCAGAGTTCTGTCTGGCAGTCGTTCGGCTTGGGCCGTAGCAGCCTCCCCAACACTAAGGTGCTAGCTTTAAGTGACTTTTAAGCGCACTTTAAATGCAAGCTATCAAGCTGTGGAAATTACGCAAGCGGCAACTGCGCAAGCCCCACCCAGACACCTGCTGCTAAGAGGGGGCGGTTCCAGGCTCTAGCGGTGAGGCGATGGGCAGCCAACGGGCCAGGACTGCAATCAGTTCCTCGAACTTCACGGGTTTGGTCAGGTAATCGTCCATGCCTGCCGCGAGGCATTTCTCCCGGTCCCCCTGCATGGCGCTGGCGGTCATGGCGATGATTGGCAGGTGACGGGTAGAGCCTTGGTGCTGGCGAATTTCGAGGCTGGTGGCGAAACCATCCAGCTCGGGCATCTGGCAGTCCATCAACACCAGGTCGTAGTGAATGCGGCTGAGTGCTTCTAGGACCTCAAAGCCGTTGGCCACGACATCCGCGCGATAGCCCAACTTGGCCAGCTGGCGCACCGCCACCTTCTGATTCACGACATTGTCTTCAGCGACCAGGATGCGACCACAGCTCAGGGGTTGCAGTCGCATTCCCTGGGGCTTGAGCTGCCCGCCGTTCCAGGCTGGGGCCCACGTGACCCAGGCCGTGGCCTCGCTGGGCAGACCGGCCAGCGCTGCTAGACAGGTGAACAGCTGCGATTGGCGGACCGGCTTATTCAGGTAAGCATCCAGGCCGGTCTGGGCAGAGAGCTCGCGGTGACCGCGCTGCGAGAACGAGGTCATCAGCACCAGGCGCACCCCGGCGATCGCCGGATCCGACCGAATCGCGCGGGCCAGGGCAAAGCCATCTAGCTCGGGCATCATCAAGTCCAGGATGGCCAGATCGTAGGGCCGATCGGCCTGTGCCGCTGCTCGCAGCATTGCCAGTGCTGGTGGTCCAGCCTCAGCCTCATCAACCGGCATGTTCCAGACTGCAAGCTGATGGCGCAAGATCGAGCGATGGGTCGCGTTGTCGTCTACGATCAGAACCTGTAAGCCCTGCAAGTTGGGTCGCAGGACCGGGGCCAGCTGAGTTTGCGCAGAGCGCTGGGGCAGCCAGACACTGAAGTAGAATCTGGAGCCCTGCCCCGGTTCGCTGTCGACCTCGATTTGCCCACCCATCAGTTTGACCAGTTGCTGCGAAATGGCCAGGCCCAGGCCGGTGCCGCCGTACTTGCGGGTGGTGGAACTATCCGCCTGCGAGAACGATTGAAACAGACGCGAGCGCGCCTCCGGGCTGATGCCGATGCCCGTGTCGCTGACCTCGAAGCGCACCAGAACCTGGTCTGAGGTCTGGTCCGCCTGCGTGACCTTGACCACGACCTCGCCATGCTCCGTGAACTTGACCGCGTTACCGACCAGGTTGGTCAGGATCTGGCGCAGGCGTCCGGGATCGCCGTTAACCCCGCAGGGTTGCTCATGTTGTACCCAGCAGGCCAGTTCCAGCCCCTTGCGTTCAGCCGGTTCGGCCAGCAGTTCGACCACTTCCTCAACCACCTGGGCGAGGTCGAAGGGGATGACCTCTAGCTCCAGCTTGCCCGCCTCGATTTTGGAGAAATCGAGGATGTCGTTGATCAGCGTCAGCAAGGTCTCCCCAGATTGGCGCACGGTCTCGGCAAATTCCCACTGCTGAGGGCTGAGTCCACTGTCGAGGAGCAGGCCGGTCATGCCGATCACGCCATTCATCGGCGTTCGCAGCTCGTGACTCATATTGGCCAAAAATTCGCTCTTGGCCTGGTTGGCGGCTTCGGCGGTTTCTTTGGCTTGTCGCAGCTGTCGAGCGACGGCGGTTTGTTCGGCGAGTAAGGTCTGGAGCTGTTCGGCCATGCGGTTGATGTTCGACCCCAAAACTGCGAGTTCATCGTCCCCGCTTACTACCAAGTGGGTATCGAGTTGGCCCTGGCCCAGCTTTTTCACCGCTGCTGCTGCCACCAGAATTGGTTGGGTGGCCCGATTGGCAACATAGGCGGCGGTTGCTCCCACCAGCAGGGCTGTGATGCCAGTGCCCACAGCGAATGTCCACAGCAAGTTATTCTGAGTGGCAAAGACTTCAGCGGTGGGCTGAACGATGATCGCGCTCCAGTCTAGTCTGGGCATCTCCGCTAGGCCGCGGATTGGCGCGAAGGAACCTAGGTAATGTTGTTGGTCTGCTAGCCGGAGATCGCGAACGCTGCTCACCTTGCCTTCGACGTTGAGTTTGGCCGCAGCGCTGGCGAAGATGGTTTGCGCATCTTCGCCAATCGTCTCTGGGTCTGAGGCGGCGAAGATTTTGTCACGATCATTGACCAAAAAGAATTGTCCAGGTTTTAGCCTCGCGACACTGTCTGTGAGCTTTTTTGACTCGGCCTGGAGAAAACTATTGACATAGTCTACATCTGAGCGAATGCGGACCACGCCGATCGTTTTGCCAGTGACTGTATCGATAATCGGTGCGGCAACGATGATTGAAAACACATTGTCAACGACTGATTTTCTGGGAGGGATAATGTAGGGACGATTGGTCCTAATCACCTCTTTAAACCAATCGAGTTTACGGTAGTTCTTTGAGGTTTTTGCCCTGGTTGTGCTGAGAATGGAGTTGCCCTGCAGATCGCCAACCACGATGTTGACGTAGCCCCGCTTTAGGTAAGCATCCAGTGTGGCCTGTTTCTCCTGGTAAGAAGTCGCGGCTCGAACGCGTGGGTTGCGCAAGACGTCTAACTGGGAGAGGACCAGTGTATCCCGATAGCAGCCCAGCATAAAGCTGTCGATTTCGTTGGCGAGTGAAAAAGCGCGGGCTTGTTGCTGGGCAATGGCTTCTTCGGCCATTTTCTGGCTTGTGAAGTAGTAGGCCGTTGTCCCGGTTCCTAGAACTGGTAGGGTGCCGAGGGCAATGGCCAAAGCGGTTGCTTTTGTCCTTAAGCTCAATCTTTGCCACCAATCACCCATGCTAAATGCTAACCTCACACGGGAAATGCTCAACTGGAACTCATCTGGCTCAAGTCTTCCCGCTTAGCACAGAAGCCAAACAGTCTTCCCCAGGGCTCAGCGGCGGCTAGGTCCGCTGCACAGGAGGCGTAGGTAGGGGCCAGGCTCAGCACACAGCTCCTGCACCCAAAACAGGACGGCACTTAACCTTCAAACCAGTATGGCCCACGGTCAGCGGATTGGGGGCGGGTAGTGGGTAGCCCTTCTAGAGCACTGATGGTCGTGAAGAATTCTGACAGCAGTAAGGTAGCACTAGCTGCCAATCCGCTTCAGTTTTGTGGCCCTCAATGGATGCAGACTTCAGGACGATTTTGGCACCGTTGTCTGCACCATTTTTTTCAACCCGCTGCTGAAAAATAAGGTTCTAGTGCCTGCTGATTGGAGACCTGACTTTCCCCAATCTTTCGCCTGCCAGGCAGCTTTTGACTGATCCTAGAAGGTTTCATGCCGTACCCCGCTCACTCGCCGCTGGGGCCAAATACTCGGAGCACGCGGTTCAAATCTCGGACCATCGAGCCCGCTGCTCGGAGACTTCGATCCCCAGCTGGCAACTTCTCTGCGAGAGCTCGGAGATCTCGGCTGAGAACTTGGAACTTTTGGCTTTGAAGTCGGAGCATGAAGAAAAAAAGCCGACCTTCCGAGTTCTGAGGTTGGGATGCCGGGCTTGGTGCTTGGCAATCCGGGTTCTGCGCTCGGCGATTGGAGCACCCAGCTCGGGCTGCCGAGTTCTGGGCCTGAGCACTAGAGCCTTAGAGCCCAAGGCAAGGCGCGGACCCTGAAGCTACTGGGGCGGGGGGCGAACGATCTGTCCGGGAGCCCTATCCTATTCAGTCTGAGTTAGACCGCAAGAATCAGGTAGTCGTCGGCTGAGACTAGCGAGAGCATGGTGAATAGGAGTTCAAGGAGACCCTTTATGAGTTCGCTTCTGTGCCCAAACCAGCAGGCCATCAATGACCTGAGCCCCTCGCGCCATCTGAGCAGAAGCCAGGCCCAGCAGCAGGCACTCAAAGTCCTGTGGGTCGAGCTAGAGGAAACCGAGGAAAAAATCGAAGCGCTCGCGCTTGATCGCCAAGCGCTGAAGGCCAAGATTGCGGCGGCAATCGGCGAACTGAATCAGAGCGCAAGAAATGGATATTCAGCCGCTGGTCGTTAGTTGGAACCTAGTCAGTAGAAACGGTTAGGAGATTGCCATGTCTGCCATCGCCAACCCGGTCTTACGCCTCTTGAGATCTGAGTTCAGCCAGGAACACACTATGCCTGACAGGACAGCCGAAGCCCCTTCAACAGACGCACCTGCAACCGACCTGCAGCGCTGGGAGGCGCTCACGCAGCGGGACCCCCAAGCCGACGGCAGCTTCTTCTATGCAGTCAAGACCACCGGCGTCTATTGCCGCCCGAGCTGCGCTTCGCGTCCACCCAACCGCCAGAATGTCGAGTTCTTCAGCCGCTGGGCGGACGCAGAGCAGGCCGGTTTCCGGGCCTGCAAGCGTTGCCAGCCCAATGCTGCCTCGCCGCGTGAGCAGCGGGCAGAGGCGATCATCCGCGCTTGCCAGCTGATCGAGGCCTCAGAAGAACCGCCCGCGCTCAAGGACCTGGCCGCCGCAGTCGGCCTGAGCCCGTTTTATTTCCACCGCCTGTTCAAGACCCTGGTCGGGGTGACACCCAAGCAATACGCCTCTGTCCAGCGTCAGCGCCGCCTGCAAGACGGCCTGCAGCCAGGCGGTTCGGTGACCCAGGCGATCTACGAGGCTGGCTTCGGCTCCAGCAGCGGCGTCTATGCCAAGACAGCCGACCTGCTGGGCATGACCCCAGCCCAATACAAGACCGGGGCCGCTGGCGTCGAAATCCGCTTCGCGATTGCGCCTTGCTTCCTGGGCTGGGTGCTGGTCGCGGCGACCGAGCAGGGGGTGTGCGCCATTGAGTTTGGCGAGACGCCGGAGGTCTTGAGCGAGCGGTTACACAGCCGCTTTGTCAAGGCGCAGCTGCGCAGCGCCGATCCCAGCTTTGCTGAGTGGGTGGCGCAGGTCACCGCCTTCGTTGCGGCCCCCAGTCGCGGCCTCGACTTGCCGCTCGACATCCAGGGCACAGCGTTTCAGCAGCGAGTCTGGAAGGCCCTGCAGGCGATCCCGCCGGGTACGACCGCTAGCTACGCAGCAGTCGCCGAACGGATTGGCCGCCCGACTGCCGCACGGGCGGTGGCACGGGCCTGCGCCTCGAACCCACTGGCGGTCGCCATTCCCTGCCACCGCGTGGTGCGCAGCGACGGCGAGCTCAGTGGCTACCGCTGGGGCATTGAGCGCAAACGCGCCCTCCTAGAGCGCGAAGCGGCTGAGCGGGGGATCGTGGCCAGCCAGTTCGCCAGCACAGGAGATCAGTGAGCGACCCCGGACCGACGCTCAGCCTCGATCCGGCTCTGCTCCCCGGCGCGGACCTGCCCATTGCAGCCCGGATCGCCGCCTTGCCCTGGGAGGCGCTCGCTGAGCAGTTGGAGGCGCGGGGCTACGCGACCACCGGCCCGCTGCTCAGCGCCCCAGAATGCCGGGGGCTCACGGACCTGTACGCCACTGCAGCGCATTTCCGCAGCCGGGTGGTCATGCAGCGACACGCTTTTGGCCGAGGCGAGTACCAGTATTTTGCAGAGCCCCTGCCTGGGCTGGTTGAGACGCTGCGACAGACGGTCTATCCGCACCTCGTGCCCGTTGCCAACCGCTGGAATGCCCGGCTCAAGCAGGGCACCCCATTTCCCAATCGGCTGGACCGCTTTTTGGCAGATTGCCACGCTGCGGGCCAGACCCGCCCAACCCCGCTGCTGCTGAAGTATGGGCCAGACGACTACAACTGCCTGCACCAGGACCTCTACGGCGAGCAGATCTTCCCCCTGCAAATGACCCTGCTGCTAAGCGAACCTGGTCGTGAGTTCACCGGCGGTGAGTTCGTGCTGGTCGAACAGCGGCCCCGCACCCAGTCGCGGGCGGAAGTGGTGCCGCTGGGTTTGGGCGAAGCCGTGATCTTCGCTGTCAACCACCGACCGGTGCAGGGGATTCGGGGGTACAGCCGCGTCAACCTGCGGCATGGCGTCAGCCGCATCCGAACCGGCCAACGCTTGAGCCTGGGGGTCATTTTCCACGATGCAGCCTGATTGCTGACTGGGTGACTGGGGGTGACTGGGGGGCTGCGGGGTAAGCTGGCTCTGAATCGCTGGCTTGGCTGTCGCTAGAGTCATGCCTGCGATTCCCTGGACTGGCTGGCAATCGGGAAGGAGTGGGCTGGATGCTGGAAGCAATGATGAACCCCATCGGGGCTCTGGGCTATTTTGGGATTTTCCTGCTGGTCTTTGTCGCCCCGACACCGCCTGAGCTGGTCATGCCGTTTGCGGGTTTCCTGGTCGCCCAGGGTCGGCTGAGCTTCCCCTACGTGCTGCTGGCAGGAGTGACGGGCTGTGTGGCTTCAACCTCGGCCTGGTATCTGGCCGGTCGGTATGTGGGGGAGGAGCGCTTAAGGCGCTGGCTCAGCCAGAATGCCAGCTGGCTCAAGCTCCCAGACCAGGAGGTCGTGAAGGCTAAGGCTTGGTTCAATCAACACGGCGGTCAGGCTTTGTTCTTCAGCCGCGTAGTGCCCGGCGTGCGCAGTGTGATTGCCTTACCAGCGGGGATCAGTGGCATGAGAGCGCTGCCCTTCCTGCTCTATGTGACCAGTGGTGCAATTTTATGGCACACGGTCCTGACCTATGCCGGATATAAGCTCGGTGGCAACTATGGTTTGATCGCCTGGTATCTCGGTCCAGTGGGCAAAATTCTGGCGTTTGTGCTCTTGGTGGCCTTGATCGTTTGGGCAGTGAGACGTAGAAAGTAAGTCAGTCCCAGGCCCTACCGACGGCAACTGCGTTGCATGAGGATGCGGTTGTTTTGGTAGACTTCTAAGTTCCCGGCGCGTGGGTTATCCAGGGTGCCATCCCAGACCCAATAGGCATAGTTGCCACTGCTAAACTTGAACACCTGCACGCCTTCGGTTCTCTGTCGGGTGCCACCGCTGAGGTTCAGGTTACCGTTGCGGCTGCGGGAGCGGTAGCTAAACACGCCCGCAGGCTGCTCGGTCACCGTGATGTTGTAGCCTCCGCAGACCCAGGTCCTTTGAAAAGCAGGTTGGGCAAAAGCCGTCGTGGGCAGAAGCGCCGCTAAGCCGCTGATCAAGATAATTCGCGGTCTCCAGTCTTGTAACCAAGTTTTCATGAGCCTATCCTTGCACCGATTTTGAGTGAGTCTTGGCAGCAGGCATTGAGCAACGATCTAGAAGGTTACAGGTCCTCTTTTGCAATCTCTTGGAGGACTTTCCTCAAGCCTTCTGCATGTAGCCAGCCGACAAAGCCACTATAGAGGCATTGTCCCGCTGGATCACCCACAAAGACATGATCAACCTGGGTGGGATTTTTCCAAGTGCGAAGCGTGATTCTGTTTTTGAAGGTCAAATGAATCTTTGAACGACGGAAGTCTCGCGGATGGCCATCGGTCATGCCGACAACCAATCTCAGCCGTTGGATCAGCTCATCACTAAAATCTGGTATGCCCTGACTTAAAGCATCAGAACCAGGGAAAGGATTCCAGAAGTCGCGAATAGCCTTGGCTACCTCGGCATGGTTTTTGAGAGTTGCGTGAGCCAGTCCAGGTAAGCATACCGATTTCGCGCCGGGAACTTGTGTGCACCCCAAGGTGACTGTGCCATCACTGCCCCCATCCAGATCACCAGATATTGACAGCGTGGGTATCACTGAAGCGATCTTCTGAGCGATCAGCCTGCGGTCGATGCCGAGATCGCGAGCGATGCCAAGGCCGAGGCCAAACGGATCAATGATTCGGGCGCTATCGGCTCCACCGACCGGCGACGCGACCAGCACCAGTGAGTGAATCTGTGGCCACCACTCTTGATGACGATTTAGGACTTCTAACCAAATCAAGCCGCCCATTGAATGTCCAATCACTCTAATTGGCGTGCCTGGGTATTGGGCAATGGTATCGGTTGCGGTCTTTTCTACTGCCCGAATCAGAGGCTCAATCCTGAGCCAGGTTTTGAGAAAGCCCAGGTTTGGGGCAATAACTTGAGTTTCAGAGGTAGCTAAGCTATGGGCCATTGAGGCGATTGCTCGATTGCTATCAGCCCAGCCATGTTGCGCAAAAAGAACAAAATCTGGGTTGCCAGACACTGCAAAATCCTTACGCTCAGGCACTTTTAGAGCTCCATGTTAGCGAACTGCGTGCAGGGACAAACTATCAGCTCTGGAGGGTAGGCGAGGATCTCTTCCCAGCTGCCTTCGAGTTCTAGGGGTTGCGCAGCCCTCCTCTGCTGGCCTGGACCTGTGAGATTGCTGCAGCTCTAAGGCTATTATCGCTCCGGGGCTTGCCCCGTCGGGAAACCCAGAGAATCACAGGTCTCTCAGTGCCAAGCCTGAGGTTCGGGGCTGAGATCTTGGAGGCTGGCCGGTCAAACCTCGAACTCGGGGTTCTGAGGCGGAGGCTTGAAGCTCCGCGAGACAAGTTGCCTGCTCTGAGCTGCAAACTGCGAGCCGAAAGGGCCACGCTTGAGGCTCCGCCCGACAAATTCCGAGCTGAGAGCTCCAGACTCCGAGCTGCGAGGTCCAAAGTTGGAGCTGTGAGGGGCAAAAGCCGAGCTCGGAGCCTCGAACTCCGGGCTCAAAACCCCAAACTTGGAGTTCTGAGGGGCATCGGTGAGCTTTTGAGGCTAGATGACGACGTTCTGAGCAGAACCGGCAAGATGCTACCAGAGTCAGGCTGCTTTACCGTGGGTGATTTGGGCTTTTCTGGCCTCTCTGGCTTCCTCAACTTCTTTTCGGTCCAGCTTGGCTGCGAACTCTGACAGTGGCAGAACGATGTTGACACGCTTCTCGGAATCCTCTCCTCTCAGGAGCGCCTCGGCTTCCATGCACAGTAGCCGTTGGTGCGTAAGCGGACTTCGAGTCGCCTGCGTAGGTTTTGAAAAGGGCGCTCATTCAACAGATTCAACTCGGTTTCAATCCCGAGTAGCCGGTGTTCAAGCTTGTTATAGATGGAGCATACTCCTAATTTCAGGGAGGTGCTTTCCGACAAGTAGACGTTTTTTACAGCCTTCTCTCAATTAGCATTCTCGTTAGTTCTTCAGCAATTTCCATCGTCAACTCAAATCCACTGAAAACTTCAAACAGAGGTTTGGTCGCCAGGTGAACGTACTGTGCCAATGCAGAGCTTGGTGTCTCCAGTGGGATCGATATATGGGAGAAAACCTCATCTTGATGCGCAACGCGGCCAGGCCGTAGGTCACGTGACGGATGAGCCCAAGAACTCAGTTCACGATTCTGAAGTCTTGTCCAGCGAAAGCCAAAAGCGAGTTGCGTCCCCTCTGGAGCACATCCCATAGCCCTAGCAAATTCCATCCCAACCGCTATTGATTCGCCAACTCGTAAAACGACCAAAGCGAAATCAAGTACTGTCAAAGGTTGAGGGGCTCGGGCACTACCGCCTATATCATCCTCCAATGCTCGCCTGAGATAGAACTGACCTGCTGATTCAAGACGCCAGAAGTCGAGATGGTTTAGCCAGCCGTTGCCATGGCTGTAGCTGTAAATGAAGGCTTCCCACGCACCCTCGAAGACATATGGCCGTGATTCATTTTCAAAACTGCGGCTGTCAAGCCAAACAGGCCATCCTGTGTAGTTAGGATTGCTCGCATCAAGAAGGTTTAAGAATTCACTATTTGCTGAGTGTGGTGGAACTTCGCCTGAGATTATCAAGGCCACTTCCCATGCTCCGTGGTCAGGTAGACCAAGACCTCGTTGCGCAACCACAGAGTCAAATCGCGTCTTTCCCTGTTGAAGATAGCTCAGCAACATTTCTTCTGTACTCTGAGTGGAGTTTCCTTTAACAAATGCCCCGGCCAACTCCTGAATGAGATCTGCAGAAAGCCCGCCTAGGTGACGCCGGATGAATCGACCAATATCTGCCTCACGGTTATCAAAGCAGATCTCGACAACTCGATTCCAGTCTTTCCATATTGCCTCAGTAGTGCTAGGAGTGTTGTTTGCCTTCAATGACCTTACGAAAACCTTATTTTCAGAAATGACGTTTTTATTATCTCTGTTTTGTAGACTTGATTTGGTAGCAACTGGAGTTTTTACCCCCTCCCCTACCTTTATTACAGGAAATTCGCGTCCTTCACGAGTCGGAAAATGGATCTCTATTTCAAAAGATTCGGATGCATATCTGGATATCATTCCTTGAATTTTGTCTACATGAAACAAAGCTCGCACATCAGTAGGATAATTTTCTAAGTCCGGTTCACCTGTCGCGTCATGAAAACCGATCAATATATATCCACCATTATGGTTTCTCATCGCGATAGCTGCTTTTACAATCTTTTCGATTCCTTCTGGTGAATCCGGATTGATCCAGCTCTTTAGTTCTATAGACAGGCTTTCTCTCGGTCTATCGACAAGTTCCTGGTAAGAATCACTGTTGGTGAGCATACACGCTATTAGTGAAGTGGCAGATATAGGTGGTCAGATGTGTTGGCAGGAGGTAAATGCTACTACCCTTGTCGCTTCTGGTCAAAGCTCAATCCTTCTTCTCTTGCTTATCCTCACCCTTAGCTTGCAACCCTCTGACCTCCCCTTCTAAATCCTTTAGAAGTCCTTCGTAGTACTCGCAGCGCGATTTTAGGCGCTCGATGCGCTGGTTGGCCTCCGCGATGGCCTGCTGCAAGTTGGTCTCGGCTTCGAGGATCTGATCCTTGCAGTCTTCAATCAGCCCTCGCAGGGTTTTCCCAGGAGTG
>JANNOU010000069.1:0-10051 GCA_031399305.1 Leptolyngbya sp. SOY_34_metabat_272
TGGACAGGGCCGACCAGCGGCAGGCTGATCGTGCCATCCGGCAACACCTGCTGTTCACCGCTCAGTTCGGGAACGTCAAAGACATCGACTTTGACGCGATCCCCCGCCCCCAGAATGTAGCGTCCCAAAGTCTGGCGCAGGTTGACGTCGAGGGTTGGATTAGCGGCTGGGCTGGGTTGGGCAGGGGTGTTGGGTGCAGGGGCGTTTTGAGCCAACACGGCCTGGGTGAATCCAGATGGGAAAATCCCCAGGCTGCCCAGCAGAACTAGGCAGAGTAGGGGGCGGCGAGCAGAAGGTCGAGTCATGTCTAGATGCTCTAATAGGGTTGGACAGTAGATGGCTCGAGAGATGGTTGCTCGGGATTCATTAAGTTCCTGACGTTTCCTTCTATGCAGCCTACCTGGACTCACAACTGGAGGGGTCGGCTGCTCCAGCGTGCTCCCGAGCGGAGTGCTGAACCCGACCCGCTCGAGAGGTCGCCCCTAGCCCATGCCAGGGATCATGCCACTGCCGAGGCGCTTGATGGCCCGACCGGCCACTTCGCCGTAGCGTAGTTTGCCACACAGGATCTGAGCCATGATCTTGGTGGCAGCAGGGCGCTTGACACCGACCTTGTAGCCGAGGCTAGGAAAACGGTAAAACAGACCTGCAATACGCTGCGCCCACTGCAGGTCGGTCCCCCACTCTTCGCTGATGCGGCGGCTGTAGGCTTCTAGTGCCCCTGCATCGCCGCCCAGGGCTTGATCAATCGCCTCGGCAGCCAGCATCCCAGTGAACAGCGCTGGGCGAACCCCCTCGCCCGTGAACGGGTCAACCAGGGAAGCCGCTTCGCCAGCGAGGAGGGCGTTCTGCGTGTGCAGAGCCTGGTTTCCCTCCCACAGGCACAGGGGATGAGTGTGGTGCTTGACGGACTGAGGATTGATGCCGCTGGCCTTGATGTACTCGGCGGCGGTAGTGTTGAGGTCCTGCCGGTCGCCGCCGATGAAGGTGCTGATACTGATCGAGCTGCCATCGGCTTTGGGGAAGCTCCAGAGATAGCCGTTCTTAACCAGACCGAACTCGAATTGGGCCGGATTGTTGCCCTGGGCTGGAGCTGGGGCCTCTAACGTTCCAGCCAGGCGTTGTCTGCGCTCCTTGAAGCGTAGCCATTTGGCGGTGGGTCCTTTGGCTCCATCACAGGCAATCAGATATTTACCGGTGAGCGGGCCGCTGGCCGTGTTCACCTGCCAGTGATCGCCTTGGAACTGAATGCCTGTGGCTGGGGTGCTATCCCGCAACTCGGCTCCTTGCTTCTGAGCTTGCTGCACCAAGTAGTGATCGAAAACATCACGGCGGACCATCCAAACGGGTTCTAACCCATTCAAGTCGGCAACCACCGGGTCTTCTAGTTTCCAGGTGACACGAATTTGATTGATTCGCAGAGAGATGACTGGTGAGAAGTCAAAGTCAAACCACTCGGCCACGGCAGGAGAAACACCACCGCCGCAGGGTTTATAGCGAGGCAGAGATTCAGCCTCCAGCAGCAGCACCGAGCGGCCCCGTTTGCTGAGATGGTAAGCAGCCGAGCCGCCCGACGGCCCCGCACCGATAATGATGCAGTCAAACATGGCTTTTGAGTTGCTCCAGAGGTACGATACCGATTCAAAGACGCTCGCGCACGAGGGTTGAGACTATCTTTGCTATTTTTTTCTTCCCGACTCTAGCCTCTGATCTGGGTGATTTAGCAACTACTGACGGCTAAGCCCGACTGCACTGGAGGACTGAATTCCCGACGGGGCATGACATGGGTGCAACTTGAAACTCCATCAAAACTGAGCAACTGCCCAGAGGCAAACACTAATACGGCCGTATTTCTACTGGAGGATAACGTTCAATCCGGGCAATGGACTTTACTTAAATCTCCGGATCACAAAAGCTTTGCTGCTCCCTTAGGCTTTGTAAAGGTTGAGTGAAGCCAATCTAAGTTTGAACCATGGCTCCACCGTCCAGCCCATTTTTGAATAGGTGAGGAAAGTGACATGGCATGGCAACTGTGTATCCGGTATCCAAGCGGCCAGGACAGAGTGCTGCGCTTTTTCAAGGATCGGGAAACGGCGATCCGCTGTGTCGAGGCGATCTACGCGCGTTTGGGTAACCCGCCGCACCTCACCTATATCGTGCAACCCTGTAAGGCGATGTCGGCTTGATAGCTTTTTGAGCCGCAGACCGTTCCGACGGACTCCAGACTGCCCAGATGCCCTGTAGACTCAGAAAAAAGCAGCGGCAAAGTAACTGGAGCGAGCATGAATTGGTGGCAGCGTCTGAAGCGGAATCCTCTGGCTCGATTTGGCCTGGCGGTTCTGGCGGTGCTTTATGTTCTGGTGCTGCTGGCAGGCTTTATGGCTCCCTACGGCCCCAACGCAACCCAGCGAGACGGTGCCCTATTGCCACCGACCCAAATTTACTGGCGCAGCCAACAGACTGGGCAGTTCATCGGCCCCCATGTCTACCCCACGATTCAGGGGCGGGTAAATCTGGACACGGGGGAGCGAGAGCTGATTGTGGACCATGCTCGGCCCGGTCGGTTGGTGGTGTTGCCCCAAGGGGCTTCGTACAAGCTGTTCGGGCTGATCCCAGGGAACCGCCATCTGTTCGGCACTGAGGGGGAGGGGCGGATAAATTTGCTGGGGACGGATGAGCAAGGGCGCGATGAGTTCAGTCGTCTGCTGTATGGCGGACAGGTGAGCCTATTGATCGGTCTGGTAGGCATTGCGATCACGTTCCCGCTGGGGATGCTGCTGGGAGGAATTGCAGGCTACTGGGGAGGGCTGGCAGACAGCTTGATCATGCGTCTGACCGAGGTGCTGATGTCGGTGCCAACGCTCTATCTGCTAGTAGCGCTGGCGGCAGTGTTGGAAACCAACCCCCTCACTGGCGTTCCGTTCACGAATACGGAGCGCTTTTTTGTGATTACGGTGATTATTTCGTTTGTCAGCTGGTCGAGTCTGACGCGGGTGGTGCGGGGTCAGGTGCTTTCGCTCAAACAGGAGGAGTACGTAGAGGCCGCGCAGGCAATGGGCGCTGGGCCATTCTACATTGTGTTGCGCCACATCCTGCCGCAGACGGCAACTTACATCATCATTTCGGCGACGCTGTCGATTCCTGGCTTTATTGTGGCGGAGTCGGTACTCAGCTTGATCGGCCTGGGCATTCAGCAGCCGGACGCGTCTTGGGGCAATATGCTGTCCCTGGCGACCAATGCCTCGGTCTTGGTCTTGCAACCCTGGCTAATCTGGCCGCCGACCTTTCTGATCATTCTGACCGTTCTGGCGTTTAACTTACTAGGCGATGGCCTGCGAGATGCACTAGATCCGCGCGACCTGCAGCGTTAAGTTAAGGCTCCCTAGCCAGCGCGTCCCATGCCCATCAAGGGGGCAAGGGAGGGGGGCAAGGGTAAAAGCAGCAGCAGTAGCAAGGCCAGCGTGAGCAAGCCCAGTAGGTCACGGGTGTTGTCGAGTTCGGTCACGTTGTTGAGGGCGGGCTGGTCGGTGCTGGGCATGAACAGGAGCAGCACCCCCCAAAACAGCAGCCAAGGTTGTATGCCCAGCATCGCCAGTCCTAATATCAGCAGCCGAGAGACCCGTCCAATATTGGCCCCCATGCGCTGACCAAACATGGCATGAACGATGTGTCCGCCGTCGAGCTGGCCGACGGGCACCAGGTTAAGGGCTGTGACCACCAGACCAAGCAGAGCCGCAATCGCCACCGGATGCAGATTCAGAGCTGTTTCGCCAGTCAGCGAGCTACCGAGAGCGAGTTTGCCGATGACCGCCGTCAGGATCGAGAGGCGCGGGTCGAAGGCTTCGAGGCTGATTGCCTGCGGCTTGTCTGACAGAGCCACGGGAACCGAATGGTGCAGACCCCAAAACAGCAGCGGCAGTGCCAGGATCAGCCCGCCCAAAGCCCCCGCAATACCGACATCGAAGAGTGCCCGACGGTGGGGAATGGGGGAGCGAAACTGAGTGAATGCCCCCAGGGTACCGGGCAGGAAGGGAAGCGGGATGAAGTAGGGCAGAGTTGCCCGAATCTGGTGAAAGTGGGCACTCAGGTAACGCGCCAGCTCTCGGACGCCCAGAATGGCCAGAATCGCTAGCGCATAAGGCAGACCCGATTGAAGCATGGCCTGTCTAAAGGCAGGGCTGGTTAGCTCTCGCCCGTTATCGGTGAGTCCCGTGAACTCAACTCCGGCAATCGCCGTGGTCAGGAGGGTTGCCAACAATAGGCCCAGTGACAGTCCGGGGCGGACCAGGCGAGGGTTGCGGGGGTCCTGAGGGGCGAGCGAGGGTTGCGCACTGGCAGGCGGGCTCAAGTAGGGGTTCGGCACCAGAACGAAGAAGGGTTTACCGGCTTGACCATCCTGAAACACAACCAGGAAGCGCTCGCCAAACTGGGTCTGGATATTGGCGCGAATGGTGTCGTAGGCGGCCTCAGCAGTGGTCCGCAACTGGCCGCGACAGATGACTGCCTGGGGGCGATATTCGACGTTCTGGAGATAGTACACCGACCAGGGAAAGCAATTTTGTAGGCGCGATTCTTCTTCGCGCTCTAGGGGGCGGGGCAGGGTTTTGGTGCGGGCGGGCTCTGTGCCGGCAGCTTCAGTCTGGGCGGAGTCCGACTTATGCTCGCTGCTGTCACTGCCGCTGAGCGGGGTAGACGGGGGAGTTGGCAGTCGCCCGACCCGCAGCAGGGTGAAGTACAAAAACGGGCAGATCACAATGAGAGGAAGCAGCAGCGCCAAGGGTGGGTCCTGGCCGCTGAGAATGACCCAACCACCTGCGCTCAAGGCAGGGGCCATCAGAACCAACCAGAGCACCCACCAAGGGGTGCGGGTCAGGTGGGCGACATAACGCTGCACAATGGTGTAGGTCAGTCCACCGATGAGCAGCAGGGATAGTAAGGTCCACCAATTGGTCATTCTTGTTGTCCCACTCGGCTGCGCTGTCCCATCCTACAGCTGTTATCTACGCGTCCCAACCTCAACAAGCTTGTGATTGACCGGCCCGATTCCACTGCTGACTCGTCCTTGTGGGCAGAGCCTGTGTCGCAGCCGCCACTGGGTTCTCCAGACGGAACGGCCCGAACTGTTTTGGACGGGGTTTTGGCATTCACACCTAATCGAGCAACGCTGGGTGGGACTTCCTACCTCATTGTAGGAAAACAGCAGCGGGTCTTGGTCGATTGTCCGGCAGCTCAGCCGCGCCAGTTTGAATTTCTGCGGGCTCAGGGCGGGGTAGATACCCTGTTGATCACGCATCGGGGCGGGATTGGCGAGGCTCATAAGTTCCAGCAGGAGTTTGGCTGTCGGATTGTGGTGCAGGAGCAGGAGGCGTATCTGTTGCCGGGGCTCAACCCCGTCACTTTTGGCCGTGAGTTTAGGCTGGACGAGCAGCTGCAGCTGTTGTGGACGCCGGGTCATTCGCCGGGCTCTAGCTGTCTCTATGCAGCGCTGCACGGCGGAATTCTATTCACGGGGCGGCATCTGGTGCCGGATGCGCAGGGCCGTCCGGTGCCTCTGAAGACGGCGAAGACGTTCCACTGGCCGCGCCAACTTGCCAGCGTCCGCTGCCTGCTCGCGGAGTTCAGCGCTGAGACGCTGGGCTACATCTGCCCAGGAGCCAACACAGGTTTGTTGCGGGGTAAGCGGCTGATCGAAAACGCTTACGCGCAGTTAGCGGCGCTGGAGCTGAACCCGTTAGGATAGAAGTTGGGCTAACTCTGGCCCAGCTTTGGATTTGAGATTTTTGAATCATGGCATTGCCTGTTGTTGCAATTGTGGGTCGCCCCAATGTGGGTAAATCCACCCTAGTGAATCGGTTGGCTGGGGTTCAGGATGCCATTGTGTTTGACCAGCCTGGGGTCACGCGCGACCGTACCTATCAACAGGCGTTCTGGCAAGACCGTGAGTTTCAGGTCGTGGATACAGGCGGCTTGGTCTTCGACGACGAGACCGAGTTTCTGCCGTTGATCCGCCAACAGGTGATGACTGCCTTGGCCGAAGCCAGGGCCGCGATTCTGGTCGTGGATGGGCAAGAGGGGGCAACTCCGGCAGACCGCGAGATCGCGAACTGGCTGCGCCAACAGACGGTGCCCTGCCTGATCGCCGTGAACAAATGCGAGTCGCCAGAATTAGGAATTGCGCAGGCAGCGGCGTTCTGGGAGTTGGGGCTGGGCGAGCCGTTTGCGGTGTCTGGAATTCACGGCAATGGCACGGGCGATCTGTTGGACCAGTTGATCACCTATCTGCCGCCAGTGACTGAGCTGGAGTCCGATGCCGAGGAGACCAAGGTGGCGATTATCGGTCGCCCGAATGTGGGCAAATCGAGTTTGCTGAATGCCTTTTTGGGGCAAGAGCGCTCGATTGTCAGCCCGATTTCGGGCACGACTCGCGACACGATTGACACGCTGCTAGAGCACGAGGGCAGACGCTATCGTCTGGTGGATACGGCGGGGATTCGCAAGAAGAAAAACGTCGAGTATGGCCCGGAGTTTTTCGGGATCAATCGGGCCTTTAAGGCGATTCGCCGCTCGGATGTGGCGCTGCTGGTGATCGATGCGGTGGACGGGGTGACCGATCAGGACCAGAAACTAGCGGGCCGGATCGTAGAAGAGGGCCGCGCCTGCGTGCTGGTGGTAAACAAGTGGGACGCAGTCGAGAAAGACTCCTACACAATCTACGATTACGAAAAGCAGCTGGCGGAGCGCCTGATGTTTCTCGATTGGGCACCGCGAATTTTCGTGAGCGCCGTGACCGGCCAGCGGGTGACCAAAATTCTGGAGCTGGTGGATACCGCCGCAGAGCAGCACCGACGCCGGATCTCGACCTCGGTGCTGAACGAGGTGTTGGAGGAAGCGACTACCTGGCATGGGCCGGGGGCGACGCGGGGCGGACGGCAGGGGCGGCTCTACTACGGCACCCAGGTTTCCAGCCAGCCGCCGAGCTTTGTGATGTTTGTCAATGATCCCAAGCTGATCAATGACAACTATCGGCGCTACATCGAGGGCCAGGTGCGCAAGGGACTGGGCTTTGAGGGCACGCCGATTCGGCTGATGTGGCGCGGCAAGAAGGCGCGGGAGCTTGAGCGCAGCGGTCCTAATCGGGCGGTGCGGGTGAAGGCCTGAGCGCTGGCTCAGGACTGACCCAATTCGCGCAGCACGGAGCCCAGGACGGTGATGCCTTCGACGATCTGCGCGGCAGGCTGGAAGCTGAAGGCAAGGCGCAGTGCACCGTCCCCCTGGCCATTGGCGTAGCAGCGGGTACCCGGTAAAAAGGTGACGCCGCGCTCTGCAGTTGCGGCCAGTAGAGCGGTTGCGCTGAGACTGGGCGGCAGCTGGCACCAGACGAAGAAGCCCCCGTCGGGCTTCAGAGCAACCACGTCCTGGGGAAATTCGCGAGCAATGGTCTCCAGCATCAAATTGCATTTGTGACGGTAGCGCTCAACCAGCCTCGGGACATGGGCGTCCAGCTTGCCGTCGGCGCAGTAGCGGGCAATCACGCGGGTCAGAAACGGCCCAGCAGGTCCTTCGCTGCGAAACATCTCTAGGCGCTCGATGAGCGCCGGGTCGCCGCAGGCCCAGCCCAGCCGCAGGCCGGGCGCAATGATTTTGGAAAAGGTGCCGACATACAACACCCAGCCCGCCTGATCGAGCGAGGCCAGGCTGGGCAGCGGCGGCCCACTAAAACGCAGCTCACCGTAAGCATCGTCCTCGACGATCAGCACACCGTATTCAGCGGCGAGCGCGACCAGTTTTTGACGCCGAGACAAGGGCAGGGTCGTGCCGGTGGGATTTTGAAAGTTGGGGATGGTGTAGATAAAGCGGGGGCGAACCCCCTGTCGCCTCAGCTGCGCTAGGCTCACTTCGAGCGCCTCCACATCCAGGCCCAGTGGATCAACGGCAATGGTGAGCACGCGGGCACCGGCTTGGGCAAAGCGGCTGACGACACCTAGGAAGGTCGGGCCTTCGATCAGCACGACATCGCCGGGCTCGACCAAAACATCGGGCAGCAGGCCCAAGATCTGACCGGAGCCGTAGCTGATCAGCACGCGGTTGGGGTCGGCGGCGATGCCTTGAGCCTGCAGGCGGCGACTGATCTGTTGCCGCAGCTCAGACGAGGGCGGGCCGTAGTTGAGCGCCGCTGCCGCATCTTCGGCCAAAACGGCAGCAGCGGCGGCGGCTAGATCGGCGTGGGGGAACAGCTCGGGGTCGGCGAAACCGTAGGTGAAACTGACATTGCTGACCTGCGTGAGTTCAGTGCCGTAGGTCGGAGGTGCCAGGATTTTGGCCCGCTCGGCGAATAGGTCCGCAAGCCGGTGAGCAGGGGTGGTAGACGTCATGGGAAGTGGCAAATCTTCGGGGTTGGCGGCTGTGATAGGAATGCATCCTTGTCCCATTTATCGCTGCCTAGCCGCTGGGGGTCAATCGCGCTGGGCTGGGTCAGGAGGTTCTCGCCCTGTTTCCCTGGCTGGGCAGGCCACTGAGCAATGCCCAGCCATAGCTTGACTTTGGCTAGGCATTGCTTAAGCCCGGCTACTCTCAGTTGAGGCTTCCGGGTGGTTGAGAGCCCGGCGAGCCAGCTTGGCATAGGTTTTGACGGTCTCGTAGGGCATCTCTAGGTCTTGTGCAATGGTCTGCAAGGATTCGCCCGTCTCGCGCCTGGCCAGGATCGTGGCCCAAGTCTGAGCTGCTTCTCTGGCGCGGTCGCCGCCAGGGCGCTTGCGGTGAGCGACAAAGGTCTCGGTCAGTTCCTCAATGCGGTGAGCGACAAAGATCTGGGTTGGCACGAGCGGTGGCAAGTCGGCAGGCGGCAGGCGCTCAAGTCGGGTTTGGCCCAGCCCAAAGGTTGTTTTGTGACCGGTGCCGCAATAGGGCGCGAGCTGCCCCAAGCTGAAGAACAGTTGCTCAAAGTCGGGTCGCTCAGCCGCTGCCTGGCTCAGCCCAAACTCAATAAAGCCGGTGAAGCCGGTGACCGACCCCTTTTTACCGGCAACGACTTTGCTCGATTCCAGGCGATGGCGCTGGATGAGCACACAGTCGTCGATCCAAGCTAAGAATTCTTCCTGCTCAAAGGGCAGACCAGAGAAGTCGTTCCAGCGCCGCAGATAGCTGTGGAAGACATTGGGCGGCCAGGGCAGGGGTAAATGATGGCCCTTGCGCCGAAAGCTGGTGGGGCTGAGGAAGTTTAAGGTCAAGGTCGGTGGGGTTGGGCGCTGAACCTGGAGCAGCTGAGCATAGGTGGTGGCGGGTGAAGCTAGGCTGCAGCTGCGAATTGTGAGGGGGGCGCTGTGCAAAGCAATGGCTGCTGGCAGCCGCTTGAGCCAAGTTGCCAGGGCTCGTACAACCGGCTGCGAAAGGGCGGTGAGATGCCAGAAGTAAGTTTGCTGAGGAACCAGTTGGAGCTGTTGGCCACGAGGCAGCAAGGGTCCTGTCAGACCCGAGAGCGTGAAGGGCTTTTCCGAGCCGCTGTCGTGCAGATGTGCAGACAGGTCGGGGTCGATCTGTCGAATCTGGTCGAGGAACCAGGCGTGGAGGCCAACGGTGTATTGAGGGTAGAGCAGATCGGCTGCTTTCGGCTCTAGCTCAAAAGCTAGGCTGAGGAGTTCGGTGTTGGCTGGCCAGCTGAGCGGCGCTGGGCTGAGGCTGGGAGATTCTCGGTTGGAACGGCGAGGGCTCTTGAGGGGGGGTGCCATCAGCGTGAACAGGCAAGTTGATGGCTATCCTAGCTGTTTCCGTCCCCTTGCGGGGAATGGGCAGCGGATGGGTTGATCTTGGGATAGCTCCCTATTGGGCACGAGAGTTCAACTACCGCTTTCAGTGTGGATTGGCAGGCTCATTTGCCCTGGTTGGATGAGTTGCCGTTTTGAGGCATTTAGGAATTCAACACTGACGGGTTCGTCTTGCTCGTCATAGCTGACAATCACTCCTCCTGGCTCGGCAATGGCATTCACAGGGGGAGTTTCCCTCAAAATCAGCAGCAGAATGTCTGCCTCGGGGCTATAGTTAATTCTCATTTTAT
>JANNOU010000083.1:0-24913 GCA_031399305.1 Leptolyngbya sp. SOY_34_metabat_272
CCTGGCAGTTTTGATGACAGCGACTTCAGCATCCTGAAAGTGCTGATTGAACGCTATGGCCTCTCGCGCTTGGTTGCTGCGCTCAGTCGCATTTGCCTGTGGCAAGCCGAGCGAGCTGATGTCATGGAGCGAGGTCGAGAAGCCGTCAACGAATGGCGCAAAGACGCCAGCCTGCTCACCCGTGTTCTAATCCAGCTCAACCACTAGAGGCCCCCTTCCCCCGAATTCAAGGCAAGGGGCGGCAAACCCTGAAACCCCTAAACCTGCCGCCCCTCTCCCGAACTCGGGAGAGGGGCCGGGGGTGAGGGCCTCCGGTGAGAGCATTACAAAATTCGTTCCAGGAACTGGCGCGTGCGCGAGTCCTTAGGATTGGCCAGACATTGAGTAGGCGGGCCTTCCTCAACAAACACCCCAGAGTCCATAAAGATCACCCGGTCCGCCACATCGCGAGCAAAGCCCATCTCATGCGTCACCACCAGCATGGTCATGCCATCACGCGCCAAGTCCCGCATCACCGTCAGCACCTCGCCAGTCAGCTCCGGATCCAGCGCCGAAGTCGGCTCATCAAACAGCATTGCCTGCGGCTGCATCGCCAGCGCCCGCGCAATCGCCACCCGCTGCTGCTGCCCACCCGAGAGCTTACTCGGGTAGACATTGCGCTTTTCCAACAGCCCCACCTTCACCAACAGCGACTCCGCAACCGGAATCGCCTGCTCCCGCGTAACCTTCCTAACCACAGACGGCGCTTCGATCAAATTCTCCAGCACCGTCTTGTGCGGAAACAGATTGAAACTCTGGAATACCATGCCCACGCGCTGGCGTAGCTCAATGATCTGGCGACGATGTTGGCGGCTATGGTCCCCAGCCGGGATCGTCAACCCCGCCACCTGCACCACGCCCTCATCCGGCTCCTCCAGAAAATTGATGCAGCGCAGCAGCGTGCTCTTACCCGAGCCCGAGCGCCCGATCAAGCACACCACCTCCCCCGCCGCCACCTGCAGGTTCACCCCCTTGAGGATCTCCAGCGGCCCAAATCGCTTGTGCAGATTGGACACCGCGATGATCGTTTCCTGCTTGGTCTCGGGCAGAGTGGATTCTTTCATAAGAAAAAGTCGTCGGAGCCAATCTGACTCAAGGGTCAGGGGAGTAAGCCTTTCATGCAGTATGGTCCATCACATAAACCCAGAGCAAGCGCCATGCCTCAGTTACCTCAATTTCGAGAGCCTGCTCTCTTGCGTCAGGCCATGACCCACCGCTCCTATCTCAATGAGCATCCTGAAGTGGGTGAAAACAACGAGCGCCTGGAGTTTTTGGGTGATTCTCTATTGGGTTTCTTGGTCGGTTCCTGGCTCTACAAACGCGCCCCAGAGATGCCAGAGGGCGACCTGACTCGCTGTCGCTCTACCCTAGTAGATGAACAGCAACTTGCGAAATTTGCACTCAAGCTAGGCCTGGATCAAGAGATGCGATTGGGCCGAGGGGTGGAGCAACAGGGCGGGCGTCGCTTGTCCTCTTTGTTGAGCAATACCTTTGAAGCAGTGATCGGCGCCTATTTTCTAGATTCAGGCGTAGAAGCAGTGCGCGAGTTTGTAGAAACGCTGTTGACGCCCGTGGCCGACAGCCTGTTTGCTCATCCGTGTGGCCTCGATGCCAAAAGCCGTTTTCAGCAATGGGTCCTGGCAAATCTGAGCCGGACTCCTCCCGAATATCGCATCGTTGATGATTTTGGTCCCGATCATGCCAAAGAGTTCATGGCCGAAGTCTCGGTAGATGGCGAAGTGTATGGCAGCGGCCAAGGCCGCAGCAAACAAGCGGCCGAAAAGGCAGCGGCTGAACAAGCGCTGAGGCGAGTGGGGCAGAGCTAACAGAACCAGCGCAGCAGTCCCGCAAACCGGCAAATCCTCCCAGGTATCTACACCTGTCGATAAGTCCAGCTTTATAGTGCAAGTAGCTGTCTGCGATCTGGTGCCCGTCATGCAAACTTTTCAGGCTCATCTGGGTGCGCCGCTGAACCGCACCACGCTCACCACCTTGCAAGTGAACCTGGGCAAGCTCTGCAACCTGGCCTGCAGCCACTGCCATGTAGAAGCCGGGCCAAAGCGCACTGAACTGATGGACCGTCCGACCGCCGAGCGGGTAATCGACTTCCTGGCAGCCCATCCCCAGATCAGCAGCCTGGACATCACCGGTGGCGCCCCAGAGCTGAATCCGAACTTCCGCTACCTAGTCCAGGCCGGGCGAGAACTGGGACGGCAGGTCATCGACCGCTGCAACCTCACGATTCTGCTAGCGACCGGCTACGAGGACCTAGCCGAGTTCCTGCGCGACTGGCAAGTGGAGATCACCGCCTCGCTACCCTGCTACCTCGAAGACAACGTGGATAAACAGCGGGGCCACGGCGTGTTCCAAGACAGCATTCGCGCCTTGCAGAAGCTGAACGCTCTGGGCTACGGCGATCCAGACACCGGGCTAAGCCTAAACCTGGTCTACAACCCCGTGGACGCACACCTGCCGCCACCCCAGGCCAAACTGCAGGCCGACTACAAACGAGAGCTGGCAGTGCGCTATGGCATCGCCTTCAATAAGCTGTTCACGCTCACCAACCTGCCGATCCGGCGCTACGCTCACTTCTTGGCCGTCACCGGGCAGACCGAGTCTTACCAAGCGCTGTTACAGCAGTCATTCAATCCAGGCACGCTCGAAGGCTTGATGTGCCGCCATCAGATCAGCGTGGACTGGTTAGGCAATGTCTACGATTGCGATTTCAACCAGATGCTAGAGCTTGGCGTGCCCGGCGAGGGGCGCAAGCTCTGGGAGCTGAGCGCCTCAGACCTGCTGGGCCGCGAGATCGCCACAGGCCAGCACTGCTATGGCTGTACGGCGGGGGCTGGCTCTAGCTGCGGCGGCTCGCTGGTCTGAAGCCGGACTTTGCCAGCTTTGGCCATACAAATTTTTCAATCAGGCCATACAGATTGCCCCTCAGCCGCTGGCAAGGCGGCTCGGTTTTTTGCTCACTATAGTGGGGTGGGAGATCGGCAATTTAAAACCAGAATTTAAATCAGTCGCATTTAGCTTAGAGCCTCAAGGGTCGCTACCGTGCTTGTTTTATGAGGTATCGCCTTGTCCTTAAGCGCTGCCGCCAGCTGCTGCAACCTAAGCGCGTCGCTATCTTTGAAGCCTGTGTCATCGGTTTGGTCTCGGGTCTGGCGGCTGTGCTGCTCAAGCAGCAGGTCGGCTGGCTGGGGGGCTGGCGCATTTGGCTCGCTGACTGGCTACCCGCCTGGCTGATCTTACCTGCCGTGGGGGCGGGCGGCGGCTTCCTAGCTGGCTGGTTGATCGAACGCTTTGCACCGGAGGCGGCCGGCAGCGGCATTCCCCAAGTCAAAGCGGCGCTGGCCAATGTGCCGATGGCGCTGAATCTACGCGTGGCCGCTGTCAAGCTGGTGAGCACGACCTTGGTGTTGGCCTCTGGCTTAACCCTGGGGCGGCAGGGGCCGACCGTGCAGATCGGAGCCGCCCTGGCCGCCCAGCTCAGCCGCTGGGTGCCCACCTCGCCAGACTATCGTCGCCAACTGATCGCCGCAGGCACCGCAGCGGGGCTGGCGGCGGGCTTCAATGCGCCGATTGCCGGGGTGCTGTTCGTGATTGAGGAACTGCTCCAGGACGTCTCGGGGCTCACCTTGGGTACGGCGATCCTGGCCTCGTTTGTCGGCGCAGTAGTCTCGCGGTTGTTGGGCGGCGATGAACTCAGCCTCAATCTGACAGCGTCGCAGGTCCGCTTCTCGATGCAGGAAATCCCGTTGCTGTTGGTGTTAGGTGGGTTGGCGGGGCTGTTGGGTGGCCTGTTTTGCCGGGGCATTTTTGTAAGCCTGAACTTTTACCGGCGGGTGCTGCGTTTGGGGTTGCCCTGGCGGATTGCGCTGGCGGGCTTGATCTCTGGACTGGTGATCGGGCTATTGCCTGCCGCCTTTCGTGACCATACTGGCCTGCAGGAGCTGCTGATCGCGGGTGGGGCGACCTGGCAGGTGACCGCTGTCGCGCTACTAGCACGCTTCTGTCTGACTCTAGTGGCCTGTGGCTCGGGTGCGCCCGGTGGGCTGTTTGCGCCCTCGCTGACCCTGGGCTCGGCACTGGGCTATCTGGTGGCAATGAGCGCCTTGAATCTCCAGACCCTGTCGGGCATTCCACTGGGCCTGGAGACGAGTTCCCTGCTGACTTACGCGCTCACGGGGATGGGGGCGTTTTTTAGTGCCGTGGCGCGGGGGCCGATCACGGCGATTGTCATCGTGTTCGAGATCACCGCAGACTTCAATCTGGTGCTGCCGCTGATGATCACCTCGGTGATCGCGTATCTGGTGTCAGACCGGGTGTTTCGGGGCTCGCTGTACACTCGGATGCTGGCCTGGAATGGCATTTCCCTGGACAAAGACGCTCCTATTGATGGGCTGCTGGCGCAGCTGACCGCGGAGCAGATCATGCAGCCTCGGGTGGAAACGCTGTCTAGTCAGATGACCTTGGATGAGGCTATTCAAGCCTTCTCGCGCTCGCATCATCGCGGTTTTCCGGTAGTGGACGAGGGCAAGCTGATTGGCATCGTCACCCAGACTGACTTGGCGACGATGGCCCAGCGCCGTCTAGCAGGCGATGCTCATCTGGATGCGATCATGACGCCGCAGCCGGTGACAGTCTGCCCGCACGAGCCATTGACCCAGGTGCTCTATCTGCTCAATCGCCACAAAATCAGTCGTCTGCCAGTCACCGACGGGCGCAAGCTGGTAGGGATTATCACGCGTGCCGACATTATCCGCGCCGAGTCGGATCGGCTGAGCGGTGAGACGGGCCAGATCGGCCCCCAGCCCGAGCCCTCGTATGTGGTCTACCAGACGCGCTCACCCGCGCTGGGGCAGGGGCGCTTACTGGTGCCGCTGGCCAACCCCCAGACGGCAACCTCTTTGCTCCAGATGGCGGCGGCGATTGCCCGCAGTCGGCACGATGAGCTGGAGTGTTTGCAGGTGATCCTGGTGTCTCGCGACAGTTCCCCGGCGGAGACCCCGGTCCGGACCACGGCCAGCCGCCGTCTGCTCCAGCAAGCGGTGCGACTGGGTCGGGGGTTGCAAATCCCGGTGCACACGCAGGTGCGGGTGGCGCACGATGTCGCCCAGGCAATTCTGGAGACGATTAAAGAGCGCCACATTGATTGGGTGCTGATGGGTTGGGAGGGCGGAGCCTCGACGCCCGGTCGGATTTTCGGCAGCGTGGTGGACACGGTGATCCGGCAGGCTCCCTGCGGCGTGATCTTGGTGAAGCTCTGCGGCAGCGAGCCGCCCAATCGCTGGTTGGTGCCGATGGCAGGCGGTCCCAATGCCCAACAGGCGGTGCGGCTGTTGCCCGCGCTGGTGTCGTTGAGCGTCGCGCCGGAGATCCGGCTGTGCCAGATTTTTGAGCCGTCGAAGCCCGCTCCGGACAAAACGATGCTGGACGAGGCGGCCCGGTTTCTCAGCCGTCGGCTGAATGGCCCGGTGCTCGCAACTGCGGTGTGCGCCAAGTCTGTCCCCGAAGCAGTACTGGATCTGGCCCAGCATGACCAGTGCGATGTGATTGTACTGGGCGCAAGCCGCGAAGGCATGCTGCAGCAGGTCGTCAAGGGCAACATCCCCGAAGCGATTGCCCGCCACAGCAAGCGCACGGTGATCCTGGTGCGCGGCGCGGATGACCGTTAACCCCGGTGTAGCACTGCGGTTCCCACGCTCGGAGCCCGCAGCGTCAGGTTCCCCGCCCGGCGAGTCGAGCCATCTGCTGCAGACTCCGAGTCCTACACTCGCTCTGCCGAGCGCCAAGCCTCGAAAGTTGAGAAAATGGCTCGAACTTCCGAGCCTTCAGCGCGCACAGCCGAGTTCCAGCCTGGAGGCTTTGAGTGCTCAGCCGAAGGCTGCGAGTTCCAGGCGCGGCAGGCCGAGAGTCCAGCGGCCAGCGAGTCGCAACCACAGCGAGCCGAGCTTGAAGCAGCTGAGCAGCTTGATGCTGATTTTCGCGCAGGCTCTGGCCGAGTTCCCAACCTCGCCCGAAGGTTATGGAACCGTCGCCGGAATCAGGGGCGTCTGAGTGCTCAGACAGTAGGCGATCAGCTGAACGTCGTACTCCGCCTCAAAGGCGTCCTTTTTGTAGTCCAGGCTCCAGAGTTCTAGGTCGCAGTGGTCATTGGGCTGGGCGGTCTGCAAATACAGGTGTAGTATCCGCGCCTCGGCGTCAAATTTGACCCTCAGGCTGGCAATTGCCCCCAGCTGACGGCGATCCAGCGCGACTGCCAGCCGCAGCAGGGCACTGGCTTGGTCCACAAAGCGGCGATGTAGCTTGTGGACCAGATTCAGATAGTTTTGATGTTTTTTCTTAGGTGTCGTCTTGCGGTGGTAGCGCGCCAGATTGGCGATGATCTCAACTTCTGCCTCGGTGTACCCCAGCAGATCGCCGTTGCGAATCAGATAGTAGGAATGCTTGTGATGGGCCGAGTGGCTGACATGGTGGCCGCAATTGTGCAAAATCGCCGCCGCCTTGAGCAGTTCGCGCCAGGGCAACTCGCCCGCCGCCGCCCCGCGCCAGTGGTGCAAGACCCCCTCCAGCTGATCAAACAAAGACAAGCTCAGTTCCGCAACATGCTCGCCGTGGGCCAGGTCCAGATGATAGCGCTGGGCCATGTGCAGCACACTGCGCTCCCGCACCGACTGCTGATAGCGCAGGTGATCGGCGATCAGCCCGTGTGCCAGCATCCAATCGACCAGCAAGCCCTCGCGCAGTGCCCGCTCGCACACCACCAGGCGCTCTGCCCCCAGCAGGGTCATCGCCTCGGTGAGGATCACCGCCCCCGCTAGGATAATCTCCGCCCGCCGCTCCGATAGACCGGGCAGCGATTGCCGCTCGCTGACACTCAAACGGCGCAACCGGCTCAATACCGTCTCCAAGTCGCTCAAGCTCAGCTCGTAGCCGCTCATCGGCACCGGCACCGCCCCCGCCTGCTCCCGCGCCACCAGGCTAGCCAGAGTCTCAATCGTGCCTGAGGTGCCGACTAAGGGCGGGCAGGCCGCCGCTGAACCACCTTGTGAAGCGGGCAGATAGCTGCGCAGCTCCTCGACCGGACGCTCCAGCATGCCGCGCACGTAGGCCCGCAGCCGCTCATAATCCTCTTCGCTGATCGGGTCACTCTGCACAAATTGATCGGTGAGGCGCACGGCTCCCACCTTGGTGCTACTCAAGAAGCGCGGCTCTCGTCCATCGCCTAGCACCAGCTCGGTGGAGCCCCCGCCGATGTCGAGGATCACGTGGTCCTGATTGCCCAGCTCCAGTCCAGAGAGCACGCCCAAATAAATCCGCCGCGCCTCCTCAGGGCCGGAGATCAAGTCCACCGCCAGGCCCAGCTCCTGCTCGATCTGCTTGAGGTAGGCTCGCCCGTTAGCAGCCTCCCGCACTGCACTGGTGGCAACCGCGATGATCGCGCTGGCCCCTTGGGCTTGGGCAATGCTCTGACAGCGTCGCAGCGCGGCAATCCCCCGGGCCATGGCTTCGGGCGTGAGCTTTGCGGTCTCCGGGTCATGCTCGCCTAGACGAACCGTCTCCTTTTCGCGACCAATAATCGAAAACGCAGGCAACTCGGGCCGGATGCGAGCCACCACCATATGCACAGAGTTGGTGCCAATGTCAATTGCAGCCAGGATTGGCGAAGCAGCCAGGGCTAGGGCATCAGACGGGCGGGACAGGTTCACTGGCATCGTAAAAAGCCGGGATCGCCCTTGATCTTAGCGAAGCCCTGCTGCCAATTCCTGTAAAAATCGATAGGTCCCGCCAAAGCTTTTCCCAAGCAACTACGTGATGACAAGCGTATGGGAATGGCAATAATCTGAAACATATCTTTGTGCTCCTTGCTCCGTTCAGGTCCCTACCGTGCTGCCCCTCGCCCATGTTTGACTCTGCTGCAGCCGATCTCTCAGACTCTGAAACCCTGCTGCGGGAGAACCAGCGCCTGCGTCATCAGATAGAAGCCAATAGCCAGCTGATGGCCCTGCTCACCCATCAGCTCAGCACCCCCCTAACTTCGCTCCAGGGCTGTCTAGACCTGCTGGCAGAGCCGAACCTGGACTTGAGCCAGCGGCGTGAGTTTCTAAGCCTGGTGCGTCAGCAGGTCCACCATCTGCATCGCCTGCTCACCGAGGTTCTGGCGCTGCACTATCTGGACTCCGAATCGCTGGGCACTCACTTGGAATCCTTGCGCCTCGCCGAGCTGCTACACGAGGCACTGGAGCTGTTTCCGGGCGCACCGATCCAGACGGCGCTGTCTGAGGGGTTACCGCCGATCTGGGGCGATCGCTGGCAGATTGTGCAGGTGCTCGCCAACCTGCTCTCCAACGCGCTGAAGTACTCCCCAGAGGCCTCGCCCGTGCTGGTGGGCGCGGAGCCTCAGGGTGACCGCCAGCTTAAGATCTGGGTACGCGACTACGGCCTGGGCATTCCGGCCGCAGACCAGCCGCATCTGTTCCGGAGCTTCTATCGGGTTCAGCATCCGGACCGTGCGCAGATCGCGGGCACCGGCTTGGGCCTCGCCCTGTGCAAACTCCTGGTAGAAAATCAAGGGGGCACGGTCGCGTTTGAATCGACTCATGGCGAGGGCAGCGTATTCTCCTTCACGTTGCCTGTCTCTGCACTGTTTCCCTCGACGCCCCGCGATGAGCATCACCACCCCTAACCCCCTCTGGCTAGCGATCGTGCGTTTGCTGCGCTGGCACAAACCGGCTGGACGCTTGATCCTCATGGTGCCTGCTCTCTGGGCTGTCGTGCTGGCCGCCGACTGTGGTCGCCCCCCAGCGCTGCTGGTGCTGATTGTGGTTGTGGGCAGCATCGCAACTAGCGCCGCAGGTTGCGTGGTCAATGACTTGTGGGACCGCAAGATTGATCCCCAAGTCGAGCGCACCCGCAATCGGCCTCTAGCCAATCAGACACTCTCGGTACGGGTGGGGCTGGTGGTCGCGGCGGTTGCCTTCTGCTGCGCCTGGGGGCTCGCAGCCTATCTGACGCCACTCAGCTACCTGTTGTGTGTGGCGGCGGTGCCGGTGATCGTGCTCTACCCTCTAGCCAAGCGGGGGTTTCCCATGCCGCAGCTAGTGCTGGCTATCGCCTGGGGCTTTGGGGTGCTAATCAGCTGGAGTGCGCTCACTGGCAGCTTGAGCCCGGCGGCCTGGCTGCTGTGGGGCGCGACGCTGCTGTGGACCCTGGGCTTTGACACAATCTATGCCCTAGCCGATCGCGATGACGACCGGCGCATTGGCCTGCGCTCTAGTGCCTTACTTTTTGGCAAGTTCGCACCGCAGGCGGTGGGCCTCTTTTTCACCGGCACGGCGCTGCTGCTGCTGCAAACTGGGTTGCAACTGGGACTGGGTTGGCCGTTTTACCCAGCGCTACTCGGCGCAGCTGTCCTGTGGACCCTGCAGTATCGCAGTTTGTGCCAGGACAGCCTAAGCCGTGACCGTTACGGACAGCTGTTCAGCCAGAATGTCTGGATCGGATTTTTAGTGTTAGCCGGAATGGTGCTGGGAAAGCTGTCTGCCTGCTAGGGCTGACCCCGCAAGCGGCGCATCTGCAAAATGTGGCCAGTTGCGAGTTCGTCGCGCTGGGCACGCAGGGTGCTCAGCTCTCGCTGCTTGGCACGGATTTGGGCTTCCGAGGCGTTTGGGTTGTTGATCATCGACTGCAACTCGTCTTGAGCCTGCTGAATGCGGCGGTTTTGCGCCGACACCTGCCGTTCAAACTCACGTCGCAGCCGCTCCGCCTCCTCCTGGTTGCCACCCCGAGAGTCCCGGACTTCAGGGTCATTGCGACGGCTTGCCTGGGCCGGGCTAGGGCTAGACCAGGACAGCAAACTCAAATTGGTCACCACCAGCGCCACCAGGAAGACACGTAAGGTGCGCTCAGGGCTTCTGAAACAAAATGTCATTCGGGTCACCAGGGGAACTCTTTTCCATCAGGTAGGAGAGGGCCGCGTCCGCGCCACCCGACACGGCGGCCTGGCCTTGCACAGCAGACTGCGGGATCTGCAATAGAGGGCGCTCCAAGGTCACCAAGATCTTCGGCGAGGCAGCCAGACGGGTTGGTTCGACAGAGGGACCAGAGGCCAGTTGTAGCTGCCCTGGCATCAAACTGCTGCTGACCGCACCCACCAGGGCAGCTGCAATGCCTCCCCAGACCAACTTCATATTGCGATGTTGGCGACGGTCGATGCGCTCGAGGATGCGCTGAGTTTGCTCGTGGGCAGAGACCCGCGAGGTCTCCACCACAGGCAGCGCCCGAATTCCAACCTGCAGATCCTGCAGATGGCGGTGTAGCTGTCGTGCTTGGGGGTCTTCAGCCAGAAGGCGTTCGACCTGCTGCCGCTCTTGAGCGGTTACCTCACCGTCCAGGTAAGCGCTAATCAGCTCAAAATGGTCCCGATTCAGTTCGTCGTATTGCCGCTCAACACTCATGCCAATCACCACCTATGTGGATCGATAAATTATTGGACGTGTCACACTTCTTCACACCAGGCTCAGAGAAACATTATTGCCCAGGATCCGCAGTGCCAGGACACCTCTCTACTCCCCATTAAGATAGGCTTGGAGCTGTGTCTGCAATCGCTGACGCGCCCTTGCGATTCTCGACTTTACAGTCCCCAACGAGGCCCCTGTGATCGCGGCGATCTCCTCGTAGGCCATCCCCTCAATTTCCCGCAGGACGATAGTAGTCCTGAATACCTCGGGCAGATCTTGAATCGCCGTCCGGAGTTGATGATAAAACTCGCGGGTGGTCAGGTTACCCTCAGGTCCAGGGTCATCGGCGGCTATTTCCCAGTCCACTTCGCTGTCTCCCAGTTGCAGGGGGGCGTCGAGGGATAGGGGCTTGGCATTTCGTCTGCGTTTGCGCAGCTCGTCATAGAACAGATTGGTTGCAATCCGCGATAGCCAGCCGCGAAACTTCTCGGGCTCGTTGAGGCGCTTGAGGTTGCGATACACGCGAATCCAGACTTCCTGAGCCAGATCTGCCCGATCTTGCCAGTCAGGGGCCAGATGGTAAAGTAGCCGATCAACGTGAGCTTGATGACGCCGCAGCAGCTCCGAGAAAGCAGCGCGATCAGGCCGGAAGCCACTTTGACACCGGAGTACAAGATCAGCGGTCGAGAGTTTCTCGGCTTGCACAGATCCTCGCGGGGAAGCAGCCTCAACTGCCAAAGCAGGCGCGGGCCAAGATAGGGACAGAGTATCGCTCATGGGCGCAGCATGGAGTCAAGGTCCTGAGTTCCTTGACGCGGCTTTCACTGCCAGGTTCCGGAACCGGAACCGCTCCCTCAGGGCAATCCCCAGGCCGCAGCTCGCTGTCGCAGCCACCCCTGCTGCTGAGCTGACTGGATCGCCCGATTCACCTGCTGCCGCAGCTCGGCATAGCGGTTGCCTCGCGGCAGGGCAACCGCCAGACCCTCGGCAGATAACTGCGGCATGATTAAGTGATATGCCGGATACTCCTGCACCCAACCGCTCAAGACACTGGCATCAGCGGCGAAGGCTACGGCCTGCCCCGCCTCCAGAGCCGCGTAGGCCGCCTCATAGGAATCTACTGCCACTAGTGTTGCGTTGGCTAAAGTCGCCTGCAGGGAGGCAATAGTGCTAGAGCCACTCAGCACCGCAATCGGCTTTCCCGCCAGATCTTCGAGGCGGTTCAGGTCAAGCTGGCCGCTGACTAGCGCCGTACCGTCGAAATAGTAGGGATCGCTGAAATCCACCAGCCGAGCGCGAGGGCCGGTGACGCTCAGGTGGGCAATCACCAAATCTGCCTGCCCAGACCACAAAACCGGAAGGCGCTCAAGATTGCTGACCGGCAGGAGGGTCAAGCCCCGTTCGCTGCCCAGCAGTGCCTGCGCCAGTTGGCGAGCGAGGTCAATTTCGAAGCCAACTAAGCCACCAGCTGCGTCCTTGAAGCCCAGAGGTCGCAGGTTGTCCTTCACGGCAATAGTAATCGTGCGCTGCCGTTCGATCGCTGCCCAGTCCGCAGCTGTAGCCGGGTCTTGTGCCAGGCCGACCCACAGCAGAAGGCTCAGCAGAACCCCACTGAGCCTTCGCAGCCACGCTCTGAGCCCCGAACGCACTAAGCCTTGGCCTGAGCAATGACTTGGGCGAACGTGTCTGGATCCAGGACAGCCAGTTGGGCCAGCATTTTGCGGTTGAGCTGGATATCGGCCTTTTTGAGCACCCCGATCAGCGCGCTATAGCTCAAGCCGTGCAGACGAGCAGCCGCGTTGATGCGCGTGATCCAGAGGGCGCGGAAGTCCCGTTTGCGTTTGCGGCGGTCGCGATAGGCATTGCGCAGCGCCTTCATGACCTGCTGGTTGGCGGTGCGGAAGAGCTTGGAGTGAGAGCCCCGAAAGCCTTTCGCTAGCTTCAGAATCTTTTTGCGCCGCTTGCGGGCGACATTGCCGCGTTTGACCCGTGTCATGACAGTTAACCTAGTTGGATAGTTGAGAACAGCAGTGGAACCAAGAGAGCTAGAGGTACGGGAGCATCAGGCGAACGTTCTCGGCGTCGCGCTCGCTCACTACGGTTGAGCCAGTCAAGCTTCTCTTGCGCTTGGTGCTCTTGTGCTCCAGCATGTGATTTTTGAAGGCTTTGCGGCGCATCAGCTTGCCGCTACCGGAGATGCGAAACCGCTTGGCCGCCGCCCGGCGGGTCTTGAGCTTGGGCATGGGAGGACTCAGCTAGGAAGTGGGTCTAAAACAAACACAGTCCACTATATTACTATGCTCTAACCCAACCTCAGGGTCCAGGAGCCTGGTGGAAGTTTGGCATCAGTGCCAGGCCGCTATCGGGGTCAAACAGGTGAAGGTGCTCGACTTTGAGCGCTAAATAGATCTCTTCGCCCAAGCTCACAGCCAGGTCAGGGGGAACGCGGGCACGGATTAGGGTGCGCTCGCCACCCAGAGCAGTCAGCAAGTGGGTTTCACTGCCCAGGGCTTCGACTAAGTCGACGCGCACCGGCAGGTTCCGCGGCGCAGGTGGGCTGAGACCTAGGTGCTCGGGGCGGATGCCCAAGACTAGGCTGTGGCCATCGTAGCGGCTCAGCAACGGCTCCCAGGGAGCAGGCAGAGTCAGGCGGAAGCAGGGGTGCAACAACAGCAGCGGCGCTTTGACCTGGACCGGGATGAAATTCATCGGTGGTGAGCCGATGAATTCTGCTACAAACCGATTCGCTGGATGATTGTACAGCTCCAAAGGGCTGGCGACCTGCTGAATCTCGCCACCGTTCATCACCGCCACCCGGTCGCCCATGGTCATGGCCTCAGTCTGGTCGTGGGTGACGTAGAGGGTGGTCGTTCCCAACCGCCGTTGCAGCTGCACGATCTGGGAGCGCGTCTCCGAGCGCAGCTTGGCATCCAGATTCGACAGTGGCTCGTCCATCAAAAACACCTTGGGCTGGCGAGCCATCGCTCGTCCCAGAGCTACGCGCTGCTTCTGCCCGCCCGAGAGTTGCTTGGGTAGCCGCTCCAGCAGCGCCTCAATTTGCAACATTTGGGCCACCGTCCGCACCCGCTCAGCGATCTGACGCTCACGGGCCGAGCGATAGCGCAGACCCTTGGGCAGGGGACGGCTGAGGTTGACCAGCAGGGTTTCGAGTGGTGGCGGCAGCGCCGTTGGCTCCAGTTTGAAGCCGGTGCCCACTGTCCGTCGCAGGCCGAAGGCCAGGTTGTCGTAGACGCTCAGGTGCGGGTACAGCGCGTAACTCTGGAAAACCATTGCGATATCCCGCGCGCTGGGCGGCAGGTTGTTGATTCCCTGACCATCGACGCGAATCGTACCGGCGGTAACGCTTTCCAAGCCTGCTAGCAAGCGCAGCAGAGTGCTTTTGCCACAGCCTGAGGGGCCGACCAGCACCAAAAACTCTCCATCGGCGACCGTCAGCTGGATGCGTTTGAGCACCGTTGCTCCGGCACCAAAGCTTTTGTAGAGGTTTTCCAGGACGACTTCGGCCATCAGCTCGCCCCTCAAGGTGGTGTAGTCTCAAAAATCATAGGAGATTTGCCAAGGTTTGCGATGTCGAAGCAACTGTCCCGCTGGCTGGTGGTGCTGAGCCTGATTTTACTGGTCCTATGGCCGACGCCGCTGCGAGCAGATGACGCCTACCAGGTGCTTGATGAGCTAGCGAATCAGGCGATCACGGCTACCCAGGCGGGCAACTTCACCGTTGCCGAAAAAGCCTGGACGCAGATTATCGAACGTTTCCCGGACAACGCCGCCGCCTGGAGCAACCGGGGCAACTCTCGGGTCAGCCAGGGCAAGCTTAACGAGGCTCTGACAGATTACACCCAATCCATTGAGCTAGCTCCCAGCGCCCCCGATCCCTACCTCAACCGAGGGGCCGCCTGGGAAGGCCTGGGCGAATGGGACAAAGCCATCGCCGACTACGACCAAGTCTTGGCTCTTGCTCCCCAAGACGCCGCTGCCTTCAACAACCGCGGTAGTGCCGAGGCCGGCCAAGGCGACTGGGATAGCGCCCTAGCTGACTACCGCAAAGCTACCGAACTCGCGCCTGAATTCGCCTTCGCCCGCGCCAACTACGCCCTCGCCCTCTATCAGACCGGCCAACTTGAGCAGGCTGAGCGCGAGTGGCGCAACCTAGCCCGGCAATACCCTAATTTTGCCGACGTGCGTGCCGCCCTGAGCGCCGCTCTTTGGGCCAAAGGCCATCGCGGCGAAGCCGAAAGCTATTGGGCAGGCGCCGTTGGCCTGGATCCCCGCTACGAAAACCTGGACTGGGTGGCCCATACACGCCGCTGGCCCCCGGCGATGGTCGCTGCTCTAGAGCACTTTCTGCAGCTGGAGTAAGCCGTCCTCACAGCCAGTAAACTCTTCTTAAGAAAGATTACGAAAACACCTGGGAGACATCCGTGACCCTGCGCTTGTTCACCGATTTTGACGGCCCGATCATGGACGTCTCCGAGCGCTACTATCAGGTCTACTTGCACTGTGTAGCGCAGACTCGGCATGGGAGTCAGGCGATCGCCGTGCTGAGCAAACCAGAGTTTTGGCAGCTGAAACGCGACCGAGTGCCTGAGGTTGAGATCGCCCGCCGCAGCGGATTTGAGGCCGACCAAGCCCTCAGCTTTGCCCAATTGCGTCGCGCCGCTGTGCACACCGACGACTACTTTCCCTACGATCGGCTGATTCCCGATTCGATTCAGGCGCTGGAAACTCTTAAAGCCCACGGCTGCGAGCTGGCGGTGATGACCATGCGCCGAACCCGTGAGCTACTGCCGGTCCTAGAGCAGTACAACCTGGAGCGCTTCTTCGCCAGCACCCACATATACTGCCTGGCAGATGACTACGTCAAAACTAGTGATACGCAAGACAAGCCACGCCTCATGGCCCGCGCTGTTGCTGAACTCACCCCTGCCGATCCGGTCTGGATGGTCGGTGATACAGAAGCCGACTTGCTGGCGGCCAAAGCGCATTCCATTGCATCCATCGGCGTGCTCAGCGGCATCCGCAATCGGGAACAGCTAGCCCAGTACAAGCCAGATTACATTGTGGCCAATCTCGCCGCTGCCGTTGAGATCGTGCTGGCCCATGCGGCAGCAGCGGTAACCTTGCCCTAACGCAGGAAGCAGGCAACCAGCCACAGCACCAGATAAGTCACAGCCGTGAACACTGGGTGTCCCAGGCCTACGCCCAACAGGTTGGCTGCAGTGCTGGCCAGGATCACCCCTGTCACCAGGGCAGCCAGCGTGAGTAGCAAGGCTCGACCCAGCTTACGCTCCTTGCGGTTGAGGAAGTACAGACTGGCCAGAACCCCCACCGCCAGGCCGAAGGTCATGCGCACGGGGTCCAGAACTCCCCAGAGGCCGAGCCCGCCAAACACCGCCAGTGACACCCCGATCTCCTGGCGATTGGGAGAGTCCAGCAATCGCTGGAACCAAGCCAGGCGTTGGGCAGCCGGAAGGGCACTGGGGCTTGGCGGTGGCTGAATTAGCCGCTCAGGGTAGCGGATGCGGTCGGGCACCTTGATTTTACCTTCCTGGCGCAGGCGCAGCCGGTCCATCAGCACGGCATCGTAGGCGGCCTCGATGTTTTCCCGCTGCTTTTCATCGCCCTCGAATTGCTCAAGCAGACGATCTCGAACCTCGCGGATTTCCTCGAACGAGGCATCTTCTGACACCCCGAGACGCCGGTAGGGGCTCTGGTCGTTCATCGGCTGTCGGTTGAATACTTGCTGAGCCTTCAGGCTAGCTCAGGGCTCCCCTTCTCCACAAGCCATCCGGCTTGGGATTGCCAACTGGCTCAGACTTGATCTGCTCTTCACAGGAAGATCATAAACTCTACATACACGCTTGCCCTCAGGTCTGCTAGACGCGCAGTGGTCGATTGAGAGCGGTTTGGGTAAGCTGAGGGGTAAGCTGGCTCTGGACCAACCCCTTGAGTGATCAATCAGGATGTGTCCAGCGCTAGCCAGGAACCTAGTGCATCCTGCAGGCTAACTTCACAGAAATCAACAGACTCTGAGGTTTTTTGGCAAGGTTTGGCCTGACAGTCAGGGGCCTTAGTCGAATAGATTGAATGAGGCGAACTGCTTTCAAGCATCGTTTAGGCTTGCAGCTCCATCAGGTGTTTCTACCGTAACTGTTCCCGATCTTTCTGAATCTCAGCGATAGCATATGGCCCAAGCCAAGATTCTTGTGGTAGACGATGAAATGGCGACCCGGACGCTCGTCTGTCGCTACCTGACTAAGCAGGGATATCAGATGGAGTCGGCGGAGGATGGCAAGAGCGCCATCGCGTCCTTCACGCAGTTCAATCCAGACCTTGTAATCCTGGACGTGAATTTGCCCGACACCACCGGCTACCGCCTGTGCCAGGAGATGCAAGCCCAGACCCAGGTGTTTGTGCTGATGCTCACCAGCCGCACTGATGAAGCGGATAAGATCCAGGGTTTCTCTCAAGGCGCAGATGACTTCATTACCAAGCCCTTCAGCTTGCGCGAGCTCGGTGCTCGGGTTCAGGCGATTCTCAAGCGCCAGCGCAGCGTCAGCGTAGCCGAGCAGCAGTGTCTAAGCTTCAACGGCCTCAGCATTGACCCCGTGCGCCGTGAGGTCACCCTCAATAACGCTTTGGTGCCGCTGACGGCGCTGGAGTTTGACCTGTTGCATCTGCTGGCCAGCCATCCAGAACGGGTCTGGCGGCGGGCGGAGCTGATTCAGGAAGTCTGGGACTACGAGTATGTCGGCGACCAGCGTGTGGTGGATGTCCACATCGGTCAGATCCGCAAAAAGATTGAGACCGATACCAGCCAACCCGCTCTAATCCAGACGGTGCGCGGGGTAGGTTACAAGTTCAAGGCTCCCGAACTCAAGTCCGAAGCCAGCGCCGATCAGGAGTCCAGGTCAGAGGGGTTTGCCGACGCCTCACGCTCGAAGTAGCGGCAGCCCGCACAAGGCCCCTGGGGGTTGACCGCACAGCGGATCAGCTCTGAGCGCGCATTGAAGTGGCAGCTGGCCTCACCAATTACCCAGCGGTCCCCCACCAAGCTACGCTCAGTGGGGCGGGTACTGGGTTTGACGCAGAGAGCAATGCGGTTGAGGTGGTAGCGACCGAGCTTGAGCGTGTAGTGATGACGGCGCTCCAGAACCGTGTAGGTTTTGCCATCGTGCTCAATGCAGGCTCCCGGCTGGGGCATCCAATCGAGAATGGCGGAGCCCAAGGCAGTGCGGGGGTGGCTCAGATAGAAGTGAGTGGGTAGCGATGAACTCTCCACAGTACAGTCATGGGGATGTGATGGTGCCTACACATGGTTCCACAGAAACTTGAGAAGCGACAATCGACCTCTCGTGAGAGGGCCAGAGTAGAGTTGCTCAAGCTCAGGCGCAATGCAGTCTAGGCAGGTTAAAACTTGCACAGATTGTTGACTCAACCACAGATGCAACTCCTCCCAAGCGTCGACAGAAACCTCAGCACCCGTCTGGCGCTCAGCCTGGTGCTAGCGCTCAATGTCGCTCTCATCTCGGCTCTGGATCACGCGACGGGGGCCAGCTTTGTCGTTGGCTATCTCTACAGTGGCCCGATTCTGCTGGCTTTCTGGCAGTTCTCACGCCGAGTGGGTTACGCCGTGACGACCCTGACTTGTGTGGCGACGCTGCTCAGTTTTTGGTCCTCTGAGCCTGCGTTTCTGTCGGCCAGTACCGTGGTTAACCGAGGTATCGCCATTCTGGCCTTAGCGATCACCGGCTACCTCAGTGACGGCAATCGACGCTATGAGAAAGTCTTGAGGACCTCTCAGGCTCAGCTGGCAGCTCAGACGCAATTGGTTAAAGTCCGCGAGGACTTCATCGCTACCCTGACCCACGATCTGCGCACGCCGATTCTGGGCGCGGTGGCCACCCTGCGTCATCTGCGCGAGGATTTTGAGCAGCTCAGTCCGGACCATGTCCAGCGAGCGCTGGCTGTTCTTGACCGAGGCTGTCGCGGTCAACTCCAGCTGATCGAAACCCTCCTCGAGATTTACCGGACGGAGAACGTCGGCCTGACACTCAAGCCGACCAGCTTCGATCTAGCAACGCTGATCACAGCGACGATGGCCACTCTGCACGACCTGGCCGAGCGCCGGGCTATCCATCTGACCTATGCGGGCCCCGCCAAGGCGAACCTCTACGCTGATGGCGTCCAGCTCCAGCGCGTACTCAGCAATCTGCTGATCAACAGCCTCAACCACACGCCGAAGGGCGGCGAGGTTGTGATCACGCTTTCTGACGCTTCTGAGCGGGGAGACACCAGCCGTTGCGTTCTGACCGTGAGTGATACAGGGCGAGGGCTTCAATCGGCGGACCTCAGCCAACTGTTCGAGCGCTTCTATCAGGGGCCAGGTAAGCGCCAGCTGCCGGGAACTGGCTTGGGCTTGTACCTGTCGCGTCAGATCGTTGAAGCCCACAGCGGGCAGATCCGAGCTGAGAGCCGACCAACCGGGGGGGTGACCTTCACGGTAGAATTGCCGCATGACTCAAGGTGTTCGAGTCCTGCTGGTTGAGGACGACGAGCTATTTCGCTTCGGCCTGACGATGGCTCTGCAAAAAGGCGGGTTCAACGTGGTGGGCGAAGCCGTGGACGGCGAAAGTGCGCTTCAGATGGCCGCAGACCTCAGCCCCGAGCTAGTCTTGCTGGACATCGGCTTGCCCGATCTCGATGGCCCCGACATTTGTCAATGCCTGCGCCGGTCTTACCCCCGTCTGCCGATTCTGGTGCTCACCTCCCATCTGGATGATCATCTGGCTGTGCAGCTGCTGCGGGCCGGAGTCAATGGCTACTGCCTCAAGGGCCTCGAAGCGGAGACCTTGCTATTGGCCATGCGCTCGCTGCTAGCCGGAGGAGCCTGGTGGTCGGATGCGGCGATGGAGAAGCTGCGTCAGCACGCCAATGCCTCGTCCACTGGGCCCTGTGCCTGGGCAGAACCGCCCAACGAACCGGTCCTGACGGAGCGAGAGCAGGAGGTGCTTGCCTGGCTTGCCCAGGGGCACAGCAATCAGGAAATCGCGACCGCGCTGTTTATCTCTGCGGGAACTGTTCGAGTACACGTCCACTCGATCTTGCAGAAGCTGTCTGTGAGCAACCGCAAACAGGCGGTGCTGGTCGCAGTGCAACGAGGCCTATTGAAGGGCAGCTAAGCGCGGTGTGCTGACTGTGGCTCTGTGGCTCTAGCTGCGCTCAGCAGGACTGGCGCTGACAGCAAGCTGCCGGGCGAACTGGGCGACGGCGAGCTGGACTTGTTGGGTGAGATCAATGGCAACGCGGCCTTCGGGGGTATTTTGCCAAAACTCAAAGTGTAGGTGGGGGCCGGTGCTCATGCCCGTCGAGCCGACTGCGCCAATCACCTGGCCTTGCTCGACCCAGTCGCCCGGCTGCACAAACACCTGGGACAGGTGGCCGTAGCGCGTCTCATCCCCGTCGGCGTGGTCCAGAACCACCGCCAGCCCCAAGCCGCCCAGGAATTCAGCAATCGAGACACGTCCGGCCAGCGCTGCCAGCACCGGTGTGCCCTCGGGAGCGCCGAGGTCCAAACCCTGGTGGAAGCTCACCAGGCCGCTGATCGGGTGGGTGCGCAGGCCAAACGCGGAGGTCACTGGCACAGGCACGGGCAGCGGGTAGAGGATCGGTTCGCCTGCGGCGCTGCGGCCCGCCGTGGGGGAGTCGGTCCGACTGGCGAGAAAGGTTTTCAGCGAGGTGGGGTTCTTGGCGTCACGGTTGACCAGGTAGCTAGCCAGGGTCGCGAGATCCGGCTGGGGCGGTTGCTGCCGGAACCAGACCGGCACAGAGCTGACGCCAAGCCGGGGTTGGGCGCTGGCCAGCGAGCGGGGTGGCAGGGAAGCGGGGCGCTGGCACAGATTGCTCTGAAGCTTGGTCAGGGCGGCGCTGTCGCCTTGGGTGCGGCAGCCGGTCGAGCGGCTTTCGAGGACTATGGTGAGCGGCTGTTCAGGGGCGGCGACAGGCGTAGGCGCAACTTTCTGAGGCGCAGGGGCTTCGAGTCGCACATCCACCGCTGGGGCTGTGGCGGCGGGGGCGTCGATGACCACTGGCGCTGCCTGCGACCAGGCGGCCCGGACATTGCACCCCAAACCAATGGCTCCGGCCAGACCCAGCACTTGCAGCAGTAGCGGAAGATGACGCATTGCCAATACCCTCACACGGTGTAGTGTTTACGAGCCCTAGCTACAAACTCTGGTCAGCCTGCACGGCGCTTACTGTATCAGAATTTTCTGACCCAGAATAGCCTAGCCGGATCGCCCCTGGTTTCAGCTTGACTGTTTGAGCAGTGTCAGGTTCCCCCAAGCTCAGGCAGAGTTCGCCGTCGCGGCTGACGCCCGTGACCGTGCCATTCTGGCCCGCCCAGCGCACCCGAGCGCCCAGGCTACTGAGCAGTCCCAGATACTCCGGCACCAAGGCGTCGAGTTGCTCCTGTTCCAGGCGGCTGTAGCCCTGCTCCAGTCCGCAGAGAACGGCGGTGGCGAGTGTCATGAGCGACAGATCGGGGAAGGTGGCCAGGTTGACGCCGGTCTCGGGCACGGGGTTGTGCCAGTTGAGGCCCACGCCGATTACGGCCTGGCTGACTTGCTCGGCGCTCAAGCGGGTCTCGGTAAGGATGCCGCCCAGCTTGCGTCCGTCTAGCAGCAGGTCGTTGGGCCACTTGAGCCGGACGGCAATGCCCAGGGCTCTCAGCGCCGTGGCAATGCCCCAGGCCGAGGCTAGGGTGAGCTGTGACGCCTCGGCAGCGTTGAGCGCTGGGGGCCGAACTAGCACCGATAGGTAGAGCCCGCCGGGGGGTGACTGCCAGGTGCGGCCCCACTGCCCCCGCCCTGCCTCCTGGCGCTCGGCGATCACCGTCGTGCCGGAGCTGGCCCCGGTGGCGGCTAGTTCCCAGGCAACCTGGTTGGTAGAGCCGACGCACTCGAACTGATGCAAAGGCTGACCGAACCGGCACGTTAGGATCGTTGGCGTTGCGTCGTCATTTTCCATGCAGACCTGGCACTGGCGGACCTGGCAGGATTTACCTTACCTCACCTGTAGCCTGCTGGAGCCGTGGCCCCACGGCTTTTTGACCCGGGCGTTTTGGCCTCGGCCTCTGGCAGAGATCGCTCAGGCTCTGCATCCAGATCTGTTGCCACGACGGGCTAAGCAAGTCCATGGCAATGCCATTGTGGCGGCTGAGAGCTTGAGTGAGGAATTGCCAGAGGCGGACGGCGTGTTCGCAGCCTCCGGCCAACAGTCGGTGTGGGTGTGCACGGCGGACTGCACTCCAGCACTGATCGGCGATCAGCGCCGGGGCAGTTGCGCGGCGATTCATGCAGGCTGGCGTGGCACGGCGGCCAAAATCCTGCCGGAGGCAGTGCGACGTTTCCTGAGTACGGGATCTCGGTTAGAGGATTTGCGGGTGGCCCTGGGACCTTCGATTTCTGGGCCGGTATATCAGGTTTCGCAGGCGGTGGCCACCCAAGTCACCGCGACCGTGCCTCAGGCGGACGCGGCGCTGCGTGAGGACTCAGAGCCCGGCAAAGTGCGCCTGGATATCCGCACGGTTCATGTCCTGCAACTGGTCCAGATGGGCCTGAAGGTTGACCAAATTGCGACTGCGCCTCACTGCACCTACAGCGAGCCAGAGCGGTTTTTCTCCTACCGCCGCGAGAGCCGTCAGCAGGTGCAGTGGTCGGGGATTGTCAGTCTCTAGCCGCAGCTCGCGCCCGAGGCTCTGAGGCTCGGGCACGAGGTTTTGAGTCTAATCGACCGGTTTCCGAGGCTGACTTGCGAGGTTCTGAGACTCTCGGGCGAGATTCTGAAATTCATCGGCCAGTTTCTAAGACTCTCGGGTGAGGTTTAAAGACTCACAGACGAGCCTCCGAAACTCTCGGGCGAGCCTCCGAGGCTCGAGCGCCAGGTCTGGGGCTCGACCTAGGCTCAAAGTGTATGCTGGATGCCTGAGCCCACCGTTATTTTCAGCGATACCCATGGCCTCTATCCGCGACCTGCACACCCAGCTCAAGCGCAAGGAACGCTCGGCAACCGAACTGACGCAGGAGACCTTGCAGCGGATTGAGCAGGTGGAGCCCAAACTCCACGCCTTTCTGCACCTGATGGCCGACCAAGCCCTGGCGCAGGCCCAGCAGGTGGACGAGCAGATCGCGCGCGGCGAAGCGATTAGCCCCCTCGCGGGCATCCCAATCGGCATCAAAGACAACATGTGCATGGCAGGCACGCCCACCACCTGCGGCTCCCAGATCCTCAAGAATTTCATCGCGCCCTACGAGTCCACCGTGACCCAGAAGCTACGCGACGCCGGGGCAGTCCTGGTCGGCAAGACCAACCTGGACGAGTTCGCCATGGGCAGCTCCACCGAGACCTCCGCCTACCAGCTCACCGCCAACCCCTGGGACCTCTCGCGGGTGCCGGGCGGCTCCTCGGGCGGCTCAGCGGCAGCCGTTGCCGCTGGCGAGTGCGTGGTCGCGATCGGCTCAGACACCGGCGGCTCGATCCGCCAGCCCGCCGCCTTCTGCGGCGTGGTCGGCATGAAACCCACCTATGGCCTGGTCTCGCGCTACGGGCTGGTCGCCTTCGCCTCTTCGCTGGATCAGATCGGCCCCTTCGCCCGCAGCGTCGAGGACGCGGCCATTTTGCTCCAGGCAATTGCCGGCCATGACCCCAGAGACTCCACCAGCCTGAAGGTAACTATCCCCGACTACGCCGCCCAGCTCAGCCCCGATCTCAAAGGGCGCAAGATCGGCGTGATCAAAGAGACCTTCGGCGAGGGGATCGATGCCGAGGTTGAAGCAGCAGTGCAGGCCGCGCTCAAAACCTTCGAAGCGCTGGGGGCCGAGGTGCAGGAGATCTCCTGTCCCCGCTTCCGCTATGGCCTGCCCACCTACTACATCATCGCGCCCTCCGAAGCGTCGGCCAATCTGGCCCGCTACGACGGCGTCAGATACGGCTTCCGCAGCGAGGAGGCCGACAGCTTGCTCAGCATGTACACCCACACCCGCAGCCAGGGCTTCGGAGCCGAGGTCAAGCGCCGGATCATGATTGGCACCTACGCGCTGTCAGCGGGCTACTACGACGCCTACTATCTCAAAGCGCAGCAGGTGCGCACCCTGATCAAGCAAGACTTCGAGGCCGCCTTCGGGCAAGTGGACATCCTGGCCTGCCCCACCAGCCCCACCACCGCCGTGAAGGCAGGCGAAAAAACTGCTGATCCGCTGAGCATGTATCTGCTGGACTTGATGACCATCCCGATTAACCTAGCCGGGTTGCCGGGTCTCAGCCTGCCCTGTGGCTTCGACCGCCAGGGCTTGCCCATTGGCTTGCAGCTAATCGGCAACGTCCTGCGCGAAGACGTGCTGCTGCAAACCGCCTACGCCTACGAGCAGGCCACCGACTGGCACCACCAAACGCCCCCGCTCTAAGCCCTAGGGGGACGGCGTGGCCACCGACTTTTCACGCGGGCCGGTGTAGCCAGATAGCTCCGCCAGCTTGTCCAGAGATTGGGTGCCCTCTACACGTTTGCCCTGGATTTCCCAGGTGGGGTAGCCGGTGATTTTTTGTTGCTGGCAGAGCTGGGCTTGGGCGTTCTCACCCTTGGGATCGCACTCGACGTAGACCTGGGTCCGAACCTGGTTGAACGCCGGACCAAACAGCTCCTTTTGATCGTTGCAGTGGGGACACCAGTAAGCACCGTACATCTTCGCGCCCACCTGCTCCAGGTGCTCGGCCAACTGATACTGATAATTGCCCGACACCGATGCCACCTGAGACGCCTGCGCGTGGAAGCCCAAGGTGCCAATCAGAGCCACCACCCCGACCAGCACGCTGGTGAAAAACACCTGGCCCCCGTCCTCCCAAACGCGTCCCAGCAGAGTCAGCACGAAAATGCTGGTCATGAAGGTCGCCGAGGTGATGCAGTAAAGACAGGGCGTCTTGAGCACCAAGAACAGCAGTGACATCAGATAGCCGCTAAAGATCAGCGTGGCCGTGGATAGGGCCAGCAGCAGCAGCCAGGTCAGATCTTCCAGCTTCTGGCGCAGTTCCTTGTGCTGCTCAGCGTTGACCAGGAGTGGCCCCGCTGCCAGCACCGCCAGGCTCAGATAGCCCAGACAGCCGAAGATGGTCAGCGGCAGCCCAAACAGGCGAGCGTAGGGGCTACTGAGCACAAAATCACAGCCCGCATTTTCAGCCGTGCAGAGCGCGACCTGCTGACCCGTGAAGTGGGTGAGGGTCAGATAAGCAGTCAGCAAGGCTCCGCAAACGGCGATAACCGCAATGATCGGACGGGACCAGCGGTGAATCCAAGAAGTTTGACGGCTACGACGGCGCATGGCTTTGCTCAAAAA
>JANNOU010000084.1:0-1959 GCA_031399305.1 Leptolyngbya sp. SOY_34_metabat_272
AGGCCCACCTGTTGGGCAGAATGGAGAGCGGAGTGCTCCACTTGCTCGGTCAGTTTCTGCACCTGAACCACAGCTTCAGCTTGACGTTCGGCGTTGACGGCCACAATCTGCGCCAGTGCTTCTAGCTCTTCCGCCCCTCCAGACACCTGCTGTGCCGTGCCCAACACACCGGTCAGCACCTGGGCGAGCTGTTCGATCAGTCGGTTCAGAGTGTCAGCCACCAGCCCTGTGGCACGGTCGCTGACTTGTGCTTGCACGGTCAGATCGCCATCCTCCACAGCAGACACCACGTCCAGCAGATGGCCGACTTCCTCTTGCAGCACTTCGCTTTCACGTTCGGACTCGCTGGCTTGCTTCAGGCGCTCCTGAGTTTGCACCGAGCGGGCCACCTCCTGCCGGATGTGTTCCTCATTAGCCGCAACCTGCGCCAGCAAGTTGAAGAAAGCGGTCGAAAGACGTCCGATTTCATCCTGGGTCTCAAGCTGCGCTTCGGTTTGAGAATCGGCAGCTGCCAGCCGATTACATTCATCCAAAATTGGCTGCAGACGGCGATTTAGCCAGCGCACAAATAGGGTGACCACTGCAGCCAAGATCACCGCTGCCCCCAGGGTGCCAACCACCGTAATCCCCCACAAGGGTCCCAGGATCTTCGTCTGCGGCACCACTGCCAGCATCAACCAATTGGTCGTGGGAATACGCCGATAGGCCCAGAAGCTACCGCCTGATTGAACCAGGCCATTAGTACCTTGCTGCAACTGGGGCCACACCGCCCGCAGCTCAGGAATCTGTTGATAGCTCTCCATGCTCTTGACCTTGGTTGGGTCAGGCGAGTAAGCAATCAGATTGCCCTGTTCGCTCAAAATTGCGAAGTAGCCAGCGTCTTGAGTAACTGAGCCGCCAATCTGTTGACTGAGGGTTGTCACGTTTATGTCAGTCGCCGCTACGCCAAGCCATCGATTTTGGTTGTCAAAGATCGGGACGTAAAGACTGGCCAGGGTAATTCCGGCCCAGGCGTAGGGTTCTGGCCGAACTTTTTTCTGAGGTAAGACGTAATCTTTGTAATAATCTGTGTTCTGGTAGTTGTCGTACTGAGCCAGTTCCGAGTCCCGGACTTTCTCGTAGGGGGAAGGCATCAGCACACCGACTGCATCAGGCAGAGCCGAGCCTTGATCCACATAAAAATAAGGCCAATACCACTGGCGGTTGGTGAGAATCTTGTAAGGCCCTTGACCGAAGCCAATGCCGATGGTCAAGCTTTGACGCTTCTTGAAGAACTCAAGAGCCAGATTCTTGTAAATTTTGGCATCTTGAACGCCGCCAGCCTGTAGGCTTTTGACCGCTGCAATCAAATCATTGACACTTTGCTCCGCTTGAAGCATCTGACCATCAATTAAGTTGACTTTAGTGTTGAGCGTGCTCTGGATTTCTTCTTCTGCTCGCGTTTCCAAGGCTTGGTAGAAGAAGTAAGACATACTGCCCAGACCCACCAGCGCACCGCTCAAAACGTAGAGAAACAGCCTGGAGCCAATCGAGTTCAACAGGGTAAATCGGAGTTTGCGCCGCAACGGCGGCTCTGAGATAGACGGCTCCGGCTGAGCTGAAACGGAGGGAACTGCCAGGCCGGAGCTCGGGGGCGGGATGGGTGGCTTAGGTCGGGTTGAAGTCATAGCAGTTAGCTCAGAAGAGAAATGAGGACACAAACGGCAACAACGCAGAGCACTTCCTCACACGACCTATCCCCCTGGCTGCCAGCGTTGAGGCCGCCAGATCCGAGCAGGCAAATCTTGCGCCTGGAAGAAGCGAATCGCAGCGCTGGAACCTGGCGTTTCCGGATCGGGGGGCAGGGAGAGCTGATCAGGCGCTGCACTGCCCAACACTTGATCGACGACCAGGCCCGCGCCCATCAATTCGGGGGACAACGACGATAGGCGTACCGCCGTCAGGTTCTCCAGCAACAGC
>JANNOU010000164.1:0-4664 GCA_031399305.1 Leptolyngbya sp. SOY_34_metabat_272
TTGTGGAGAACTGCCTGACCTTTGCAGGTAGCGGGCGGGCACACCCGGAGCCAAGGCGGGAGGTTGCCGGGGAGTGGCGCACGCTTGCAAAAAAGCCCCGGCATCTTGCGGCGAAAGGCGGGACACGCTCGGGCAATCAGAGGAGGCAGTGGAAGCACTGCTGGACTTCTCTGGTGACGCTGACCTTGCTTGTTTAATTTGCTTTAGCCCCAAATCCGTTTGCGGGATTCTCGATTGGATCCTTGTCATTCCGCGTTTGGGATGCGATTTCTCTCTAGGATTCTGCCCAACCAAAAAATAATCTAGTGAGTTCTGATCGACCGAACGATTGATGCGCAAATTTGCAGTGCGTGTATGCGCCTGGTCTTTATGTTTGTCTTGATGTTTTAGGTCACAAAATACGCCCTCAAGCGGATTCGTTAATTGTCTAGAAAATTTTATGCTCACTGAGTTTCGATTAGACGCTCACAAATCCCATGAATTCTATGTTGTTGGCTGAGCCTTTGGAGACTACCTGCGAAAAGACTAGCCGAGTCTTGGGTGGAAGGGACCTCCAGCCGTTGATCCCTGAACCACCTGTGCCGTCCTGTGAAATCTGCGTGGTTATTCCGGTTCGCGATGAAGCTCAAAGTCTGGCCGCAACGCTCTACGCCCTAACGCATCAGGTTGATTGCTCAGGTCAACCGTTCGACCACCGGCGCTACGAAATCATTTTGCTAGTCAATAACTGCTGCGACGATTCAGCCGCCGTAGCTCGACAGTTCGCCCAGCAGCATCCAACCCTTCACTTACACGTGGTCGAAATCACCTTACCCGCCGTTGAGGCTCATGTAGGCCGAGCCCGACAGCTCCTGATGGACGAAGCCTATCGTCGATTGACCAGCCTAGGACGCGGACAGAGCGTGATTGCTTCCACCGATGGCGACACTCGGGTAGCCCCGACCTGGCTAGCGGCGACCTTGGACCAGATCGAGCAGGGGGCAGACGCCGTGGGAGGGCGAATTCTGCTGGACCGCACTGAGTGTGCAGCCCTCGATAGGAACACTTGGCGCTCCCACCTGCGCTACATCGGCTATCGATGTCTGGTCGCTGAACTGGAGGCTTACCTGGATGCAGACCCTCATGACCCATGGCCACGGCACTATCAGCATTTTGGGGCCAGCTTGGCCGTCACCCCGCAGATGTATGAGCGAGTCGGCGGCCTAGCCGCTGTGCGGGCCGAAGAAGACGTCGCCTTCTATCGGGCCCTGGTTCGGGCCGACGCCCGCGTTCGCCACAGCCCAGCGGTTCGCGTGGTGACCTCGGCCCGGCCAACCGGGCGAACGCCTCTAGGGCTGGCAGCTCGGCTGAGCGAGTGGCAGGTGATGGAGCAGCAGCACCTGCCCTATCTGGTTGAATCGGTGCCTGCGCTTGAGGCACGGCTGCGGGCACGGTATCGGCTGCGGCTCTTGTGGCAGCGGACGCGCCTGGGCCAGTTGCCGGAGCGCGACCTCGCCTCCCTAGCTAGCGGCCTGTGCCTGCCAGCGACTTGGCTCGCGGACGAGTTGAATCTGCGACCCAGCTTTGGCCTGTTGCTCGAACGGGTTGAGCAGCACCAGCGCTCGGTAGACACTGCCCTCAAACGCTGGCCCCTAGTCGAGGTCAGACAGGCCATCAGCGAACTGCGCCTCCGGCTTGAGCGCTTGCGCCAGGAAAGATAGGAGGGGGCTAGACCCGCTCAAACCGATCAAGCCGGTAGCAGGCTTCGCGTTGGCTCCCTAGATGCAACAGCTCAGGCCCTGTCTGCTCCAGAAATGCATCGTGCACCTCATCGCCGGTGAGCGGATAGCTGGCCGCTCGAGGGGTCCAGTGCACCAGGATCAAATGACCGCCTGGCTCAAGCTGGGCAACCATGCACTGCTGGGCCAGACGCAGGTCGTGCCAAGACCAGTAGTAGCCAACTTCCGACAGCAGAGTCAGGTCGAACCGCTGAGCGGGATACTCCTGCGGCAGGCACATCTGCTGGAACTGAACCTGGGGTAACGACTGACACCGTTGTCGGGCACGCTCTAGGGCTTGCTCAGAGACATCCACCGCCAAGAGCGAGTCACAGCGCTCCGCCAGCCGCGCGGTCAGCACCCCAATCGAGCAGCCGATTTCCAAAGCCTTGCGATAGTGACGCTTGGGCAAGGCGGCCAGGGTTGCGGCATACTTGCTGGCCTCGTAAGCGCTGGTCTCAAAATCCCAGGGATCTTTCTGGTCGCGGTAGAGGGTTTCGAAATAGCTGGGCGGTAGCGATGGCCGGGGGGACTCGCTCATGGGCACTCCTCCAAGTAGACTTCCCAGGGCTGGGCAAACTGCTGGACTAGCTCCGGCGTCAGCCGAAAGCCGCCTGGATCGTCATCGATCAAATCGGTGGTTTGCGAACGGTAGGCGGCAATTGCGGCTCGCTTGTGCGGTAGCACCGAGCTCACATCCAATCGCCAAGCGCACATCTCGCCTGGTCGCGGCGCGTCTTGGCGCTGAGCGAGCTGCCAAAGCCAAATGGGATACTCCAAAAGCCGTGGGGACCATTGGGCCGCAGCAACCATCGCCCGACCGAGCTCCCAGGCAGCGCGATGATCGCGATGCGGATCACGACGCCAGGGCAGAAGGACAGTTTGCGGCACAAAAGCGGTCGCGGCTAGGCAGGCCTGGATCCGCGCTACGGCCTGCTCAAACCCCGTCTGGTCCAGCCTGGGCACGGCCCGGTCCTTGAGCCGCATGAAGGTTGCAGCCCCCGCCTCGACGCCCAAGCTCGCCAAAGCCTCAAGCGTTTCTTGCTGCCGCAGCGCTCGCAGGGCGGGGGCAGGATAGCGACGGGAATGGGGATGGGAGCCGGTGCCGTCACTCAGCACCAGGATGTGAACCGGCACTTGAGCGTGGCGCAACAGCGCAATTGCCCCGCCGCACCCCAGCGTTTCATCGTCTGGGTGCGGCGCGATCACCAGGGTCGGACCAAAGTCTGCGACGGTTGCGCTCTGGCGTAAGGGCAGCTCAGCGGGCTCAGCCAGCGGCGAGCAGACCAAGGCATCACGGTTTGCCATGGGACCAAAGTTTGTAGCTGGGCGCGGTCTGTTCTAGGACGTAGCGCCCGACCTGCGCCAGGGCAGCGTCCGGATTGGGCTGGCGCAGATACAAGGTCAAGTCACGTCCGATGCGCTCGAACGGCTGAGGGCGCAGCAGCCCTCGGGCTCCCACCGAACGCTCACTCAGCTGCAAAACCTCTAGACAGATCGACTCAATCGCGGTGCGCACCAGGTTGGCGTAGGTAACTAGTCCATCCCGGTCAGCCTCGGCCTCAAGCTGCAAAAACCGATCTACGGTTTCTGCCGCGCCCCGGAGCCAGAGATTGCCACTCTCAACGGCAATCGCCGCTTCTGCTGCACGCGCTAGCTGGTAGGGGTCACCCGTGCGCTTAAGTTGGCGCAGATAATCCCGCGTGCCGTCGAGCAGTGCCTCCGCCGCGCCCAGTTGCACTGCGGCAAAGCGGATCGCTCCCCCGGTCAGCCAGGGCTGCTGGTAGTAGTCGCCGGGTACGCCGATCAGGGCCTCTGGCTCCAGTTCAACGCCGCTGAAATCAACGCGGTAACTTACCGAAGCGCGCATGCCCAACGGCTGCCACCAGCTGGGGTCGATCGCCACCTGCACCTGCTCCATGGGCACGACGCACATCTGCCAACCGCCATCTGGCAGCGCCCCGCTCACGATCGGGCGCTCGACGTAGCCCGCCCCTGAGGCGAAGGTCTTGGCCCCCTCCAGCCGGTAGCGCCCGCTTTGGGTCGGCAAGATTCGCACGCCATCTGTGGCCTCGGTGTTCCAGACACCAAACAGCCTGTGCTGGTCACGGGCCGCTGCCGCGTAGGTCTGAATCTGCTGCGGGGTGCCAAAGGTCTGGATCAACTGCAGCGCGTTGACATGCCCCTCATAAATCCGACCCACTGCCAAATTGCCTCGCCCCAGTTGCTTGAGCAGCAGGAGCAAGGGCAGAGTACTGCCTGGCTCGATTCCCAAGCCCAAACCGCCTGCCTCGTAACCCAAAGCGACCGTCAGCAGACCCGCCTCGGTGAGCAACTTAAACTCCTGGCTAGGGAAAGCGCCGTCGCGATCCAGGTCTGCCGCATTGGCTGCACAGAAGTCAGCAATGGCAGTAGCCCGCGCCAAAACTTCATGGATCGCTAAAGCTTGCCGGTCACGCGTGATTAAGCCTGCTGAAAGTGGGTCCGGTGAAAGTTGAGTAGTAATCGCTCCTGCCTCCTTGGGGGTCTTGAGGTGTCAGATCTCACCGCCTAAAATTTTCCATCGAGCTGCGCTAGCCAAATCTCTGTCTTGCCAATAGCAACCTGCTGCATCTGGCAATCTTGCAAATCACCGACTTTCGCGACGACGGCAAGGTTTTCCAGAGCTTTTGAAACTTTGGTTGTGGGTGAAGCCAGAGCACTGCGGTATTCTGACAGAGTTCAAGGGGTGGCCTCATCTGACTAGGGATAGGTTGCAGCCCAGCGCTAGTCAAAACTGCGCTCGTTCCGTAAGGTCTGCGGCAGAATTGCTCGAAGGTTAGGGCGGCTCGCTGGCGCTGGGCGCTCAGGGGTTGGCACCTGCCGCCACTTGCTCTGACCTGTGGACGGAGGCGCAGACTTTGCTAT
>JANNOU010000177.1:0-4027 GCA_031399305.1 Leptolyngbya sp. SOY_34_metabat_272
GGCGCACCACGGCGTCGGCAGTCACCGCCAGCAGCAGCACAGCTCCCTGCACGATGCTCTTGATGCTTTGGTCTTGATTGAGCAGGTCTAGCCCATTGTCGAGGCTACCGATCACCAGTGCGCCCAGGACCACTGCCCAGATCGAGCCACGCCCACCGAATAGGCTGACGCCGCCGATTACCGCTGCAGCAATCGCGTTGAGCAACAAGGTGGCGCTGATCTGAGTGGCGACGGCGGTGCTGCGCGAGGTCAACATAATCCCCGCGATCGCCGCCAGAGTGGACGCCAGTACAAAGACCGCGATCTTCATGCCGACGACATTGATGCCCGCCCGCCGAGCCGCTTCCGCGTTGCCACCCACGGCGTAGAGGTGGCGTCCCCAGGGCGTCTTCTTGAGGCTCAGCCAGAAGGCAACGACCAGGCCCAGCGCAATAATCACCGCCTGCGGCACGCCCTGATAGGACTGGAACAACGCGACCATCACCACGACCAGCGTCGCGGCGACTCCCAACTGCAAGCTCAGTTGTTGGCGGCTTCTAACCTTGAGTCCGGCTTGGCTGCGCCGATGCTGCTCATACACAGTCCCCAGGACATACAGAGCCAGACAGACCAGCGGGATGCCCCAGCCCAGCGCCGAGTTGAGGTAGGTCGGTGCCAGCGAGCGAATGGTTGGATCGCGCACGATCAGGTTGGTCTGCGGCCCCATCACCAGCAAGAGCAGACCTGAGTAGCCAATCGAACCGGCCAGGGTCACGATAAACGAGGGCACCCGCAAGACGGCAATGAAAAAGCCATTGACCAGGCCGATCAGGGCGCCGGTCAGCAGTCCCGCTAGCATCGCCAGCCAGGGGTTCCAGCCCTGGTAAACCGAAAGGGTCGCCATCACCGCAGCACAAGCCTGCGCCACTGCCGCCAAGCTCAGATCGATTTCGCCCAAGAGCAAGACCAGCACCGCTGCGATGCTCAAGATGCTGATCGTGACAATCTGCTGCGTCAGGTTCGAGAGGTTGCGCGGCTGCAAAAAGATGCCGCTGGTGGTGATTTGGAAATAGAGCGTGATCAGCGCCAGGGTGAACACCACCGGCAGAAACCCCAAATCGCCACGCATCAGCGATTTGAGGCTGAACTTTTCTGGCGGCGCGGGAGGCGTGGTGCCTTCCCAGCCGGTGGTTGGCTGCGGCGTGGGATGGGTCGCAGCGAAAGCGTCGGGGTCTAAAGGTTGCATATCTTGAGCTAATTTCCTATCTGATGGGCGGTCTGACGGTTTGAAACTTCGCCAAACTCCGCGCCGGTAATCGCCGCGACGACCCGCTCCGGCGTGGTGTTGCGGATGTCAAAGGTCCCAGCCCGCTGCCCCAGCCGCATGACCACCACGCGGTCGGTCACTTCAAACACGTCGTGCAGGTTGTGCGAGATCACCACCACCGCTAGACCCTGCTGTTTTAAGCGCAAGATCAGGTTCAGCACTTGACGCGTTTGCGCGACACCCAGGGCCGCAGTCGGCTCGTCTAGGAGCACGACTTTGGGCTGGCGCAAGATCGTCTTGGCGACGGCGATGCACTGGCGCTGGCCGCCGGAGAGCCCGGACACCGGGGTGCGCACCGATGGAATTTTGACCTCTAGGGTCCGGAGCACGTCCAGGGTGCAGCGCTCCATTTCGGTCTCGTCCAGCACGCGCAGGATGCCGGGAATCAACTCTCGATAGGCCTCGCGCCCCAGCCACAAATTGGCAACGACATCCAGGTTGTCGCACAGGGCTAAGTCTTGATAGACCGTCTCGATGCCCAAACGGGTAGAGTCCTGGGGACTGCTAAGGCTGACCGGCTGGCCGTCGATTAAGATCTCACCTTGATCAGGGACGTAGGCCCCCGACATCACCTTGACCAGGGTGGATTTGCCTGCGCCGTTATCGCCCACCAGGCCGATGACTTCACCGGCGTGGATCTCGAAGTCCACATGCTTCAGGGCACGAACCGCCCCGAAGGTTTTGCTGATGTTTTTGAGTTGCAGACGAGGCACACGACTGCCCGGTCGCTGATCCTGCGTCGTGACGGATAGACCTTCAGTCATTGCCCTGTTTGTCTCCTATGGCCGTAAATCTAGAGGGGCTACTGGCAAACCTTGACCTTGTTGACAGGCAAGCCCTTGCAGACGTCCTGTTTCTTGAGAAAGCCGTCTGCGAGCACGGTCGTCTCGACATTGTTGCGATCAACGATGATGGGCACGGCCAGAACTGAGGGGATTTTCGCGCCGCCGACGACTTCGGTCTGGCCGTTAACCAAGCTGCTCGGATCGCTGCCATTACTTAGGGCGGCGACCAGTTTGGCCGTGGCTTCTGCTTCTTTGAGAATTGGCTTATAGACGGTCATCCCCTGATCACCGGTCAGGATGTTTTGAATGCCGCTCAAGGTGGCGTCTTGCCCGGTGACTAGCACTTTGCCATTAAGCCCTTGCGTGCGCAAGGCCGCGATCACCGTGTTAGCCATGCCGTCATTGGCGACGTAAGCGATTTGCACATTGTTCTGCTGGCTGGTCAGGATGCCCTCCATCAAGGATTGGGCTCTGGCGTTGTCCCAGTTGGGGGTGTATTGATCGAAGACCAAATTTAAATCTTTGCTGTCAATGAGGGGCTGAAGCTGACGCAGGGCCCCCCGATGAAACTGCTGCGCATTATTGTCAGTTTGGGAGCCATTGATCATCACCAGGTTGGCTCCTTTTTTCAGGCCTAGGCCTCCCTGCTTGAATTGCTCGGTGATGTACTGGCCCTGCAGTTCGCCCACCTTTTCATTGTCGAACGAAACGTAGTACGCCAAATCGGGATCCTGGATCAGTCGGTCGTAGGCGATCACTGGCACCTGGCTGGCCTTGGCTTTTTGCACAATAACTGCTGCACGGTCGCTGTCTTTGGGACCGACGACCAGGATGCAAGCGCCCTTGGTCAAGGCAGCGTCGACCTGGTTGAGTTGCGTATCAGCGTCATTGTTGGCATTGGCGTACTGGATGGTGACACCGGGAATCGCTTTCTTAATCTCCTGCTCCAGCAGCGGACGGTCATAGGCTTCATAGCGCGCCGAGGAGTCCGATTCCGGCAGCAGGATGCCGATATTCTTACAGCCCTTGGCCACAGCAAATGCAGTCGCATTAGCACCGTTCTTAACTGTGGCGCTGGGGCCGCCGCCACAGCCTGCTAAGACCTGCGTAAGCAGTAAAACGGCGGCCAGTACCGCAGATCTCTGGGTCAGTGGGTGGTGGTTCAACATGAATCAATTCCCTTCAGTTCAATTGATTGCAATCAATGGATGGATGAGCAGATGCTCGTGTTGCGCAGATCGCGAACGCCAAGCCACTCCCTAAAGAAGAGGGCACAAACGACCTAACGTGCTACATACTCAGGTCATTTAGAACCCTTAATGCCCTACTGCCAAGGCTCTGGAGCCTAGCTTGAGCACCTGAAAACCAGAGCTATCAGCCTACGGAGTCGCCGACTCCAACCCTTAAATATCGAACCAGTCCAAGCTCTGGTCGCTTGAACTTGCGGCTGAGCTACGACTGATTAATGCTGCCTGCCAAACTTGATCAGCTCTCAGTGGCAAGGCCGCGCTCGAGGGTAGATATTATAACCAAATCATACTTTGTACAACTGGTGAGTCGCGTGCAAGAAATCTTCACCTTGAGCATAAAGAATTTTAATCGTCAGGCCAATTCTGGCTTTGTGAAATCAGTCGTTCGTGGTCAATCTGCGGTGCGGGAAGGCATGGGGTGAGCCGAATGAACCGCATGCTCATACTCGATTGCTGCACCCCTCCGTTGCAACCTTGCAAAACAATGGCGAGACACTGCAGTGCAGCAGCGAAGGGGTGCGCAGAAGTAGCGAGATACTGAAGTAAGCAGCGAGGCACTGCGAGAAAACGGCGAGGCCTTGAAGTAGGATGGCGAGGCACTGAAATGAAGAGGCGAAGCTCAGACTCAAAGAGGCGAGGCGTTGAAAGGGAAGAGCGAGGCGTTGAAACAAAGGGGCACGGCGATG
>JANNOU010000180.1:0-16004 GCA_031399305.1 Leptolyngbya sp. SOY_34_metabat_272
CACATTGCTCGGGGCTTTGCGCACTGCCGCCGATGATCAGTGCAAGCAGGCGGCTAGCTGAAGTGACCTCTCAGGTTAACTGTCGCCGGAATTGCCGGATGCTGAGCGTCATCATCACCGCAGCAAAGGCCATCAGGATTAAGACCTGCGGCCACAGTTCCTCAAGACCGACCCCCTTCAGTAAAATGCCGCGACAGACTTCAATGAAATAGCGCAGCGGGTCTAGATGGCTAAAGAATTGCATCACCGGCGGCATGGCTGAGGTTGGCGAGGTTGCACCCGAGAGAATGACCATCGGCGGGTTGATAAAGAACGCCGTCAGTTGCGCCTGCTGTTGGCTGGCGGAGAAGGCGGCGAGCAGAATACCAATGCTGATCCCCACCCAGAAATAAAGGGAGCTGATTGCCAAGAACACCAGCAAACTGCCGCGCAGCGGGATGCCGAATACCAGACGTGCTACCACCAGCGCAATCAGCGCATCCATGATTAGCAGGACCAGCAGCGGACAGATTTTGGCGAGGATGACCTCGGTGTTGGAGGCGGGTGTCATCAACAGCTGTTCAATCGTCCCAGCCTCCTTTTCGCGCACCACCGACGAGGCGGCCAACTGGGAGCCGATCACCGTCAGCAGGACGCCGATCATCCCCGGCACGATGAACCAGGCGGTGTCGAGCCCCTGGTTGTAAAGCACTGAGGTTTGAATTTGAACCTGATAGCGCAGGCTTGAACGGTCGGCAGCCGGTCGATGACGCAAGTTGTAGTCTCGAACCAGCTGGTTGATGTAGCTAGAGGCGATGCTGGCGGTGTTGGCATCGACCGCGTCGTAGAGCATCTGCACCTGGGCGGTACGCCCTCGGGCAACATCACGGGCGAACTCAGGCGCAATCGTGACGCCAACGGTCAGATGCCCCTGCGCCAACTCCTTAGCCATGGCCTCTGCCGAGGTGTAGTGACGGCTGACGCGAAAGGCCTCGGTCTGCTCAAAGATTTCGGTCAGCTGCCGGGAGGCCGGGCTATTGCTGTAGTCGGTGATGCCGACTTTTAAATTCTGGACGTTGGGATTGAGGGCGAAGCCGTACAACAGCAGCATGGCTGTGGGTGGCACCAGGATGATGCGCACCATTTGGCGATTGTGCAGAATCTGGGCGAGTTCTTTGCGGAATAGGGCCCAGAAGCGGCTGCCCAGCAACGCATCGAGAAAATTAGCGACCATTGTTTGCATGGCTCACCTCACCTGCATAGCGCGGACCTGCCGCCAGGCCAGCCAGTAAAATAAACTCGCCAACCCCGCCAACGCCAGCACCGCAGGCCAGACCGCAGGCCAGCCGACGCCCCGCGCAAAGGCATCACGCGTCAGCAAAATGTAGTACCGGGCCGGGACCAGTGCCGAGACCCAGCGCAAACCCCAAGGGATATTGGTCACCGGGTAAATGTAGCCCGACATCAGCAGTGACAACAGGAAAGCTGAGAGGGTGACGGCCTGAATCGTCGATCCCTGCGACTTAGTGCCGCTGCCGACAAACATGCCCCAACAGACACCGCAGACGATATAGAGCAACGACCCCACGATCAACGGGCTAGGATCCCGCACAAACCACAGGCCAAACAGCGACCAGGCGACCAAGTTGGCCAGCAAAACCTCCGCCATGCCTACCAGCCAGAAAGCCAGCCCCTTCCCCAGCAGGTACTCACTGCCACTGAGGCTGGAGGCATAAACCTGGGTGATCGTGCCGTTTTCATGTTCCTTGGCTGTGGCCAGACCCGCCAACAGCGGCGGGAACAGGGTTAACGCCACGGCCATTGCGCCCGGACCGATGTAGCGCAAGGTTTCCAGACCGGGGTTATACCACAGCTGTGACTGCAGCTGGACGGTTGGGTGAGCACGGCTCGGCTGCTGACTGTCCACGAAGGCATTGGTGGTGGCTTTAGCGTTGCCCCGCACAATGTTGGCAGTGTTGGCATCGGTGCCATCCAGTAGGATTTGGACTTCAGCCTGGTGTCCACCCCGCTGCAAATCGTGGGCAAACTGAGGCGGAATAATCAGGCCTGCCGAGATCCGACCCTGGTCCAGCAGTCGCGGAAGGTCAAGATTGGGTCCCTGCGCAACCAGTTTGAACTTACGGGTGCGCTCGAAGGTCGCGATGTACTCGCGGCTGGCAGGCGTGCGGTCTAAGTCCTGAATCGCCAGATTGATGTTGCGCACATCCAGCGAAACGGCAAAGCCGAATAACAACAACATGACCAGCGGCAGGATCAGCGCCAGTGTCAGGGTCAGACGGTCACGCCCTAGTTGGGTCAATTCCTTGAGGGTCTGAGCGAGCACGCGCTTGGGCCGGATCGGCTGGCGCAAAGAAGTTTGGTTTGGCACAAGCTATCCTAATCGACGGGCACATCTAGGCCGCGCTGCCGCGCCTGATCTACCACGCTGATAAACACGTCTTCGAGCGAGAACGAGATCTGACGACTGTGATCAACTGTGATCCCGGCCTCGGTGAGCCAGGCTTGGATCTGGGGCACCTGCGTTTCCGGTGCGTCCAGAATCGTGTGCAGGCGAGAGCCAAAGATCGAAACGCGCCAGCGCGCCAACCGTTCTTTGAGCAAATTGGACGCAGCCTGAATCGGCGCACAGTCCCACTCCACCAATTTTCCGGGCTGCGCATCTTTCACCTGGCTGGGCGTGCCCTGGGCGACCAGTTCACCAGCCACCATAAAGCCTAGACGGTTACACTGTTCCGCTTCTTCGAGGTAATGGGTGGTCACCAAGATCGCCATGCCTTCGCGGGCGAACTGATTGATCCAACGCCAAAACTGTCGCCGCGCCAGCGGGTCTACGCCCGAGGTCGGCTCATCCAAAAACACCACGCTTGGTTCGTGCATGACTGCGGCACCAAAGGCCACCCGCTGCTTCCAACCGCCGGGCAATTTGCCTGTGAGCAGATCTGCTTGCCCAACCAGATCGCTCATTTGCAACACCCACTGTTGCTTGACGCGACGCTGGCGGCGGGGGACACCGTAGACGCCGCAGTAAAACTCCAGATTTTCGCCAATCGTGAGATCATCGTAGAGCGTGAATTTCTGAGACATATAGCCAATTTTCTGGCGGACTTTGGCGCTGCGCAGCTCGCCTGTTTCACCCACCAGCGTGACCCTGCCGGAGGTGGCTGGCAGCAGGCCACAGAGCATTTTTATGACGGTGGTTTTGCCTGCGCCGTTGGCTCCCAACAAACCGAATACTTCGCCGTATTGGATGTTGAGGTTGACCCGATTGACCGCCCGGAAATTGCCGAAGGTTTTGCTGAGATTTTGCGCACCAATCGCAATGCCAGACTGGGCTTCTTGGGGGTAGATCCGAGGATAAGCCGTCGCAGATCCCTCGCCTTTAAGGTCGCGCAGGCGAGCCACGAAGGTGTTTTCCAGGGTGGGCGTGTCGGTGGTGAAATCCTGAATTTGCAGTTGCTGCGGCTCCAGAATGCGCCGAATTGCCTGCAGGGTTTGCTCGGGGTGGGGAGTGAGCACGTCCAGTCGATCGCCGAAGCGCTGCACATCGGACACCGAGTCGTGGAAATCGGTGTGCTGCCGCAGAATGTCTTCGGCCCGGTCCAGCTGCGCGGTGGGCAGGTAGACTTCCAGGCGCTGTACGCCTAGGCTCGCTTTCACCCTGGCTGGGGTGTCACACTGCTGAATCTTGCCCTCGTAGATCAAAGCAATGCGCGAACAGCGCTCCGCCTCGTCCAGGTAGGGGGTGGCAACCACGGTGGTTGTACCGGTTTCAGCAGACAGCTGCGCCAAGATGTCCCAGAACTCGCGGCGAGAAACCGGGTCCACACCGGTAGTAGGCTCATCCAGCAGCAGCACCTGGGGCTGATGGATCAACGCGCAGCAGAGCGCGAGTTTCTGCTTCATGCCGCCGGACAGACGCCCTGCCAAACGCTGGCGGAAGCGGTCCAGGTCCAGTAAGCCCAGAAAGTGAGCGCTGCGTCGGTTGAACTCGACACTGCTGACCTCGCGTAAGCCCGCCGCGTAGCGCAGGTTTTCTTCGATGCTCAGATCTGGGTAGAGGCTGAAACGCTGGGTGAGATAGCCTAACCGCAGGCGTACCTCCCAGGGCTGGCCGCCGAGCACCTCCACGCCGCCACTGGTTTGGGGCATGACACCCGAGAGGATTTGGAAGGTGGTGGTTTTGCCTGCGCCATCCGGGCCGATCAGTCCAAAGATCTCGCCAGGATAGATGTCTAGACTGATGCCTGCCACGGCTTCGAGCGGGCCGTAATGGTGGCGTAGATCGCGAATGGAGATCACCGGCGCGTTGGCCTGCTGCGCCGGTGCCGGGGCGGGAAGCGCTTGGGTCATGGCCCCAACAGCCCTGCAGCGAACGGTCGGCGAGATTGCGGCTGGGTCTCGATCAGAATCCGACCATCGGCAGGCATGCCCGGTTTGGCTTGACCTTGCGGGTCTTTGAGTGTGAGTTCGACGCCGAACACCTGATTCACGCGGTCCTTCTGGAAGTAGGTGTTCTCAGGGGTGAAGCTGGCTTCGGGGTCTATGCGCGTGACTGTGGCCTCGAGCGGCTGGTCGGGGAACGAGTCGAGATACACGCGTCCCGACTGACCGAGCTTGACCTGGCCGAGCTGACCTTCTGGGACAAAACCGCGCAGATAGAGGCGGTCAAGGTTGATTAGCGTCAGCAGGGGCGAACCGGAAGCCACCACCTCACCGGGTTCGACCGAGCGGGTGATCACACTGCCCGCCATCGGGCTTTTGATCACCAAGTAATTCAAATTGGCCTGGATCTCGGCCTGCTTGGCTCTGGCATTGCGCACATCCTGCTCTGCCTTGGCAATATCAGTGCGAGCTTGGGCGGTCTGACGCTCAATTTCCAGCACAGCCGCTTCCTGAATCGGCTGGTTCTGCAGGGAGGCTCGCGCCTGAGTGAGCGTCCCTTCTGCTGCCTGGACCTGTTGCAACCGGGCTTTCACCTGCGCCTGATTGGTGTCTACTTGAGCGTTGTCCTCGTCTTGTTGCTGCGCTGAGATCGCGCCCTGGGCAAACAGCTCTTGGGTGCGTCGTTGCTTGATTCGAGCCAATTTCAGATTGGCCTGAGCCTCCACGAGCTGGGCACGAGCGGCGGCCAGGTTATTGTCCGCCTCCAAAACTTTGCCCTGGCTGTCTTGAGCGACCTGCTGGGTCGTGAGTTGGGCTTGCAGCAGTTGCGCCTGCAGCACCGGTAACTGCTGACGGGCGCGCTGCAATTGCTCCTGAGCCACCTGAACCTGGGCGATGGCTCCTTGCAGTTGTGCTCGCAAGTCAGAGTCGTCAATGCGCACTAGAAGCTGGCCGGGTTTGACTAAGTCGCCCTCTTCCACGGCCACTGCGGCCACTCGCCCACCGCTCTTGGCCGCCACATCGGTGTCGTAGCTCTCGATGCGCCCACTCAGAAACAGCCCCTCGGGCTCGGGCTGATAGAAGAACAGACGGTAGCCTCCATAGCCCACTCCTGCCAGCAGCGCTACCGCTGCGATCAGCCGGATGGGGGTGGGGATGCCTCGCTTGGGCGGCTGGGACGGGGCGGTTTCGTCGCCAGCGTCTGACTGACTGGCTGAGCGCTTCGCAGGCTCCGGCTTCGTCTTTGTCTCAGTCATAACTGCTCCGCAACGCGTGGAAAACTGTTGGGTGAGTAAATTTTAATTCAGAAATTGGGAGTTAGTGAATCTTTATTCAAAAACCTCAAAACTTTGCCCCGTGCCTCAGCTGTGCCCATCTTCTGAGAAGCTACGATGCAGATACTGACCCCGCGTGACTCGCCTGTGCCCAGACCTCGTACCATCCAGCGCCATCAGATCATTGATGCCGCTCTGCACCTGCTGACCACTGAGGGCATCGACAAAGTCACGATCTCCGCCATCGCCCGAGCGGCAGGCGTTTCGGGCGGTGCTATCTACAATTTCTTCGAAAGCAAGGAGGAGCTGATCGAAGCCTGCATCCAGGACGTCGAATGGAGCCCAGGCGACTACTTCAAGGAGATGATTCATCGCAGCGACCCGGCCAACCCGGAGCGGCGCTCGGTGCAAGAGCTGCTGGAGGGGGCGGCTCAGTTTGCCACAGAGTTTTACGGACGCAAATTCAGCGCCATCGTGATGTACACCGTTCGCCCGGATCTGGGCACAGTGGACCCCGAGCTGCCCCGACGCAACCTGGCCATTCTCATGGAATACTTCAGCCGCGAGATGGCCAATGGCCGCATCCGTCCTGCCGACCCCGAAACTTTGACGCGGGGCTTTTTGGGGGCGCTATTTGCTTACGTGTTTTTTGAGCGGGTGATCAATCAGCGCAGTCGCGAAGAGATTCTGGCGGGGACCTTTGCCCGGTCTTGGGCGGCGGAGTTTTGGCAGGGGATCAAGCCGATGGAGCCGGATCACGCTCTAACCTAAACTGTTGACAAGACGCTGTTCCTTGCATCGCCGATGGCCCTCCAGGCAATCCTGTTCGATTTCAATGGCATCATTCTCAACGACGAGCGCATCCACCAAGAGCTGATAGACCAGCTAATCCTCGAAGAGAATCTGCGGCCTGTGCGGGGGGAGTATCGGCAGATCTGTCTGGGACGCAGCGACCGAGCCTGTCTGGTCGATTTGTTTAAGCGGCGGGGGCGTTTTTTAAGCGAAGCTCAGCTCCAGGCGCTGATTGCCCGCAAGCATCGCTACTACCAGCAGTGGCTGGAGGCCTTGGAGCCGTTGCCGCTGTTTGTCGGGCTAGATGATTTCATCTTTCAAGCCCGCGCCGCTCACCTACGCATGGGCGTGGTCAGCGGTGCGCTGCGCAGTGAGATCGAGCCTGTGCTGGCGCGCAGCCGGCTGGCTCAGCACTTCAGCGTGATTGTTGCCGGGGATGACATCCCGACCAGCAAGCCGGACCCGACCGGCTATTTGCTGGCGGCGGAAAAGCTAGACTGCGCCCCGGGCGAATGCTTGGTGATCGAAGACACTCTGGCAGGCATCCAGGCGGCCAAGCGGGCGGGCATATCGGTAGCCGCAGTCGCCAATACCTACCCCTTTCACATGCTTCAGCGCCAAGCCAACTGGACGGTCGATGCGCTAGAAGATCTGGAGCTTGATCGCATTCGTGATCTCCTGTCGCGCCAGCGCGCTTGATGATTCTGCAAGGTTGCGGGGCAGGAAGGCGGACTCTAGCCGGTTCGCAGGCTGTGTGGAGAATTGCCGCAACCTTGCCGCACTTGACGCGGAATCTGCGGCGAGCCTCACAGCCGTTGCGGCGGCTCGGCGGGAACTTGTCGCAAGCCCTACAGGCGTTGCGGCGATCTGGCGGGAACCTGCGGCGAGCCTCACAACAGTTGTAGCGGTCTGGCGGGAACTTGTCGTGATCTTCGCAGCAGATGTTTCAGTCTTCCCCAGGCTTGCAACAATCCTGGCAGCACTGGTTTCAATGCGGCGGGACGTTGCTGCAAGCCGTCTGGAGACTACAGAATGCTTGCCAGGGTCACCATCAACGACAGCAGCGTCCCCCCCACAAACAGCGTGTTGCGCAGCCAGACCGGACGTAGGCCCAGCCAGCTCAGGTAGCTCTCGACACAAGGCCCCAGGAAGTAGCAGAGGTTTGCGGCAACGCCGATGAACACCAGCCCCAGGAAGTAATGCATCATCGGCGCTCCCTGCAACAGCACCGAAATGGTCGGCAGGAACAGCACCAGGTTGAACAGCGGCCGTCGCTCCTCCCAACCTCGAAAGACGCGGATGACATCGCGCTTGGTGCCTGGCTGCTCTTGGTCTAGCTGGTCGATGCGGTCGCGCACACCCGGCAGATTGAGGCCGACATCCGCCAGGCGGTCTGCCAGCCGCTCCCGGCTTTGGGGGCGATCGTTGGTCGTCACCGCTTGCTCAGCGCGCGCGGGGCCTTTGCCGAAGACCTGAGCGGCGCGTAGGGTCGAAAGCGACTGATGGGCCGAACTCAGGCGACTGTCGAGCGAGGGGTCCAATAGCCGGTGCAGCCACTGGGTGAAGCCGGGGCTCAGGCTGACCACCCGCTCAAACTGCAGCTGCAAGTTGCGTTGGGGCAAATCTGTGGGACTGCGACCCGTGAGCGCATGCACCAAAGTCGCCCCCAAGGCGTACAAGTCGGAGGCCGCGACCGTGCGTCCGCCAAACTGTTCGGGCGGCATGTAGCCGTAGGTGCCCACAATGGTGATCGTCTGGCCTTCCACGACCGCCAGGTTCTGTACTGCGCCGAAGTCCACCAGATACAGCTGGCCATTTTCGCCGATCAGAATATTGCTGGGTTTGATGTCGCGGTGGATGATTGGCGGCGTGCGCTCGTGCAGATAACTCAGGATCTCCAAGAGGCCCTCAGCCAGCTCGATGGCTTCCTGCTCCGAGTAGGTGCGCCCGCGCCGGATGCGGTCTGCTAGGGACTCGCCCGGAATGTAGTCTTTCACCAGACAGAAGCCCCAACTCTCGGTGGAGTCGGTCGAGAAATAGTCGCGATAGCGCGGAATCGCGGGGTGGTCGAGCGTCTGAAGGATCCGGGCCTCCCGCTCAAATAACTTCAGATCGTCCCAGCTGAAGCCGGGGCCGAAGGAGAGCAATTTGACCACCACCAACTCACCGCTGACCTGCGGCTCTTCGGGTTGGGGGAGATCCGCCGGGGGATCCAGTGCCCCCTCTGCCGCCCCCGAAGCTTGGGGGATCGTCTGCAGGTCCTCTGCCAGCCAAGTCTGACGTCCTGCGTTCCGGCCCAGGGGCTGGATCAGCCGGTAGCGATTCTTCAGCACCTTATCAGTCACGTGCCTCCTTCCCCGGAATAGACCTGCAAGCGCACTGCTCGAACGCAGCGGCTTCTAAAAATTTACTCCAGGAAACTGGGAACGACCAAAGCGATGCAAGGCAGCTCGGACCTTTGGCAGTGAGTAGATAGGTAGTCGTGACCGGGTTCAGCCGCACTTCAGGCTGCGTCCCGTGCTCCTCAGCTGCCGAGTGGCTGCGCTGGTCGGTCGGCCTAGCGTCGGGCAATCAGCGGCTGTTGCTTGCCTGTCTGGGAACCTGCCGCTGTTGGTAGCGGTGTACACGACTTTGCGGCAATAGGTGCAATAGCCTCATTAGGCCAAGCCAATACTCAAGCCAATACTATTGAGTCCCAACTATTCATCTATGACCAGCACTCAAGAGATTCCAGGCGTCGCCACCGTGGACAGTCCAGCTCGGCATCCGCTGGAACCGCTAACGGCGGCAGAAATCTTGGCGGCTGTGGCAATCGTTCGCTCCCAGGCCAACCTGAGCGCAAACTTTCGGTTTGAAACCGTCACCTTGCATGAAGCGCCCAAAAAGGTTGTGCTCAATTTCGAACCGGGCGAACCGATCAACCGCGAAGCTTTCCTGATTCTGCTGGACAACGAAACGGGCGCGACCTATGAAGCGATTGTGTCGCTCACTCAGGCGAGCATTGTAGCCTGGCAGCAGATTCCGGGCGTGCAACCTCGGATCATGCTCGACGAATTCGTTGAATGCGAAGCGACGGTTAAAGCCAACCCAGACTTTCAAGCCGCCCTTCAAAAACGGGGAATCACCAACTTTGACCTAGTGATGGTAGACCCCTGGTCAGCGGGCAATTTCGGCGTTGAGCAAGAGCAGGGCCTGCGTATCGTCCGTGCCTTCTGCTGGCTGAAGATTAGCCCGAACGATAACGGCTATGCCCGACCGATCGAGGGAGTTGTGCCGGTCGTCGATCTCAACCAGATGCAAGTCCTGAAAGTTGAGGATTACGGGGTTGTGCCGTTGCCCCCTGAGGATGGCAATTATGCGGCGGAGTTTGTCCAGCAATTTCGCCAAGACCTCAAACCCTTGGAGATCGTCCAGCCAGAGGGGCCAAGCTTTCGGGTCGAAGGCCACCGGGTCTACTGGCAAAAATGGCACTTTCGCATTGGCTTCAATCCCCGCGAGGGTCTGGTTCTCCACACAATTGGCTATGAAGATCAGGGGCGAATTCGTCCAATTATTTATCGGGCCTCTTTGGCAGAGATGGTAGTGCCTTATGGACATTTTAGGGGCAACCATTATCGGAAAAATGCCTTCGATGTCGGCGAATATGGCATCGGCATGCTGGCCAATTCCCTGAAGTTGGGGTGTGATTGTCTCGGAGAGATTCACTATTTCGATGCGGTGATGGCCACCTCACGCGGCGAGGTTCTCACCACGCCCAATGCGATTTGCCTGCACGAAGAAGACTACGGTCTGCTCTGGAAGCACTGGGACTGGCGAACTGACCACACGGAAGTCAGACGGTCGCGCCGCCTGGTGGTTTCCTTCATTGCCTCAGTCGGCAACTATGAGTACGGGTTTTTCTGGTACTTCTATCAGGATGGGACCATTCAGTATGAGGTCAAGCTGACCGGGATTCTGAACACCAGCGCCGTGCCTCCGGGTGAGGTTTCTGAGTATGGTTCGCTAGTGGCTCCCCAACTGGAGGCTCAGAATCACCAGCACTTTTTCAATGTGCGTCTCGATATGAGCGTGGATGGGTTCAACAACTCGGTCTACGAGGTGAACACAGAAGCGCGACCGATGGGGGCCGATAATCCGCACGGCAATGCCTTCTATGGCAAAACCACGCAGCTCAAAACCGAGCAAGAGGCTCAACGCTGTGTGGATCCGTTCAAAGCGCGGTATTGGAAGATTGCCAATCCCTCGGTGCTCAATCATTTGAATCAGCCGGTTGGCTACAAATTAATGCCCGGTGAGAATGTGCTTCCCTTTGCCGATCCGCAATCGCCTTTGTTAAAGCGGGCGGGCCTAATCACCCAGCATTTCTGGGCCACCCCCTACCACCCGGCTGAGCAGTACCCGGCGGGCAACTATCCCAACCAGCACCCCGGCGGTGAAGGGCTGCCCGCCTGGACTCAGGCCAATCGCTCCCTTGAGAACACCAATGTGGTGGTCTGGTACACCTTCGGTCATCATCACATTCCCCGCCCTGAGGACTGGCCGGTGATGCCGACTGCCTACACTGGCTTCATGCTCAAGCCGGTGGGCTTCTTCGACCGCAATCCGGCCCTAGACGTTCCGCCTGCTGCTAGCCAACATCCCGCCTGCCACTAGCCGCCCTGCCTAGCGTTTCAGGACTCAGGCTGCAGGGCCAGCCAGGCAGCGGGACCGGGTCGCCCCTGGGCGGGAACAGAGAGAAGTTCAGCGGCAACGGGCAGGGATTGGGCGTAGCCTCGCCCCTGCTGGGCGGGAACGGGCTGCCAGGCAGCGGGACCGGTTAGGAGCCAGGCGGGAACGGCTAGCCGCTGGGCGGGAACAGGTAGAGGTTGGGCGGGACTCGGTAAAACCTCAGCGGCAACCGGTAGGGATTGGGCGGGACTTAGTTGCAATCGGGCTCACGCCAAGATCTGAGCCTGAGCCGGACCTAGGACGTCAGATCCAACCAGTTTTGATTGATGTGATCCGGCTGGATCAGGCCAAACTCCAGGGCGCGACGGACGCAGAGCATGCGGTTGCGCCGAGAGCCACGCTCTTCTTCGTCGGGCTCGCCCAGCACCTTGCTCATCACCGACTTAATGTGCGAAATCACAGTCGATTCGGCCACCACCAGCGTCTCCGAGATCTGGCTATTTTCCAGGCCCTGAGCCATGTGGATCAGCACAATACGCTCGCGGGGCGTCAGCTGGGGCACATTGGCTTCCAGCGAACGTCCGACGCCGCGTGCGGTCTGACGCACTGCCTCGGCCCGTTCTTGGGGCGTTGCAGACTTGAGTAAGTAATCGTAGACCACACGGGACTGGGCCGAGCCCGACTGCACAAACGGCTGCAGAGCGACCAAGCCCGAGCGGTCGCGATGTCCGGTCATAATCACCAAGCGCGTGGGCAGTTTCGCCGCCTGCACCGTCTGGGCAATGGCAATTCCGGCCAGATATTGGGGCGGTTCGCTGACCCGTTGGGGCAGCTCCAGATCCACCAGGGCCACCTGCGGCTTCAGACTGGTGATCCGCTCAATCGCTTCGGCCACCGTGGTTGCCTGGCCAATCACCCGAAAATCCGGCTGACTACTGAGATGGGCCACTGCGCCCGCCAGAGTGTCTGGATGGTCATCCACCACCACCAAGGTGATGGGCTCACCGACTGCTGTCGTCTCTGCCATGATCCCAATGCGCCAAGAGTTGCTGCTCCCGCATCCTACCTCAGCCCGTCTCAGGGCAGGCTCAGATTGAGCACTCGCCCGCCCGCCTGCTCTACCTCCGGCAGGCGCACCTGATAGGGTGGGGACCAGCCCTGAGTCGACAGGGCGCGAATGCGGATGCGCACACTCTCGCCTGGCTCCAGATAGCCGTCCTCTGCGCCCTCCAGGTGGACCTGGCTCAGGATGTTTTGTGCCTGAAGATCCAGCAGCGTCACTTGGCTGACCAAGAAGGTGAAGCGCTCCGAGGTGCGATTGATCAGCACCAGACTCAACTGGAAGCTGCCATCGCCTTGAACTTCCACCTGTTCGGCCCGCAAATCGACCCCGGAGTCGTTGGTTTGGGCCTGGAGTGCCAGCACTTCTAGCGTCGGTTGAGCTTCGGGCGAGGCAACTTGGGTCGCCTGGGCCTGGAGCGCCTGAACGCGGGCCAGGGTCTCCAGCTCACGCTGGCGGCGGATCTTGGCCTGCTGCTTTTGCCAGTCACGGATTTTCGTCCGGGAGCGGCTGTAGTCGGGGGCGATTTCCGGCACCAGACGGGCCATGGCGATCGCCTGGTCCAGAACTGCCTGTGCCTGAGGCGCGTCGGGGTCTATCTGTTCTGCCTGTCGCTCTGCGGTGCGCAGGATCTGGCGCGACCAATCCTGGATGCGGCTTTGCGCCTGACGGTAGACCAGAGAACTGGGCGGCACCCGGCCGGCCTTTTGGATCGCCTTCACCAGATCGCCGAGCTGCCCCGATTGGCTCTGGATCTCCGCCTGCTCTAGGATCTGCTGAGCGGGCACCTGGGCGAGCAGCGCGCGGGCCGTGGCCAAACCCTCGGGCCGCAGGACACTGCCGTCCAGATTGCTCAAGCTGCTGTCCGAGCGTCCGGGGTTGCAAGAGACGGCCCCTGAGCTCGGATCGCATGGCGAAGACTCCGGCGTCTGAGCCAGACCCGGCGGTCGTGGCGGCGAGAGCAGGACTGCGCTCAAGCCGCCCATGAGTGCTGCGACGGCCATGCCCCCCGCCAAGCCCCAGGCCAGGGGAAAAGGGTTCAACAGCGGCCACGAGCGCGCCAGCGGAGCCGGGCGCGGCGGGTTGAAGGATTCCACAGGGGAGGCAAAGCCAGCGGTCAGAATGTCGATAGTGAAGCGGCTGCCGTGGCCAGGCCGCGTGTCTACCCAGTAACGCGCCCGCGCCCCGACTGCTTCCAACCGCCGCAGATAGCGCCCGAGGGCAAAAAGCCCAGACCCAGGGCGGCGCACATAGGCTTCGCGCAGATCGAAGCCGGGGCCGTTATCGCTCACGCTCAGGCGCACCCCCTCCGGCCAGGGCCGGTCTCGCAACAAACCTGGGGTGCGGCTGGGAATCGTCCGCAGCCGGTGGAAGCATAGATCCAGGCGCAACGGCTCTGCGTTGGCGTCGGTGGCCGGACGGTGAGCGTACTTCACCGCATTCCAGGTCAGCTCGGAGGCGACTTGATAAAGCGTGGCGGCGATGCGACGGTCGGCCACCGTGTCAAAGATAAATGCCTGCTGCTCCCACTGGGATTCGGGCACCGACGCACCGTTGATCCACCAGCGCAGCGTGTAGGTGATGCCTTCGCGCTCTAAGCGGTCGCGGATCGGGTCGAGGGCTGCGCCGAAGCGCTGGCCGCGTGCAAACATGTCTTCGGTACCATTGCGCAGCAGGCGCAGCTCATCCTCGGCAGCCCGACAGTGCTCAGCCGCGACGGCCAGACGCCAGGCCAGGCGCGCATCTTCAGAGCGTGGCGAGTTCTCCAGATTACTGAGCAGCTCGCGGATCACCGAGGACGCGCCCATCAAGCTCTGCTGTGCGGTGTTGTGCAGCTCACTGCTAAATTGCGTCCGATAGCGCACCTCCCAGGCATCCAAAGCTTGCTGCGAGCGCCGGCTGTAGTAGGCGTTCAGGCCCGCCACCAGCCCCACTGGCACCGCCGCTCCCAACACCACCGATAGCAGCACCGGCACACTGGGCGACAGCAGCACTAGGCCGCCCAAGAGGCCCAGCCCTAGACCGAGTCCCAACAGCTCCGGCAAGTTGCGCACTGGCGAAAAATCCCAAACCCCCGGCGCAACGCTTTGGTCTAGGATCTGGGTCCAGGCCAGTTGCTCACGCACCGAACGGGTGAAGCGTTCTGCCAGCCAAAGACTGCAAGCAACTAGCACCCAGATCTGCGGCTCCTGCACCAGTGGGTAAAACAGCAGCGCATCCAGCCACCGTTGCCAGCGCTCGTCGTTGGACTGACGGTGGTCGAAGGTGCTGGGCAGGCGACTGAGCACCTCCCCCCAACTTTCGCGTGGCAAAGCACTCGGTTGCAGATCGGCCCGTTTGAGCTGCTCGCTCTGCTGCTCGATCTGGCGCTTGAGCAAGGCGCTGTCACGACTATTGAGGCTGTCCAAAATGCCCAAGGCTCGGGCGTAGCTGGCCAGCGCTTGATCGGGTTGACGGCCAATCAGGGCGTCGGCTTGCCGCACCCAGCCCACAGCGGCTCGCTGCAGCAAGCCCGACCGCTGCGCTAGGGGCACCTGCACCTGCTTGAAGTAATCTCCGTCTGGCCAAAAGATCTGCAACCCCCACAGGCAGACGCCACTGAGCGCCAGACCATAGACCGCGCCAACCCCAGTCTGACGGCAGATCCCCAGGCTCACCCGCAGCCAGGCTGGCGGTCGGGCCGAGCGCCAGCCTGCTGTGGGTGCGGGTTGCTGACCAGCGGCGTTGAGGGGAGGGCGAGTCCGTCGCAGAAGGCGCATAATGCTCCCAGAAGCGGGCTCCAACAGTATGCCACTGACTTTTACAGTACTTGATGGGCCGCAACAGGGCAGCGAACTGCGCCAGGAGACCGGGCTAGAGACCTGTCTGGTCCGCCAGAGTTCTGGCCATCTGACCCTGCTGAATCCCGCCGAAGAATTGCCAGCGGGAACTCTGGTTTGCCTGAACCTGCTGTTCTGGGAGGGGAGTTGGTACGCAGCAACTACCCTACCGGGTACTCGCATCGGTGGTCGTGTGCCGAATACCTTGAAACCGCTGTTGCCCGGCTCCCGGCTTTGCTTTCCCTCGCTCGGCCCGGTGACCTTGCAGGTGGCCGAGGCCAGTGCCACTCAGATGGTCTTGGACCTGGGCAACTTGGAGCTGCGTCCGGAGGATCTACTGGGCACAGTTCGATCAGTAAGCGGCACCACCGGGCTGGGCAAAATCCTGCCCGCGCGCTTTGGCTGGCAGCTCAGACTGCTGGGGGCGGTGGTCACCGGCGTCGCAGTGCTGGCAGTGGGGGTCGCGGTGGTACGAGCGCCGACCCTATTGGGCAACCGGCCTCCGGTCTCGACCCTGGATCCCCTGGCGCTGGCCGACAAGACCGGAGCTTCGGATCCCGAGGTGCTGGCCGTGGCTCAGGACCTACAAGAGCGGCTGCTGCAAATTCCCGAAGAGAGCGCTCTGGATGTCCCCAGCACTCTGGCGACCCTGGCCGGAATCCGTCGGCAGGGGCAGCTGCTCAGCCGCATTCACCCAGGATCGCCGCTGGCGGTGGGGGTGGCCACGGCGACGACGGCGGTCTACGAGGTGTCTCGGGGTGCCGCAACCGGCGATGTCCAGGCGTTGAATGCTGCTGCCCAATCTGCCCGTCGCAGTCTGGATGTTTGGCAGCGTCTGCCGGTTGCGGAGCAGGCTGTGGACCCCGCCCTGTTCTACCGCTCGCTGGCTCGCCTCAGCTTGCTCGAAAGCGAGCGCCTGTGCGCGGAATTTACGCAGGGGCAATCTGGAGGGGCGGCTAACCCAGGGCCATCGCCTGACGCAACCCTTGGCCCACCCGTGCCGGGCAC
>JANNOU010000205.1:0-19809 GCA_031399305.1 Leptolyngbya sp. SOY_34_metabat_272
TCACTTCGCTGGATTAGCTATCGGATACCAGCAGCCTGGTGACATCGGCATGAGCCATCACAACCCCCGGTTCCCTTTGGAGGGCCTGGTAATACCTTCTTGCAAAGGCACTGCCTGTCTCTGATGGTGTGAGCAGCTCGCGCGTGTAATCAATCACCTCTTGGGTTTCCTGTCGAGACAGGGGCTCATCTGCCTGCAGCATTTCATCGATGCGCACAATCAGCTCAGAAAAGCGATGCAGCCAAGCGAATTGCTCATGCTCCAGGACGAGTTGAAGCAGCTCTCCACTGGAGACCCGTCCCTGCACCTGTTCGTAAGCGATGCGCTCTGTCTCCAGCAACACCTTGTGCAGGGGCAGCAATTTATTGCGCAAGTCACGCAGACTTTGATGTTGCTGGATTCGTTGTAAAAGCGTGTTAGACATTGATTTTCCCCGTCCTCCCATGGCGACAGTCTTCGTAACCTTGCTGAAGCAAGTCATGCTGACAGAGGCATTCCAGACCATATGTGACTAGTCATATAATAGCATGAGGTAATATGGAAGGTAAGAATAGGGTTTCCATGGCTTCGATTTTCGAAAAACCGTCCTATGTCGCTCGCACACGCAATTTTGGGCCTGCTTCAACAGCGAGAGATGACAGGCTATGACCTGAAGACCAGCTGTTTTGATCGATGCATCGCTCATCTCTGGCCTGCCGACCAAGCCCAAATCTACAGAACGCTCGATAAGCTAGTGGCGCAAGGCTGGATTGCCTGCACCGTTGAAATCCAGCACGAGCGGCCCAACCGCAAGGTCTACAGTGTCACTGAGGCAGGCAAAGCCGAATTAAGCCGGTGGCTTCAGCAGTCTCAGCCTCTACCCACCGTTCGTGATCCTTTGCTGGTTCAGTTGCATTTCGCCGCACAGTTGCCCGATTCGGCCATTCTGAGTCTGCTGGAGCAGCAACTAGAAGCTCGCCGCGAGCGGCTGGCCGAGTGTGAAACGGTTGCGCTGTCCGACTTCGATGGCCAGTCTGCAAGCCGAGAGCAGAAAATGCAGCAGCTGGTTCTAGAGTTAGTTCTCCAAAAGGAACAAGCCCATATTGATTGGCTGAAGTCTGCTCTAGAGGTCTTTCGCAAACCCCGAGCTTCCTCAGCCCGCCAGCCGCCAATCTAGACAGCCTGAGCGATCTCACCATCCGTTCGCACTTCCTCGCTGGCGTCTGGATCGATGATGCACTCAAGAGTGGTGTCAGGTTCCTCAGCAGCCATCGGATTGACGAAGAAGGTACCCGTTTGGGGAGGCAGGGTTGGGTCCAAAAGCAACTCTACGATCGTCCTTACCAAGCCTGCTAGCGGAATTGCCAGAATCACGCCCAGTAGGCCTCCAACTCGACCGCCGAGCAGCAACGCGAACAGCACAACGGCTGGGCTCAGCCCGGTTAAATTGCCCAAGACCCGAGGAGCCAGCGCGTTGTCCTTGATCTGTTGAATCACAATGGCGGCTCCTAGAACCTGAACAGCCAACCACCAATCGATAAACGCCACCAACACGCCCACGGTGACAATCCCTAAAGTCGCCCCAATAAAGGGGATGATTTCCATCAAGCCGATGAAAATGGCGAAGACCAAGAAGAACGGAACCTGCAGCCACCAAAATGCCAGAGATAGAACCATTGCCATGAACAGTCCCAGCAACAACTGTCCTGAGAAAAAACGCTGCAGGTTGCGACGAAAAGATTCCGTCAGAAAATCTCGAATCGGTGGCGAGAAGAAACTGGTCGCGCCGTTCCACAGGCGTTCCCCGTCCAGCAGCATGTAAAACGAGATCACCAGGATTAGAATCAGATCCAAAACCCAGTTGAACGTGCCCAGTAACAGGCCCAGCCCGTTGGTTGCGATTGTCTCTGCCTGCGCCTGTAGCTGGCTCAGAATTTGCTCTTGCAGCAAAGGCACAGCAAACCGAAGATGGTGGGCTTTGCTCCAATTTTGCAGGTCTGTCAATTGCTGCTGCCCGGAGCTGAGCAGCCCTGGGAAGTTGGTAATGAGCTGTTGTGCCTGGTTGAACACAGGAGGGGCAACCGTCACGCCAATCAGACCGACTGCCAGGCCCGCCAATAGGTAAACCAGACCTGCGGCTAGGCCACGCGACATAAAAGGTCGCAGTCTCGTGACCGGATAATTCAACAAAAATGCAATTAGCCCGGCGGTCACCAGAATGCTGATTAACTCGCTGAAGTAGCTCAGCGCGTTCAAGCTCAGCCAGCCTGTGATCAGAATCAGTACCCAGGTAACTAACACCTGTTGTAACGGCGTAAACAGACGATTCATTGCTCTCCAATAGCTCTGAAAGCTGACTAGATCTTACCTTCAAAGCCTGTTGCTAGGCTAGCAACCCAAAACTGCTGCTGTCTTGAGACTTGGGAGAGAGGTTTGATGGCAACAGGTTATCGGAGCCTCCACGCTCCCGACGAGTTCGGTCAGTTGCCAGCATGGTTTCCCCGGTCAATGTGCTGGACGATCCTGCAATGGCCATCCTAGAAAACAATGGGTTCAATCCGGCCAGCGCTCTTATTCGTGAACCTGATTCTTGGCCTAATTTTGGGGTTGATACGCTGCTAGTTCCTCCAACTCCTCAGTCACCCGGTGATAGATCCGTTCGTAGAGAGAGAACAGAGGTTGATAGGTGTCTGCTAGGCTTCGGTTGGGCGTGTGGCGGCGGGCAATGCCAATCAAATCGTCCACGTCCTGCAAACGGGCAATGGCTCCCATCGCAGACATGCCTAGCACGGCAGCTCCAACGGCGCTCGCTTCGTACACGTGTGGAATCAGTACCTCGCAGCCCAAAATATCTGCCAGCATCTGACACCAGGGGTTGGAGCGGACAAAGCCACCGGAGGCACGGATTTCTACTGCGGCTCCTGCCAGATCTTGCAGCGCCAAATGGATGCTGTAGACCGCAAACAACACGCCCTCCATCACGGCTCGGATGAAATGTGCTTTGTGGTGGTGCAGGCCCACCCCGAAGAAGATGCCCCTAGCGTTGGGATTCCAGTAGGGTGCTCGCTCCCCTGCTAAGAAGGGTAGACACAGCAGCCCCTCCGCACCGGCAGGCACCTGCAGAGCTGCCTGCACCATCCAATCGTAGGGGTCTACGCCTTGCCGGATCGCTTGCGCCATCTCGAGTTGGCAGAACCCATCCCGTAGCCAGCGCAGCACAATCCCACCGTTGTTGGAAGGTCCACCAATCACCCAGTGATCAGGCGTAAGGGCGTAGCAGAAGGTGCGTCCTTTGGCGTCTGTAATCGGTTTGGCAACGACCGTTCGGACGGCGCTGCTGGTGCCAATGGTGATCGCGACTTGTTGCGGGGAAATCGCACCCACCCCCAAATTTGCCAACACGCCATCGGTTGCTCCCACCACAATGGGCGTGGTGGGGGCAAGCCCCATGGCTTGCGCGTCGCGGCAGTTCATCCCCTGGAGAATATGCGTGGTCGGAACCGGTTCGCTGAGTTGGTTGGGACGGATTCCGGCCATGGCCATTGCCTCCTCATCCCATTGCAGCTGCGCTAAGTTAAATAACCCCGTCGCGCTGGCCATGGCGTAGTCCACCACATAGCGAGCCAGCAGCCGATGGAGAACATACTCTTTGATCGAGATGAATTTTGCAGCCTGTTGGAAGCACTCAGGCTGCACTTGCCGCAGCCAGAGGAGTTTGGGGAGCACAGACATGGGATGCAGGGGAGTTCCGGTTCGCCGATAAAGGCGATGCCCGCTGCCATCTTGTTTTAACCAGGCTGTCTGAGCCGTACTGCGGTTATCAGCCCAGATGATGGCCTGAGTGAGTGGATAGCCCTGCGCATCCACGGCAATGACACTGTGCATCGCCCCACTGAAACTAACGGCTGCAATTTGAGATTTTGCGAGACTGGCCTCAGCCAGCGCATCGTGAATTGCCGCAATGACTGCCTTGAAGATCGTCTCAGGGTTTTGTTCGGCCCAGGCAGGCTGCGGCACCAACAGTGGGTATGTCTGATTACCGATACTTTTGACTTGTCCAGACTCAGAAAAGGTGATGGCCTTAGTGCTAGTTGTGCCAATATCGACGCCAATAAAGTAAGTTTGACTCATAAAAAAAACCTTAAAAAACCTTGCGTGGGGTGACGGATGCAGAAGACTATATTGACTTCGAGCGCACTTTCTGCGGGGCTACAGGACCTGTGCGGGTAGGCAGGATCTGCCCTACCAGTCTAAGCGGGTACAGAAGAAATTAGGCCGCTCCTGCGAGGAGAGCACCTTTGGTGTGCTATAAGTGTAAGGGTCTGTTAAGTATTTTAAGCTGTTGGATCCTAGCGATCCGCCTTGAAGACTCAGACAGTATTCCTGTAAGCGCACAGCAGATTGCTTGCTCTGTGCCTGAATGGCAACGGAGTTTGTTTTTGTGTGCGTTTAGGCGGATGTCCCTACCCATGTTTGTGCGGAGACTGAATCGTATTCATGGCTGCAGCAACGGAAAAGTTTGCAACTGTGTTGGCCTCTTCAGCCAGTGCCGACCTTGAATTGAAATCCATCGTCAAGAGCCTACCACACCAGTGCTTTCAGAAAGACCGTCGCAGGGCGTGGTCGTCGATTCTGCTCAGTGTGTTGGCAGTGGGTCTTGGCTACGTCGCAATTGCAACCTTACCTTGGTTCTTGTTAATTCCCGCTTGGGTTTTTACAGGGACGGCGCTCACTGGTTTTTTTGTCCTTGCTCATGATTGTGGCCATCGTTCTTTTGCAAAACGCCGTTGGGTCAATGATTGGGTAGGGCAGATTCTGATGCTGCCCCTGATCTATCCGTTTCATAGTTGGCGCATCCTTCACAATCATCACCATATCCACACCAACAAGCTATGGGCGGATAATGCTTGGCATCCGTGGGCGTTAGAGTCTTATGCAGAGGCCAGCCCTTTCATGAAGGGGCTTTACCGAGCCTTACGCGGACGCTTTTGGTGGCTCGCCTCGATTGCCCACTGGGCGGCTCTACATTTCGACCTCTCCCAATTTGCCCAGCGCGACCGCAACAAGGTCAAAGTCTCGATTGCAGCCGTCGTCATCTTTGCCGGAATTTTCTTTCCTAGCCTGATCGCAACCACCGGCGTTTGGGGCTTAGTGAAGTTTTGGTTGTTGCCCTGGCTGGTGTACCACTTCTGGATGAGCACTTTCACCTTGGTGCATCACACGGCTCCCCAGGTTCAGTTTCACCCGGTTGAGACTTGGAGCGCAGCCGAGGCCCAGTTGACTGGCACGGTTCATTGTACTTACCCGCGTTGGGTAGAAGTGTTGTGTCACGATATCAACGTGCACGTTCCCCATCACATCTCTGTCGCGGTTCCTGCTTACAATTTGCGGCTGGCTCACCAGAGCTTAGTGCAACACTGGGGTGACCATATCCACGAGCGCCAATTTTCTTGGGCCTTGCTTAAGGAAATCGTGGATGAATGCCATCTCTATGATCCTGAAGAGGTTTACCGGTCGTTCGAGACTGTCAAGCGTTAATTAGGTTCAGGCCACACCGCAATGCACCGCGAGCCAACTTGCGGTGCATTGCTCTTGAGATCTCTGGTTTGACCTGGACAGGAACACCTGAGGCTCAACTGACCTCGGAGGTGGCCTTCTGTCGGGTTGGGCGTTTGCGGTCGGACTTCTTTTTCAAGCCTACGGCTTGGGCCTCGTCGCTGTCTGAGCCAAATTGTCCTCGGATCACTTCCTTCATGGCAATGATGGTGTTGTGAAATTCCCATTCTGCCAAGCGAGCAGCGTCGGCAGCGGCGCGGTAAAGAGCTAGTTGCTTGGTTTCGGTCTGCTGTTGGGCGAGCATGACTTGGTAGGCTTGCTCCAAGGTTTCCAGGCTAGCTCCGCTGCGCGGCGTGCTGTAATTGGGGATTGCTTTGAGACCGTTGAGAGAATCGACATTCTGAGCGATGATCTGCGGAGTCAGGCGGCGGCTGGTGTTTTGGGTTGCCATAGAGCACCTCTGGGAGAGACTTGGCCCCCAGTGTGCCCGCCGCAACTCCTGAACTAACCTCTTTTGCCAATGTAAGGCGATGCATTGGCAATGCAGGCCCATACATTGGCGATGTATCGGGTTACATTGCCAATGGATCGGGTTACATTGCCAATGCAGGCCCATACATTGGCAATGTATCGGGTTACATTGCCAATGTAGGCGGTTGCTGGCTGAACCGAGGACCCCAGCGCAGGCCAAGTCCGGAAGGTTGCGTGACTCCGTGAGAACACTGGATATACTTGCAGCAGAGAGGAAGCGATGGGTACCATCCTGAGAGCCGCAACACTGCGAAGCCAGTGATTCAGCGATAGACACGTCGGAGACCGCAACAAAATGTTAGCCGAGTTCATTCATGAATTAGAACAGAATAATCCGGCAGTGCTGGAGCAGGAGATTTATCTCTCTATGCGCGGCGTGAGTTGGCAATACTATGAAACCTTGCTCCACAAATTTGAAGATCATGCCTCGCTGCATCTCACGTATTTGGATGGAGTGTTAGAAGTTGTGTCGCCCAGCCGTCGCCATGAGGGTATCAAAAAACGAATTGCAACGTTGCTAGAAGCTTATTTTGAAGAAACAGCTACGGAGTATTTTCCGCTGGGTTCGACGACGTTTCGCAGTCAGGAGCAGCGGGGTGGCGGGGAACCCGATGAAAGCTATTGCCAAGGCAATCGAGAAGGCGATGCCTGATTTAGTGGTGGAGGTCGTTTTCACGAGTGGCGGGGTCGATAAACTCACGGTCTATCAACGCCTCCAGATTGCTGAGGTCTGGATTTGGCAGAATGACCAGCTGTCTATCTACAGTTTGAGAGAGGGTAAATACCAGAAGGTGGTGCGCAGTGAGCTGTTGCCCAAGTTGGATCTAGAGCTTCTGACAGCCTACATCCTGCATCCGCAACCCTTGTTTGCAGTCAAAGAATTTCGTCAAAGCGTCCGGAATTCAATCCCGTAGTGTAGGGGCGCACAACCAACCGTGCGCCCCTACACTACGGGATCTCTATCAATGGCGCGATCAATGGCGCGACTGATCCGCCCAGGGAGTCAGAGCCTTGGAAAGCCGATTGAGGACCCAATCAGTGACCAGGCCAATGACGCCAATCATGATCACGCAAAACAGTGCTTGGTCAGTTTGCAGGAAACGCTTAGCCTGTTCGATGCGATAGCCGAGACCGCTCTGGGCCGCGACCAGCTCCGCGATCACCAGAAAGTTCCAGGCTCCGGAGATGTTCACGCGCAGCGTGTCCAAGATGCTAGGGAAAGTGGCCGGGATGATTACCTTAAACAGCACATCGCGCCGGTTTGCACCCAGCGTGTAGGCCACATTCAACATCTCGTTGGGGATAAACTTCACGGCGTCTGCGACCATGATCGCGTTGTAGAGCACCACGCCAAGAAACACGATGGTAATTTTGGCCGTTTCATCCAGCCCGATCCAGATGATCACCAAAGGTACAAACGCGGTGACCGGCATGTAGCGCACCGTGCCCACAATCGGGCTGAACAGGCTGTCCATGCTGTGAAAGGTGCCCATCGCAACGCCAATCGGGACGCCCACGAGGGCGGCGATTAGAAAAGCGACCGCGACCCGAGCCGTGCTGGCAAAGACATCCAGCAGCAGGTTGTCCTCGACGAATAATCGAATCCCCGCTTGCAACACCGCTGTTGGCGTGGGTAGGAAGACTGGCGTCGTCCAGCCTGCGTAACTGATCAGCGACCACAGCAACAGCGGCACAACCAGAGCGGTAATGGACAACAAGAGGCTGAGCCACTTGGGAAACCCCTGGCGAATGCTCCAAAACACCGAAGGTCGCAAATGCCGTTTCTGCAAGGACGAAACCCGAGGGCTAAAATTGCTGACGCTAGATTGCTCCACCGGCCGTGTTACCTCCATCCAGGATTAGACAACTTCCCAAAGCGTACTCTGCGTGGGCCAAAAAGTAAGCGGCCTCCGCTGTTTCCTGCGCCGTTGCAAACCGTTGAATCGGCAGCAATTGCTTCCACTGGGCGGCGTCGGCCTCTAGCAGCCCAGCCGTCATCGGGGTCTCTACCGGCCCCGGACACAGGGCATTCACCCGGACGCCCTGCCGTGCGTGGTCGAGGGCCATGGCTTTGGTCAGCAGCACTACGCCACCCTTCGAGGCGCAATAGGCAGCTAGATTGCGCCCGCCGAGCAACCCAGCATCTGAGGCAACATTGACAATCGAGCCATGGCCCTGGCTCACCATTTGCCGCAAAACCCGGCGGTTGACCAGGTAGGTGCCTTTCAAATTGATATCGAGAATCTCATCCCAGGTGGCCTCGTCTGTTTCCAGAATTGTGCCGGGATAGGCAACGCCCGCCGCGTGAATCAACACATCAATCTGTCCCCACGCGGTGATCACCGCCTCGACCATCTGCTCGACCGCTGGCAGGCTAGCCACATCCGTGGGAATTGCTAGACCCTTGGCTCCCTGCTGCGCCAGCTCCTGCTCGACTTCGGCCAGCAGCTCAGCACGACGAGCGGCGATTGCCACCTGATAGCCACGTTGAGCGAACAAGATCGCCGTGGCCTTGCCAATGCCTGAATTGCCGCCTGTAATTAACGCGACTTTGCCCATGCCGTGTGCTCGCTCGCCGCTTAGAGAACCCTCAGAAAAACTTGAGATAGCGCTGAATTTCCCAGTCTGAAACATGGCTGTGATACTCCAGCCACTCTTGGGATTTAAAAGCGACATAACTGTCGTACATCAGCGGTCCCATCACCGTTTTGCTAAACGGATCTGCGGCGAAGGCTTCGATGGCTTCGCCTAGGGTACGCGGTAGGGTTTGAATACCTTTCTCGACCAGGTCGGCCTCCGAGGACTCGTACATGTTCTCAGTGTGGGGCTCGCCGGGGTCAAGCCCCTCGCGGACGCCCTCCAGGCCCGCTGCCAAAATCATCGCCGCGCCTAGATAGAGGTTGCTGGCGATATCCGCCGCCCGGCATTCGACCCGCCCGCCACCCAGAGGAATACGCAGCATGTTGGTACGGTTGTTATTGCCGTAGCAAATGTAAACCGGAGCCCAGGTGAAGCCCGACATACTGCCCTTGCGAATCAGGCGCTTGTAACTGTTCACGGTCGGCGCGATCACCGCGCAGAGGGCCGGGGCATGTTTGAGCACACCCGCGATAAACTGATAGCCCAAGCGCGAGAGACCACAGCAGCGGGGATCATCCGGGTCAACAAATAGATTTTCGCCCGTTTGCAGATCGGCCAGGGACATGTTGTAGTGAGCGCCGCTGCCGGTGCGGTTGGCGAAAGGCTTAGGCATAAAACTGGCGAAATAGCCGTGTTTGCGCACGATCTCCTTCACCATCAGCCGAAAAAAGGTGAAGCGATCGGCCATTTTTAGGGCATCACAGTAGCTGAAATCGGTTTCAAACTGCCCGTTGGCGTCTTCGTGGTCAAACGAGTAAACGTCCCAGCCCAGGCTATTCATCGCCTGAACAATTTCATCGACCAGAGTGTAGTTATCTAACAAGCCGGGCAGATCGTAGCAAGGCTTAGCCAACGTATCCCGCTCACTGAGCGGCACGGCTTGCCCTGTCTCGGTTTCCTTCAGGATAAAGAATTCGGTTTCAATGCCCAGATTGAACCTGAAGCCCATCTGAGCCGCCTGGTCCAGCACAGTTTTGAGGATGCCTCGACAGCAAGCCTCAAACGGTTTGCCCTTCAAGTAGAGGTCACTGGCAAACCAGACCAGCTCCGAATTCCAGGGCAAAATCGTCGCCGAAGCCAAATCAGGCCTAGCTGAGACTTCTTCGTCGCTGATCGCCTGGGGCACGCCATCTAGGGCAGCGCCGGTGAACAATTCTGAGCCGCGCATCATCTGGCCGAGGTGTGCAAGCGGCACCGCTTTCGCTTTGCACATGCCATGAATATCCACAAAGCTGGCCAGCGCGTATTTAACGCCGCGTTCCGCTAGCCTTGCTTTAAGATCTTGCAGTTCCGGAGAGAGAGAGTCGGCCATAGCAAAGGGTGAAGAAACGAACTCTAACAATCAGCTCAGGATTTACGGCAGCACCGGCGGCATCTCTTCCAGGGGCGTTTTTTCCAGCATGGCTTTCTGGAGTTGAACGCTCAGGTCTGTAATGCAAGCGTCCAAGATCTGCTGCCCCAACTTCGTCTCGGCTTGAGTGGGGTTGCCAACCGCGCCATGCACGCTTTCTTTGTTGACTGTATAAGCAAAGAAGCAGCCTACGGAGCGATCCGGCTCGTCCACTGCCCGCTCTAAATGAACCAGATCGGGTCGCAACGCCAGCATGACCGAAGTCTCTGCACAATTGGCGTGAAAATTAGCCGCGTCCTGGTGATAGAGATCGTGGATTTTGGGCGAGATCTCCCAAATTGAGCGCAGCGCGATGCGCAAATCTGGGAACCGATGGCGCACATTCTCCAGGCCGCAGCGCAGCGGAGCCCAGTTGGTCACATGACCATTCAGCAACAGGATACGGCTGAAGCCAGCGCTCAACACCCACTCAGCGATTTCTAGCACCAGCGCAGACAGGGTTTCGGGCCGCAGCGAAATCGTGCCCGGCCAGTGCTTCGAGTGACCCAATGAGCAGCCGTAGGGCAGCGGCGGCAGCACTGGAATTCCGGTTTGAGCTGAGACCCCGTGAGCCACCGCCAGCGCTGAGAACGTATCGACGCCAACAGGTAAGTGCAGCGCGTGCTGCTCCGTTGCACCTATTGGCAGAATCACTAAGTTGACCCCGCTGTCTCTCAGGTTCGCGATCTCCTCCCAGGTCAGCTCCTCCCAGAGAACTGGTTTGGCGTCGGTGGGCATGCTTAAGCACTCTGAGTGATGTACTGCATCACCAGCTCCTGAAACAAATGGGTCCCAACCTCCCGGGTGGGCGAGAGGCGACCGCGATGGTAACCCAGAGATTGAATCCCTTTCTGGACATCGGGCAACAGGTGCAAATCTTCTTGCTGGATCTGGTCGAAGAACTCAATCAGGGGCTCCAGGTTCGCAGACGATTTGGCGATTTCGGTATTGGGGACTAGCCAGTCCCAACGCACTCGGGTTCGCGATGGTCCTTGCGGATCGACCAGATAGATAACTGCGCAGTTTGGCCCCAGGATCCAGGCAAAGTTTGGGAAGAAGCTCATCGTGGAAATGCCCTGCATCTCGGCTTCGTTCAAGCCCTCAATGTAGAGCCCCGGCTTGAAACCGGACAGGACTTCGTCGCTGTCCGTCGGGTAGGGCGTATATTGCAAGTAATAGTGATGGCGAGCCTCGGCTTTGATGCTCTGGTAGTACTTCGCCAGGATCGGATGAACCGAGGGTTCGTGATAGCTTTCGGTGTTATTTTCGACGTAGAGCTTCCAGTTGGTATCGGTCCAATAGTCAACGCTGTGCACCCGAGCCCACTGACCGAGCTGGTAGCGGCTAAACATCTCGGGTAATTCGCCCAGCTGTACCGTCAAAGGTTCACAGTTTGGGTCGAGGTTGACGAAAATAAACGGCCCCCAACGGTCAACTTGTACGGCGGTCAGGGCATGGGCTGCCGGGTCAAAGTTCTCAGCGGTTTCCATATCAGGAATGCCCCTGAGCTTGCCCTCCAGGTCGAAGCTCCAGGCGTGATACAGGCAGGTGAGGCGGCTGCACTGGCCACTGCCCAGCGCCACTGGTCCGGCCCGATGCGTGCAGACATTGAAAAAGGCCCGCAGTTCCCCTAGCCGGTTGTGCAGAATTACCAGGGGCTGCTCGGCAATCTCTACCGTGAAGTAGGAACCGGGGCCTTGCAACTGGCTAATGTGGCCCACGTAGTACCAGGCCCGACCGAAAATCCGCTCCTTTTCTAGCCGATAGATCTCGGCGGAGAGATACATCTCTCTTGGAAAGGTGGTTGCTTCGCTTTTGAGCCCTTGCGGTTGCCACGCCTGCAAAAAGGGCATGGGTTCGGTGCCCTCACTGTCTGTGATCGGTTGAGCAGTATGGACCATTGCGGAGTCTCAGACGAGCCTGTTTCAGGTGTTCAAGCGTTCAGACAGCGGCGACGAGTTCGGCTGTGGCTGCAATGAACTCGGGGTGTGTGATCCGCGCTCCAGTTTGCAAGTATTCCATTGCGGTCAGCGCCGCCCAATGCGCAGGCCAGTCGGAGGGAATGCAACAATCTTCAATCACATGGAAGTGGTAGTCCCATTGATGGGCATCCACGACGGTGTAGTGAACGCAGACGTTGGTCAGCCCACCCATGAAGATCAGCGTATCGACCTTCAAGCCACGCAGTAAAATCTCTAAGTCAGTGCCGAAAAAGCAGCTGTAACGTCGCTTGGCAATCATGAATTCGCCATCAATGGGAGCCAAGTCAGGATGAATTTCGGTTCCCGGCCAGGTCTCCAGACAGTGAACTGGCTCAGACCCATCTAGCTCGCGGCCAAAGTCCACCATTTGTTTACGGTGAACTTCCTTAAAATGGACGATTGGCAGCTTGGCTCGTCGGGCAGCTGCCAACACTTGCTTGGCCTTCGGCAATACCTCCGCAGCTCCAACAACTGGCAGATCCTCGCCGGTGAAGTCGCCGAGCTGCATGTCCACGTTGATCAGGGCCGTGCTTGCGCGCTTCAATTGGAAAGACATCGCTGTTTCTGCATCTCCTAGTTCAACCATGGTTGAACTATTAACCGGTTGAGCAGATCAGAATGTATCTCTTTTAACATTTCACTGCGTAGCCATCCGCTTAACTGGGTTGAGGCGGTCCTGTGCAACCTCCGTCTGGATCCTCATGGCTCCCGAATCTCTACCTCCCCGTGCTCGCAAGGATCACCTGTGGCAGGCTGCTGCGGCCAGAGCTGCTGGCAGTGGCGGGCAATGTCAGCTTTCACTAGACTGAGTCAGCCCTGTGCAGCCTCGGTCCAGCCCCCCAAGAGGATCCCTCATGTTCAACTCCCGCGCTCAGAAGGCTCCCATGCAGCAGGCCCCAGGTAGTTCCCAGAAGCACACGACCCAAGTTTTGTCGGGCGACGAGCGCTCAGACTCGGCTGCTGAGCCCATGCTGGCGGTGCACAACCTGTTCAAGTCTTTCCCGACGCGGGCCAAAGATTTGATGGTTTTGCAGGACATTAATCTGCACCTGTACCCTCAGGAGTTTGTCTGTCTGGTCGGTGCCTCGGGCTGCGGCAAGTCGACCTTGCTTAATATCATCGCGGGGCTGGTCCAGCCATCAGCGGGTCAGGTGTTGATGGAAGGCGAAGCGGTGCTGGGGCCGGGACCCGACCGGGGCATGGTTTTCCAGGGCTACACTTTATTTCCCTGGCTGACCGTGGCGGGCAATATCGGCTTTGGCCTGGAATTGCGCAAGGTGCCTCGGGCAGAGCGCAAACAGCAAGTTGCCTATTACCTGGATGTGGTCGGCCTTACCAAGTTTGCAGATGCCTATCCCAAGCAACTGTCTGGCGGCATGAAGCAGCGGGTTGCCATTGCCCGCGCCTTGGCTAATGAACCGGAAGTGCTGCTGATGGATGAGCCGTTTGGAGCGCTGGATGCTCAGACCAAGGAGCAAATGCAGCAGTTTTTGCTGGGTCTGTGGGAGCAAACCCACAAAACCATCCTGATGATCACCCACGACGTTGAGGAGGCGATCTTCCTCTCGCAGCGGATCTATGTGATGAGCGCCCATCCCGGACGCATCAAGGAAGAAGTTCAGATTGACCTGCCGCCGCATCGAGAGCTAGAAATCAAGTTAGATGCGGAGTTTATTCGCATCAAACGCCACATTATCCACGCCCTGCACGATTGAGACGAAGGCAGCGGCAATGGGACGGCTGGACGGTAAGGTTGTTCTGATTACCGGCGTCGGTTCGGGCATTGGCCGGGCCGCAGCTCAGCTGTTTGCGGAACAAGGGGCCAGCGTTTTTGGGGTTGACCGCAACGCCAGTGCCTGTGAAGCACTGGCGCTTGATCTCGCGCAGAAGCAACTCCGATTTGAGTGCTGGGTGGCTGACCTTGCCCGGCAGCCAGCTTGTGCCGAGGCAGTCGCTCGCTGCTCTGAAGCCTACGGTCGGGTAGATGTTCTCTACAACAACGCGGGTATCTCGGTCATTGAGCCGTTTGAGCAGGTCAGTCAGAGCACGCTAGAACATATTCTCGCCGTTAACTTTATGTCGGTGTTTTACCTGTGCCAGCAGGTAATTCCCGGCATGAAACAACAGGGGGGCGGCACGATTATCAACACGGCTTCGGAATTAGCAATCGTGGCGCAGCCGCTTTACGCCGCTTACTGTGCCAGCAAGGGCGCGGTGTTGGCGTTCACGCGGGCGCTAGCACTGGAGTACGCCCAAGACCAGATCCGCATCAACGCCCTGTGCCCTGGCCCGATCGACACGCCGATGCTGCAGCAGGAGTTTGCGGAGGCCGCCGACCCGGTCACAGCCCAGCAGCAGGGCGTCGCGACCATGCCAATCGGCCGGTTGGGCAGACCAGAAGAGATCGCGCAGGTTGCGCTGTTTCTCGCCAGCGATGCTCCCAGCCTGATGCAGGGAGCCGCGCTAGTGGTCGATGGCGCAAAAACTATCCTCTGAATCTGGGTCAGCTTGTAGGGGCTCTGCGGCAACCGGTCGCCCTGGGGCGGGAACTGCTAACCGTCCGGCGGCAACCGGTCGCCATCCAGCGTGAACCTATCGTGATTCAGCGGCAACCGGTAACCCTTGGGCGGCAACTCGCCCTCATGCTCCGGAGCTTTTCAGCACTCCAGCGGCAGCTTGTCGGAAACTGGCGTAGGCTTGCAACCAACCACACGGGCTAATCTAATGGGCAGCAGAGCGGCGACAACTCAGTCAGGGGCGGGGAAGGTTGGGCTCAGAGCGTTCCGCAGGACAGCCGGGCTGGCGCTTAGCTTCTAGATAGTCGGCGAGCAATTGCTCGAGGCGTTCCTGACCAAAGGTCCGGTAATGGCCGGGATAAACGGTCTCGACCGGCAGGCGCTGCAAACGCTCGTAGGTGGCAATGTAGGTGGGGATATCGCTGCCGGGCAATTGATCGAGCAGCTCGCCGTCGTAAACCACGTCTCCAGAGAATAGCGCTTGATTTTGAGGATCGTAGAGCGCAATACAGCCCGCAGAGTGGCCGGGCAAATGCAATACTTCTAGGGCTCGGTTGCCTAGATCTAAGACATCGCCCTCCTGCAAAATCTGAGTCGGCTCAGCAGCCTGCAGCGTGTACTGCACGGCAGTGAAACCGGGGCAGGGCAATTGGGCAAAATGCTCGTCGAGCACCCAACCGTATTCCGGAGCGCAAAGGGCAACGCGATCATCGCCGCGTCGCAGAGCCTCTGCCTCGGTAGCATGAATGGCGACCTGATCAAACTCATGCAGACCGCCCGCATGATCAAAATGAATATGCGAGGCAACTGCCAACAAAGGCTTGTCAATCAGCGCCGCAATGTGCTGACGCAAACTGGCAACCCCCAGGCCGGTATCGACCAGTAAATCTTGCGTCTGACCCTTGATTAACCAGAGGTTGGCCCGGTTCCACTCCCAGTAGTGAACCTCATTGATGCAGTACAGCCCCTCATGAATTTTGCGAGTCGCAAACCAACTCTCACAAACGGGTTTTGTCATCAGCTCGGCTCTGGAATATTTAGTCTCTGAATATATCCTACGATGCTTGACATTGCTTTGAAATTGGCCTGGTCTGTTGTCTAGAAGATCAAGGGCTATAGTGAGGATTGTCGCCGCCCAAATGGGCGTAAACCCTTGATAAAGAAGGCGCAGAAGATGAACGACAACTTACTGAATTGGCTGCCCAAGACTGGGGTTAGACGACGAGAGTTCATCATGGCTGGCCTAGCCGCAGGCTTTGCCGTAGCCACCCACCCGATCTCCGCTCAGACGATTACCACCGATGCCACTGGCTTGACCGCAGGTGAGGTCCAAATTCCAGTGGGCAGTAGCCAGCTCCCCGCCTACCGAGCCATGCCCGCCTCGGGCGGCCCGTTCCCGGTAGTGTTGGTGATCCAGGAGATCTTCGGCGTGCATGAGCACATCAAAGATGTCTGTCGCCGCTTCGCTAAACTGGGCCACCTGGCAATTGCCCCCCAGCTATTTGCCCGCCAAGGCGATGTGTCCCAATTAACCAACATTGAGGAGATCAGACAGGTGGTGGCCAAGGTCCCCGACGCTCAGGTGCTCTCCGATTTGGATGCCACGGTGGCCTGGGCGGGGCGGCCCGCCAACAAGGGCAATGTCAGCAAGCTCGGCATCACCGGCTTCTGCTGGGGCGGACGGATCGTCTGGCTGTACGCCGCCCATAACCCCAAGCTCAAGGCCGGGGCCGCCTGGTACGGACGCCTAGTCAGCCAGCCCAACCCGCTGCAACCCCAGAACCCGATTGACATCGCCGCCTCACTCAAAGTCCCCGTCCTGGGACTCTACGGCGGCAGCGACAACGGCATCCCGGTGTCCACAGTCGAGCAGATGCGCACCGCGCTGCGAACCGCAGGCAACCCTTCAGAGATCATCGTCTACCCAGACACGCCGCACGCCTTCCACTCCGATTATCGGCCCAGCTACCGCCCAGAGCCCGCCCGAGACGGCTGGCAGCGCTTGCAAGCCTGGTTCAGACGCTACGGAGCAGCCTAACGCCCAGCGCCTTCAACCGCTCAAACACCGCTGAATCTTGCTATGTTTTCCATACCGGTTGTCTCATCGGGACAGCCGGTATGGGCTTGGCTGCTAGTTTTGAATTGCCATAGTAAGCATGGGTTGGTTTGCCAAAGCAATCGTTGCTGGGATTACCGCTTTTGTGGCAACCAACATTGACGATCTAGTGATCTTGATGCTCTTCTTCGCCCAGGCGAAAGGCAGCTTTCGCCTCAGACACATCGTCGTGGGTCAATACCTGGGATTTACCGTCATTCTCCTGGCAAGTCTGCCGGGCTTCTTCGGTGGCTTAATCGTGTCCAAAGCCTGGATTGGGCTTCTAGGCTTAGTGCCGATCGCGGTGGGGATTAGCCAACTGGTGCGCCGAAACACAGACACAGACACAGACACAGACGACACAATCCAGGTAGTCTCCGGCAAATCCCTAGCAGTTCAGCCATTGAGCCGTTCAACCCTAGCCGGTCTGCTGTCTCCTCAAACCTATCAGGTCGCAGCAGTCACTTTCGCCAATGGCGGCGACAATATCAGCATCTATGTATCGTTGTTTGCCAGCAGTGACCTAGGCAATTTGGCCGTGGTTGTGTGCACATTCTTTCTACTCACGGGCGTTTGGTGCTACGTTGCTTTCCGCTTGGTTCGCTATCCGGCTGTCGCAGCGGTCTTAGCCCGGTACGGGGAGAGAATTGTGCCTTTTGTCTTGATCGGCCTGGGAGTTTTTATCCTGATCGAAAATGGAACTGCTCAGCTGCTACCATCCTTGCAATAACAGCCTTGCATTCAGGTTGAGGCGTCCAGGTAAGTGAGAGGTCCCATTGACGCAGCGGCTGCCCAACCCCACGCAGGAAGAACCCAAGGAACCCAATCAGGAGGCGGTTGCCACCGAGGCCCCGCAACGGCGCAATCCGTCCCGAGTTCGGGATCATCTGGCCAATGAACGCACCTACTTAGCCTGGATGCGGGCGGCGATTTCGCTGATCGGCTTTGGCATTGTCATTGTGCGGCTGCGCCCTGTTTACCCGCCTTTGCTGCCTCGACCTGGCAATGGTTGGAAGTTGGGTCTCATTTTTTCGCTCGTGGGTCTGGTGACCGTGTTGCTCTCAACTCAGCACTACTTCGCGGTTCGCCACGACATCGACGCAGACACCTATGAGCCCACAGCTCGCTGGGTTGTCCTCTTTAGCCTGGCGGTGTTCTTTCTGGGTGCTGGCGTCATCTACTTTGTGTTCACCGCGCCCCTCAATCTGGGGACGAACGTGATGTTTGAGTAAATCACGACCTGCCTACTCTGGCGACAGCCCTTTCGAGGCCAGCCACTCCCGACTGAACAGCCGCGACTGATAGCGAGCGCCACTGTCACAGAGGATGGTCGCAATCGTGTGGCCGGGTCCCAGTTGCTGCGCCAGCCAGATCGCTGCGGCCAGGTTGATCCCCGAAGATCCCCCCAAAAACAGTCCTTCTTCACGCAGCAGCCGGTAGACGAGGTGCACGCACTCGCGGTCGTCAATAGACACCGCATCGTCGATTGGTGCGCCCTCCAGGTTGGCGGTCACGCGGCTGTTGCCGATGCCTTCAGTAATTGAACTGCCCTCAATTTTGAATTCGCCGGTCTTGGCGTAGCTATAGAGGGCGCTGCCTTTGGGATCTGCCAGCACGACCCTGACCGAGGGCTTTTTCTGCTTCAAAAACAAGGACACGCCAGCGTAGGTGCCGCCCGTACCGGTGGCGCAGGTCCAGCCGTCGATTATGCCGTCGGTTTGCTGCCAGATTTCAGGGCCGGTGGTCTCGTAGTGGGCACGGCGGTTGGCCAGATTGTCGAACTGGTTGGCCCAAATCGCGTTGTCTAACTCCTGTGCCAGCCGCCCTGAGACTTTGACATAGTTGTTGGCATCTTTGTAGGGCACCGCTGGCACCGTGCGCACCTCCGCGCCCAGCATGCGCAGGGCGTCGATTTTCTCCTGGGATTGGGTGTCGGGGATCACGATCACGCACCGGTAGCCCCTGGCGTTGCAGAGGTGAGCCAAGCCAATCCCCGTATTGCCAGCCGTGCCCTCGACCACCGTGCCGCCGGGCTTCAGCAGGCCTTGTTCCTCGGCCTCTTGGATAATGTAGAGCGCGGCCCGGTCCTTGACCGAGCCGCCTGGATTGAGGAACTCTGCTTTGCCCAAGATTTCGCAGCCGGTCTCTTGGCTAAGGCTGTTTAACCGGATCAGTGGCGTGTTGCCGACTGTGCCTACAAAACCGTCCTTGATATCCATACGCTGCACTGTCAGTCACTGGGCCTGCAATCATCAATGTCTCACAATGTCCCCCGCTGCGTGAACCTTACCCTGGAGCACGCTTGATCCCAATAGGCGAATGCCTGCTACAACTGAATCCCAGACAAATGTCTGACCTCGTGGGTTCAGAGATAAGCTCCCGAGCCCACGAGGTCAGACATCGCTTTGCAGACGCAACGGGAGTTGCTAGCGCTGCTGCTCGTTCGTTTACTTGTTGGGTTGAGGCGTCAGGCGCAGATAGGGCTTGACTTCGGTGTAGCCCTTGGGGAACTTCTGCTTGAGCACCTCGGGGTCCTTGAGCGCGGGGACAATCACCACATCGTCGCCGTCCTTCCAGTTGGCTGGGGTGGCAACGCTGTGGTACTCAGTCAGCTGCAGCGAATCGATCACGCGCAGCAGCTCGTCGAAGTTGCGCCCTGTGCTGGCTGGGTAGGTCAGGGTCAGCCGCAGCTTTTTGTTGGGGTCAATGATGAACACCGAGCGCACGGTCAGGGTGTCGTTGGCATTGGGGTGGATCATGTCGTAAAGGTTCGAGACCTTGCGATCGGGATCCGCCAAGATCGGGTAGTTCAGGGTTGTTTGTTGAGTTTCTTCAATGTCGCTGACCCAGCCCTGGTGTGAGGCAACATCGTCGACGCTGACCGCAATCGCCTTGACATTGCGCCGGTCAAACTCAGGCTTGAGCTTCGCGACTGCGCCCAGCTCGGTCGTGCAGACTGGGGTAAAGTCCTTCGGGTGCGAAAACAGAATCACCCAGCTGTCTCCAGCCCACTCGTAAAAACTGATCACGCCATGAGTCGAATCTTGGCTGAAGTCGGGAACCGTATCGCCTAATCGGAGAGCCATCGCAGAGCTCCTGTATTGTGAACGAGGACACAGC
>JANNOU010000207.1:0-39278 GCA_031399305.1 Leptolyngbya sp. SOY_34_metabat_272
GAGGACCCGGAGTTCGAGACGTTCTACACCAAGAACATCTTGTTGAACGAGGGGATTCGGGCCTGGATGGCACCGCTGGACCAGCCGCATGAGCAGTTCCTCTTCCCTGAGGAAGTTCTCCCTCGCGGCAACGCTCTGTAAACGACTGGATTAGGCTTCGGTAACACAGTTTTCGAACCCAAAGGCCGAGGGGACAAGCCCTGCTGGGGCAAGACCATCCCTCGGCCTTTTTGGCGTCTGGAGCTGGCCTTGGGGCGGGGTTGTTTTCTGCATGTTTCCTAGCCGATGCAACGTATTGGTGGTGGCTTTGGATGGGCTGTGTTTGCTAGCTTCCAAGCTGCAATTGTGAGTAGCTGATGAACATTCGGCATTCTTGCACGAGCGCAGTTGTGAGACATGGTTAGATAGTTCTGAAGTACTGTCAGAATTATCAAAACGTTTACAGGCTGCCCATACCAGTTCTGCAGGGAGATTCCCGCTGATGAGAGGAGAGGTTCGGGGTTATCGTCTGAGGCCGGGTGCAATCCTCAGAAACGTTAACTTGAGTCGGGAGCAGCTGACTCTGGTCAAGCTGAACCAGGCAGATTTGAGCATGGCTGATCTGCGCGGCACGATCCTCAATCGGGCCAACCTCAGCCAGGCTAACCTGACCCTCGCCTACTTGGATGGGGCGATGCTGATCGGGGCCAACCTGTTCCATGCCATTTTGGTCAAGGCCAGTTTGCAACGGGCCAATCTGCGCGACGCGATTCTGAGCGGGGCTCAACTGGTTGAGGCTCGCCTGACCGACGCCATGCTCCACGGCTGTCAGCTCGACCAGGCTAATCTCGAAAAAGCTGACCTCGAACGCGCCGATCTGGGCGGCACCAATCTCCAGGGAGCCAATCTGTCGAGGACTTGCTTGCACTTCGCCAATCTGAGCTATGCCAACCTGAACGGGGCCAATCTCAACAATGCAGAACTCAGCGGCACAAACCTGCTGGGAGCCAGCCTCGAAGGAGCCCATTTAAACGGGGCCAATACCCTCGCCAACCTGGCTGGGTCCAACCTGGAGCGGGCCAACTTAGCCGGGGCAAATCTCAGCGATGCCCAGCTCAGCCGCGCGGTGCTGGCCTCTGCCAATCTGGAAGGGGCAAATCTCAGCGGCACTAATCTTTACCGTGCCGACCTACGGGGCGCGAACCTGACCGGCGCAACCCTGGAGGGGGCCAACCTCGAAGGGGCTAACCTCGAAGGCGCGCTCCTCAAAGACACCGATTTTCTCTGGTCCAATTTGAGCCAGGCCACGGGCGATGCGATGCGCCGCGAGGACCTCTGGGACTGGCAGGAGTTGGAGATTCTCTAACCCACCCCCACCCGTCCGTGACGTCGCGTCCGTTGGCCTCAGCAGGCGGCCAGGCTCTGAACTGCGCGGCCCGAGTTCTGAACTCTAGGCTTCGAGTATTGAGCTTCGGGCTTTGACCGTTGGACCGCAGCAGCCGAGCCCAGAACCTCAAACTCCGAGCAGTTTGCTCGAACTCCCGAGCTTGCCGCGCCAAACTCCGAGCAGTTCGCTCAAACTCCCGAGCTGAGCGACCGAAGCTTGGGGGGCCGACGTTCGCTAGCCGAGGTCTGAGCCTGGATTGAGTCAGCAAATCTGGCTTAACCTCTGGCTCGTCGGTCAGCGCTACTATCAGACTGCCTAAATCCCCCCAGAGGAGTTGCTCGATGTTCATTAGCCTGATTGCAGACTATGGCATAGGCGATCCGGCCTTTGCTGAAGTTGTGCAGCGTCTACAGATGGCCCTGCCGAACGCACAGATCAGTTTAATTTCAGTCCCGCCCTTCAGTACCTTGGCAACTGGCTTCTGGATTGCTCAGCTGGGCTTAAACCCCGGCCCAGTTCAGCGGTTGGTCTACCATAACTGCGCTCCGCGCCAGGACGATCCAGAAGCCCGACGCGACAACGAAGGCGAGGGCCTAACCTACGCTCTACTGCCCAATGGCGTCAAAGTTGTAGGAGTCAATGCAGGCTACACGCTGTCTTTTATCAAGCAGCATGCCCAGGTTTTGCACAGTGTGAATGTGTCCCGAGGCGGCTCACAGTTCCGCTCCCGCGATGTATTTCCCGTGGCGGCAGCGGCCATTGCCGGTGAGGACTTTCGCCTGCTCGGTGAGCCCTTAAACCCCGCTCAACTGCCCGATGCACCGCTGGATCGGGTGGCCTGGGTCGATGGATACGGCAATATTAAGACCACGATTCCAGCCCACCGGGTTGACTGGAAACCGGAAACCAAGATCGTCATCCGGGTCGGGGATGTCGTGAGCGATGCCATTTATTCCGATGGCAGCTTCAGAGTGCCTGAGGGAACCTTAGCCTTTGCACCGGGCAGCTCTGGTTGGCCCGCTGCCCACAGCGGCGAACCTCTACGCTGGATGGAACTGTTCCTGCGCGGTGGCAGCGCTTGGGAGCGCTTCGGCAGACCGCGCATCAACCAGACTGTCACTCAAATTTCCTAAGCCCGAAATTATCCAGAAGCGCTTGGGCGCGGCTTGAATAATTAACAGCAGGGGGGAAGGCCAGTTTCGCCAATCAGCCGTTTATGGGGTGGGCCTCTCGCCCACCCTGGCTCTGAGCTGGGCAAGGAAGAGCCAGTGTCACAAGAAATGGCTTACTTGCGCAAGCGGCTGTCCTGCTTGAGATGGCGTATTTCACTGCGTCTGGAAAACTTGGACTTCGCCGCTGCGGTCAGCTAATCGTCTAAACAATTTTGTGTTTTGCTGCTCTAGCTGTTGACAGTCTCGAACGATATAAACAATACTCTAAAAGATTCTATTCACTCTCTGTCGGTGTAGAACATGGCAAGAAAAAAAGCGCAGGCTGAACCCCCCAAACCGGAACCCACCAAACCTCTGACTGGCCGCGACTTACTGGAAAAGGTCAAAGAACTCAAGGGCGCTTCCAAAGAAGAAAAAGCTCGGGCCTGCGGCTATACCTCCCAAACCCCTAAGCGGGGTGAGCGCGTCAACTTGATGCAGTTTTACAAAGCGCTGATCGCCGCCGAAGGCATTGACTTGGACGGTAAAGGCAAGGAACCGGGCCAGGGCCGTGGTGGGCGGACGGCAAGCTATCGGGTCACGGTACAGAAGAACGGCATGCTGCTAATTGGTGCGCCTTACACGCGTCAGATGGGGCTAGAGCCGGGCGACGAACTGACACTCAAGGTGGGCCGCAAACACATCCGCCTAATGACGGTTTCGCCTGGAGACGAAGAAGAATAAATCTAGCCTTGAATGGAAGCCAACCCCGCTCTCCGCAAGGCTTTCAGGGGTCGGGGTTGGAGACGCATTGCAGCAGGGGAGAACGGCTTATCCTCTAGGCTCCAGCCTAAAACACCATGTTTGTGGACCGTAGCGCTCTCCTAGTCGATAACCCCATACAGCTCAACTATGGAGCTGCTGTGTTTGATGTCGATGGCGACGGTGCCTTCGAGATCTTTGTTGCAGGCTTTGGCAGTCGCAATCTGCTATTGAAGTGGAATGGCTCGAGCTTCCACGACATCGCCGAGCCGATCTTGGCGGATGCAGATCGGCGAGCGATTGGTGTGGCAGCCTGTGATCTAGATGGCGATGGCCGCGAAGAGATTTACGTCCTGAATACCGATACCTTTGCCGGAGCCAAGCGATTTGGGGACCGGCTGTTTGATTTTGGCGCTGACGGCTGGGTCGATCTGTTCTCGTTGCCTAAGAACCGCCTGGCCAATAATCGAACCGCAGGCCGTTCGGTCGCCTGCATCGATCGCGACGGTGACGGTCGCTACGGTTTCTTTGTCGCCAACTACGGCGGCTCGATGCGTCTTTACGAACTCGATACCGAAGGACAACTGGTCGATGTCGCCGCCGAGGTGGGCGTGAATTTGATCACGGGCGGACGAGCGGTGGTCTGTGTGCCGCTGCTGTCTGAGCGCATGGATATTTTTGCCGCCAATGAAAACGGGGCCAATTTTCTGTTCCGCAACCTCGGAGACGGTCGCTTTGAAGAGGTAGCCGAGGCATTTGGCATTGATGACCCCGATGAGAATGGCCGGGGCGTGGCAGTGCTCGATGTCAGCGGCAATGGTCGCTTTGATCTGGTCTATGGCAACTGGGAGGGGCCGCATCGGCTCTACCTGCAAACGCGCAAGGGTAACTTTCAAGAGGCAGCCCCGCCAGCCATGGCGAAACCCTCGCGGATTCGCACGGTGATTGCAGCTGACTTCGACAACGATGGCTATGAGGAATTGTTCTTCAACAACATTGGCGAGCCCAATCGTCTGTTTGGCTTGCGCGAGGGCAAATGGGTGGCACTGGAGATCGGCGCGGCATTGGAGCCCGAGGGTTTGGGCACGGGTGCAACGGTCGGCGATTTTGATGGCGATGGGCGACTAGAGCTGCTGATCTGCCATGGCGAGTCCGGCCTCCAGCCGTTGAGCCTATTTGAAACACAGGACAACGGCAATGCCTGGCTGCGGGTGCTGCCGCTCACGGCGCAAGGGGCTCCGGCGCGGGGGGCGATGGTCAGCCTGGTGACGCCGGGGCGGGTGCAGCGGCGGGCCATAGATGCAGGCAGCGGCTATCTCTGCCAGATGGAGCCGGTAGCCCACTTCGGACTGGGCGCGGCAACCCAGATCGAGCGGGTCGAGGTCCAGTGGCCGAGTGGAGCCCGTCAGACAATCGAGGCCCCGGCTGCCTGCCAGGTGCTGCGGGTGAGCGACCCCAGTGCTTCGCCCTAGGCCAAACCCAATGTCCCCACCATTGCGACCTGACACCGCCCCTAGCCAGCACACGCTTGAGCACGCCTGGCGGCGCTTTGGGGACTATGACCAGCACGCCGTCTTCGCCCAGCGCCAGTTCAGCCGCCTACGCACGGCAACCCTGGTACTCGGCGTGGTGGCGACTGCCTTAGCCGTGATCTACTCCCAATTGGAGCGCTACCAAACCCTGGTCAGCGGCCCCGACCAGCCACTGTTTCAGTGGGGGCTCAGGGTCGGTCGGCTGCTGGTCATCCTGACACCGATTGTGCTCAGTGTGTTGGTGGCGGGGTCGGTCAAGTTCAACCTGGGGCTGAGCTGGGTACTCACACGCGCCAGTGCCGAGACGATCAAAACCGAGATTTATGGCTACCGCGCCCGCGTGGGGGCCTACAGCCCAGAGCAAATCGCAGCCAGCTCGCGAGAGGCGGTGCTGGCACGACAGGTGCAGAGCATCGGCGAGCGGCTGATGAAAACCCAGGTCAATCAGGCCACGCTCCAACCCTACACAGGCAGCCTGCCGCCGCCGAATAGCGTGGCCGACGCCGACGACGGCTTCTGCGACCTTGACGCCGAGCAGTACCTGGCCTGGCGGCTAGAAAATCAGCTCAGTTGGTACCGCCGCAAGGCGTGGCAGTTGGGGCAGCAGTTGCGGCGGTTGCAGTGGGGCATCTATGCGCTGGGCGGGCTGGGCACGTTTCTGGCCGCGATTGAGCAAGAGATCTGGATCGCAATCAGCAACGCGCTAGTCGGTCTGTTCGCCACACTCCTGGAATTCAAACAGATCGAGAGCACTCTGATCTCCTACAACCAGACGGCCAATAACCTGGAAAATATCCTCTACTGGTGGCACGCCCTCTCTGAAGCCGAGCAACGGGAGCCGCTCAACTTTGACAAGCTGGTCCGGAACACCGAGGCCATGATCCACGCTGAAACCACCGGCTGGGTCCAGGAGATGCGCGACGCCCTGGCCGATCTCTACAGCGACCAGACAAAACCAGCGGCGGCAGACGCCTCTGAGCCCAGCAGCAACCCAAAGCACCCGGAGACCTAGCCTGAAGTGCCGCCGTTGCCTGCCGAGAACCAGACATGCTAGGTATTGAGACTCTCACCTGAGACTCAACTCCTCACCCGTAAGATTCTGAACCTCATTCTTCAGCGCTTAGCGTCAGCAGTTTGGCCAACCAGCGACCGTAGCTGTGCCCGGCTGGGCAAGAACCAGGCCAGCGCGATCGTCGCCACCACCAAGATCACCTGAAGCTGAATCGCTACCTGAAAGCCGAAAGCATCCGCCAGTGCACCTGTGATCGGAATGCCAATCGCGCCGGTCACAAAGCCCAAGCCCAGGATTAGGCCAGAGGCGACCCCCACCTGACCCGCCATCAGCTCCTGCGCCATGATCAGCATTAGGGGTGCGGTCGAGGCCGCACTGAAACCGACCAGCGCCCCAGTGACAAACGCGATCGGCCCTGTGAATTGCGCAAACAACAGCAGCGCCGGAATGGTCAGAACCAGCGAGCCGAGGATCACCGCCCGCCGCCCAAAGCGGTCAGCCAGAGCGCCAGAGCCCACTGTGCCCAGGGCACTCGCCAGCACCAGCGTGGTCGCCAAGGGGCCATAAAACGACTCCGCATAGCCCAACGACTGGTACCAGGTGGGCACAAACGCCTCCAGGCTGTAGATTGTCCAAGTGCGCGACATCATCACACCGATCACTGCCAGCAGAGGCACGATCGGTACCAGCAACTGGGCAGACGACTGGGAACCAGAAGCCTGCTGCAACCGTTGGCGCTGAGGCCGCACAGGCGAGCGTAGGGTCGCTAACAGCCAAAAGGCAACGCTCAAGCCGGGGAAGACCATCAGCGCCGTGCCGCGCAGGCCAAACGTGGGAAACAAGAGCGTGCCCAGCAGCGGAGCCAGCGCCACCCCCAAGGTGCCGCCGGTTACGTAGACCGACATCGCCGTATTGCGCTGGGGCTCCTCGATCACCGCTCGGGCGTTGAGCGCGCCGAACGGATGGTAAACCCCTGAGCCCAACCCCGCAGCCCCGGCCAGCCACAGCAACATGGGAAATGAAGAGGCAAATCCCACGGTGGCAAACATCGTGGCCGTCCAGATCAGCGCCACGCCGATCAGACGCGTGCCATAGCGGTCGGCGAGCCAGCCGAACAACGGCTGCGATAGAGAAGCGACACCCGTATAGGCCAGTGAGACCAGGCCAACCGTCTTGAAATCCAGTGCAAATTGTTCGATCAATAGAGGATAGAGCATCGGCAGTAGGCCAATGTAAGAATCAACCGTGAGATGGCCGAGCATCAAGCTCATCAACGGGCGATTGCGCAACACCGCAAACCGCTGAGAACGTTCTACGCTAATTCCCATACCCCTCCTGCTTGCACCCTAAGCCAATTGCAAACGCCAAGCCCAAATTCTGAGTTTGACAGAATTGGGCAGAAGCGGGCCTCAGCCTACGACAATCAGGCGGAGTCACACTTCGCCTGACCGGGTGACCCCCAACTGTTAAACGATGCCCGTTACCTCGCGTCCCTATGCTGGAGAAGAAGATTACGCCCAGATGCGGGCGTTGCTCACGACCATTTACACAGAGGGCGGCCCGCCAGTTTATGGCAGCGTCGGCGACTTAGAGTGGTGGCGTGCCACCGACGAAGATCCTGCGGCAGTGCAACGAGCACAATTGTGGCTGGATGGGCAAGGCAAGCTGCTCGGCTTTGTTTGGCCCAGCGAAGGTCAAATAGAGCTGCTCATTCATCCTCACTGGCGCGAACTTGAAGATGACCTGCTCGCCTGGGCCGAACAACAACGGTGGGCAACCCGACCACTTGGCTCCCAATACATCCCCTTAACCGCCTGGGCGTACGAACAGGATGCGGCTCGCAATGCGATCCTGCAAAGTCGAGGCTATGAGCGCACCGATTCATTTGTCGTCTACCGGCTGCGTCAGCTAATCAAACCACTTCCAGAACCGAGCCTGCCACCTGGATATCAGCTGCGCCAGATTGAAGGTGAGGCCGATCTCGAGCGGCGCGTGGCCGTCCATCGCAATGCATTTGCCCCGTCGCGCCTGACCGTTGCCAACCATCGGGCAGTGATCCGATCTCCCACCTATCGACCCGAGTTAGACCTAGTGGCGGTTGCCCCAGACAATAGCTTCGCTGCCTTTGGCCTCGTGTGGTTCGATGCCATCAATCGGCTCGGGGTCTTTGAGCCAGTCGGCTGCCATTGCGCCCACCGTCGTCGCGGCCTCGCCAGAGCAATTCTGTGGGAAGGCATGCAGCGCGTGCAAAGCTTGGGCGCACGCGTCGCCTCAGTGAATGGACTCAGCGATGCAGCTGCCGCCACTCGGCTCTACGAGTCGGTTGGTTTTCAAGTAGTTGACCACAACCATGGCTGGCAGAAAGTATTGATCTCGACCGCCAACTGGCAGGACGCTAGTCGAGATTGAAGCACTTGGCTAGGGTAGCTTGATTCAGCTTGGGTTGAAGCACCTGAGGATCCGGCAGCAACCAGAACCCCGCGAGTCCCAAAACTGTCATCATCAACGCGAGTGCTCTGCCCGTTTTGCCAAAGTGAATGCGACCAACAGTGGCTTGGGTGTGTCTCTCGAGTTGAGGTCGAGGCAGCAGTTTCATCGAATTCCGCCTGCTCAGATAATAGGCTTGCAGACCCCGGACATCAGCCTCAGACTGGTGTCGAGCAGAAAATGGTTATTTCAATTACAACATCTCAGTAACCTGACAGTGTTTTATAGCAACAAAAAACACGTAGACTTTACTGAGGCTTTATCCAGGCTATCCGGAGGTGACCCAGGCTGGCCGAACAGAGTGACGCTCACGACACAGCAGACCGCTCCTCGCTGATGCCACGATCACAGGCCATTCCTTTTCATGATTCCTGACAGCGGCATGTCCAAAAGACTCAGCCTTGCCCCCTCGCTTCTCCTGCTTGTCTCGCTCCTGACCACTGCCTGCGGTAGCGGTAAAAGCACCCCAGCCGTATCCCAGGGCGCAGAAAAACTCAAAATTGGTGTCGTACTCGATACCGGGGGCGAAAACGACAAATCCTTCAACGAGTACACACTTCAAGGCGCGCGCGAGGCCGCTCAAGCGGCTGGGCTGGACTTCTCCTATATCGCCTCCGCAGGCAACAGCGACTACGAGAAGAACATCGAAACCCAGATCTCCGAGGGCGCAGACTTGGTGATCACCGTGGGCTTTCTGATGGGGGATGCCACGGCAGCAGTGGCCAAGAAGTACCCAGACATCAAGTTCGCGATTATCGACTACGCCTACGCCTCAGAAGATGGCGTAGATCCCTACACAACGAATCTGAAAAACGTCACCAGCCTGATGTTTGCCGAAGATCAAGCGGGTTACCTGGCGGGGGTGCTCGCAGGCTGCGTGAGCGAAACCGGCAAAGTCGCCACGGTCTCAGGCATGGAGATCCCACCGGTGCAGCGCTTCGTGGTGGGCTTCCAGACTGGGGCGAAGTCCGTTAACCCCCAGATCGTGACCCTCAACCAGTACATCCCCGACTTCAATGACCCGGCGACCGGCAAGACGGTTGGCCAGAGTTTCATTAGCCAGGGCGCGGACGTGATTTTCGCCGTGGGCGGCAACACAGGCAATGGCGGTTTGCTGGCTGCCAAGGAGGCGGGCAAGAAAGCGATTGGCGTAGACGTGGACCAATACCTGACCTACCCCGAGGTCAAAGACGCCCTGCTCACCAGCGCCACCAAGAGAATGGATGTCGCCACACAGACCGCGGTAAAAGAGTTTGCCAGCGGCCAGCTCAAGCCCGGCATTGAGCTAGCGACAGTTGCCACGGGCGGTGTGGGTCTCGCGCCTTACCACGACTGGGAGAGCAAAGTCTCGCAGGCTTGCAAGGCCAAAGTCGATAGTGCACTGGCAGCGATCAAGACGGACGCTAAAATTACCGGCGTGACGGAGTAGGACGACTCAGCAATCGGCGTCAACCCGCCTTGGCATAATTCGACGTCCGGGAGATGGCTCCGGGGAAAATGCGGCTGAGGATCGCCGGGTGATACCGCTGCTCTAGGCCCTGCCAGGTGCTCACCTCAACATTGCGAAGCTGGCACTCCCAGTGAGGACCAAACGCTTCGCGAAGCTGCTCAATGGCGTCCAGACAACACTCCTCGAAGGTTGGAGCAGTCGATAGCGCCGTTAAACTAATCCCCCGATACACTGCGTAGTACATTGCAAATGTTAGATCCCAGTGCAGTAACCAATGTAACCAAAGCTCAAGCGCTGCCTCTGGGGTTTTATACTATCTTCTCAAACAATTGGGCTGACAAGCGGGCAAGGGTGAAGATTGCATCTCCGTTCCGGAGGCCTGCAGGGTTGGCCTGAATATGGCCCTGTGGCGGCAGTTTTCCCCAGACTACGATGGGAGTTAGCCCAGTTTGAGTGGCTTCTATCATGGACTCTCCGCGTCTGAGCGCCGAAATCGACCAGCTTCTCAATCAGCGAATCGGCAACCCTCTGGTGCGCTGGCTCGTGCGCCCACACCTGGTCCCCTATCAGGAACTGCTCCACCATATTCAGGCGGAACTGGCTGCAGAAAGCGGGATTTACGAAGACGAAGACGACCCGGCGCAGGAGACCGACGATCCCTGGCAGGATCAGGGCGCAGCGGTGAGCCCCACAGCAGCCCAGGTCCGCGTGCCTCTGCCCCAGGTCCAAGCCGCCCCTGACGCGCCAACCCTGGCGCTCGAAGCCAACTTTCTCAGGCTGCAGCAGGACTATCAACAGCTGTCTGAGCACTATCGCCAGCAGAGCCAGGGGCTGCTCGACCAACTGCTCCAAGGTCTTCAGCAAGGGATTGCCCAACTGGAGCAAAAGCAGGCGCAGGAACAGGCACGTCTGAGCCAGTTGCAGACCAGCGTGAGCTTTTTGGAGCGCCGTCAGGTCGAGCTAATGCATGAGATCCAGACCGCCGAGCAGCAGCGCGACCAGCAGCTCAGCCTCCTCAAAGACTTAGACCAGCGCAAGGCAGCACTGGAAGCCGAGATCCTGCCACAGCAAGAGCAGTTGTCGCGGGTCGAACACGGCCTGGAGGACATTGAGCGCCGCTATCGCCAGCTGGTCTTCTCGGTGCGGGATCTGCAAGCTGTTCAGGCAGAGCTGCAGCGCCAACAGGCTCCCCTGCAAACGCTGCGGCAAAAGCAGGCAGCGCTGCAGACCGAAATCGCCCAGTTGTCGCAGCAGCTGGCGCAATTGAAGCCGGGTTTGCCCCATTGAACGTTTGGCGATTGAACCTTTGGCGGCGGCCCAGGGTCATAGCTTCCAGAGCCGTTGGGGGTAGGAGGGATTGGTTGGGACCGCTAAGGTGTTGACCGACTGTCAACCAGACCGTGAGCCAGACAGTGTCTTGGTGCAGCTGTGCATCCAGGGCGACACGCAGAGCTTTCGCCGCCTCTATCAGCGCCATCAGCAGCGGGTGCGGTCGATTCTCTGCCAGCTCTGCGGGCCTTCCCAGCTCGATGACCTGGTCCAGGAGGTGTTTCTGCGAGCCTGGAAGGGGCTACCCAAGTTTCAGCAGACGGCGAAATTCTCGACCTGGCTTTATCGCATTACCTGGAATGTCGCCTCTGACCAGCGGCGAGGCTTTGCCAAACTGCGCGTTCATCTGCAAACCCTGGCTCATGCAGTGCCCGACCACCATCAAGACCCCGGTCTGATGCAGCTGCACTATCGAGACCTCGTGCAACGCAGTCTGAACCAGCTCAGCTTAGACCACCGCGCTGTGCTGGTGTTGCATGACCTGGAGGAGTTGCCGCACAAAGAGATTGCAGAAACGCTGGGCATTCCAGTGGGCACGGTCAAATCTCGTCTCTTTCATGCGCGTGCTGCCGTTCGCAAGTTTCTTCAGCAAGAGGGTGTACCCCTATGACCCGGCCTAACCCTGATGACCCCCGTCTGGCCGCCTTTCTCAGACAACACCGCTCCCCAGTGCCTCCCCCAGCCCTAGATCTCGAGGAGCGGCTGCTCCAGAATCTGCCGTCTCGGACCCGGCAACCAGCCAGAGCCCCTCGACCGCTTTGGCTCATGGCTCCCGTGCTGGCAGCCGGTCTGCTGGCGACTTGGTTCAGCTATCACAGCGTGGGGCCACTGCCGCCGGACCCGGACGATTTGGTCAGCTTAGAGAGTTTTCTAGAAAATAATTGGGACGCCACGGTCGAGGAAGATCTCGATGTGGGGCTGTTCCCCAATTGAACCGACCGGACAGGGTTCAATCAAGGGGTCTATTGGCCTGGCAAAAAGGAACGGCTATGTTTGTGCGTCGTCTTGCGATTTCAACGCTGCTGGCTTTCGGGATCGGAGGCTCGATGGCCTATGTCATGTCGCCGCTGCTAGCCCAAAACTTTTCACCGCTCTCGGCGCAAAATACGCCACGCAATCCGGCAGGCCAGGGTCGCACTCGAGGCGGGCCGCGCTTACTGCAGGAACTGAATTTGACGCCCGCCCAAACGCAGCGCTTGCGAGCGATTCGTGCCCAGCACCAGAGGAGCCTGGCACAACGAGCGCGTAGCCTGCGCCAGGCTCAGCAAGAATTGCAACAGCTCATGGCCGGAGCCGCGCCTGCCAGTCAGGTGCGCAGTAAGTTCCGCCAGGTCGAATCCCTACGCCAGCAGATCGCCCAGCTGCGCTTTGAGAGCATGCTGGCGATCCGCGAAGTGCTGACGCCTGAGCAACGCCGCCGGTTCGCGCAGTCCCTGCAAAGCCGACGACAAAATCGGTCTAGGCCCAGCGATTCTCCCTGAGGTTCGCCGGTACGTCTGCCTGCGCTCAAGCTTAGGACAGTTGCGCACAACGCTAGGACAAAATCCCTCAAACTTAGGAAACTTCTCCACATTCTGAGCAAGCTGCTCCTCAGACTTAGAGAAATTCTCCACAGCTCTAGGATTAAGCTCCTCAAGCTTAGGAGGGGTTTTTACACGCTTAGGATTATATTCCTCAAGCTTAGAAGAATTCTCTACAGATCTAGGACAAAGCTCCTCAGACTTGGCAGAGTTCTAGGCCTAGCGACAATCAGTTGCAGTGGGACCGGCAAAACTAGCGCTAGCGATCTTAAACCAAATCACCTCGGACGCAGTCTAAGGGACAGATTCGATGCTTGATCAGCCTCACGCAGACTCAGAGCATCGCTCAATTGTCGATTCCCAGATCCCTAGACCCTAGGAAAAAGCCCATGTTCAAGTTCAGCTGTTCCTCGGCAATTCTTTCGGCTGCGTTGATCGCTGGCTCGACACTTCTGGCAACGGCTGCCCAGGCTGAGACCACGATTTATCGGGGTGCCAACCGCGTCTACATCAATGGTCCTAATCGAGATTACTATCGGGGTCCCAACCGCGTTTATGTCGATGGCGTCAATCGGGATTACTATCGAGGCCCCCACCGGGTCGTCTACCAAGGCCCCAATGGCACTCGGGTAATCCGGCGCTAATTGCGAAGCCCCCCAGACTGTCAACCCAGGGCAATTGTGGCCACGATTGCCCTGGGACCTTCGCCGATTCCACCCCATCCCCTTACAGGGCCCACCATGAAACGCAAACTTGTTCCCCTCCTAGCTGGGATAACCGCCCTCGCACTGGCTGCACTTCCCGTCTTTGCACAAGCGCAAACCAGCCCATCGACCCCGCAGCCGCCCCCCAGGGTCGAAAATGGTCGGCGCAGCCTGTTCTCCAGCCTAAATTTGAGCGCCGAGCAACGCACTAGAATTGCACAAATCAAGCGCGAGAAGCGGGCGCAACTGGAGAGCATCTTGACCGCCGAGCAACGTGCCCAGCTTGAGGCCCAGCGAAGCCAACGTCGAAGCTCAGGACAGACGCAACCCCCCAGCCGCCGAGGGCCGATGTCTAACCTGAACCTTTCAGAGGAGCAGCGCTCGCAACTTCGACAGTTGGCACAGTCCACGCGCAGCCAGATCGAGGCAGTGCTGACCCCAGAACAACGGCAACAAATCCAACAATATCGGCAAAGCAGACGACCCTCGCGCCCACTGCCCAGCCCCTAGTCACCCGCGCCACACAGAGGTGTACGCCGGTTCACCTCTGTGTGACCGAACTTTAAGAAAGTCCGGGGCCTGAATAATCGGCTATAAATTAGCTATAAAACGAAGATATTCAATCACAGGGCCAGCAAACGCGACTCACTGTGTTCTCGCGTTTGCGTCGGGTTAATCACAGACCATGCCTAACAACTTTGGTGATAGCAGCGAGGATCGCAAGGCAGGCACTCCCTGTGAGGAAATCTGCGACGCGCAGCTTGCGCAAGAGCGCCTGAGCTTGGAGCAAGCCAAAGATCAATTTTTGGGCAACCTTAGCCACGAATTACGCACACCCCTGACCAGCGTTTTGGGCCTGTCGAGCTTGTTGTTAGAAGGGGTGGCTGGGCCGCTTAACGAAAAACAAAGCCGTTATGTGGGCATCATGCGCGAGCAGGGTTTGCAGATGCTATCGGTGATCAACGACCTGCTGGACCTGGCCAGCCTAGAAATGGACGAGATGCAGCTCCAGCCCCAGCTGATCTCACTGACCAGCGTCTGTCAAAGCAGCTTGAACACGGTCCAAGCCCAGGCCGAGCGCCAGCAGGTCAACCTGTGCTGGCAGTGTGACCTGCGCGATGACCGGCTGATGACCGACCCGCTGCGCCTGAACCAAATCCTGAGCCATCTGCTCACCAACGCCTTGAAGTTCACCCCCACGGGCGGCACAGTGCGGCTGACGCTCAGCAGCCTAGCCTCGGAGGCAGTGGCCCTGAGCGTCAGCGACACCGGCATCGGCATCCCCACTGAAAAACTGCAGAGCCTGTTCGCCGGTTTTCAGCAATTGGAGCCCAGCCTTACCCGGCGGGTTGGGGGGCTAGGCATTGGCCTAGCGCTCAGCGTGCGGCTGGTCAAGCTATTGGGCGGACGCATCACCGTAGAATCCAGGCTGGGCGGGGGCAGCACCTTCTGCCTGCATCTGCCGGTGAGGGCAGCGCTCAACGCAGCTGATCAAACAGCATCAGCCCAGCACTGACTAGACCCAACCCAAGCATCAGCCCAGCTGGCATCAACTTACGCGTCTTTTGCAGACGCACAGCAAAGACCACGACCAGTAGCAGCACCACGGTCAGCGAGCCCCAGAAGGCCACGGCGGCAGCGGCAGGCACGCCCAGCATCAACCCAGCACCCAGCAACAACAGCGCACCACTGAGGCTGCCTGCAATCAGGGAGGCGCGGCTGTCGCTCTGGCGGTAGCCGAAGAGCCCCCCGGCAATCGCCAGCAGCCCGTACAGAGCCGTCACCAGCACCGAGAGGCTCATCGACGGCGCGTGAGGAAGGCGGGCAGATCGACCTTAGCGAGGCCACCCTGGGCACGGCTGGCGGCGACCTCTGCGGGGTCCTTGGCCTTGTCTAGGTCCTTGGCTTGGGCGGCTTCTGCGGCGGGTTGGGCGGGACGCGGCGGCAACTCCACCACGCTCATCCCGGCATCGTTCAGCACGATTTCTAGCTGGCAAGACAGCCGATCTTCGAGCACACGCTCCAGAGCCGTCTTGAGCTGGAGCGCATGGCGCTGGCTGATCAGCGAGCGGTCTTTCCAGTGCTGGATGGCGGCTTCGTGCTCGGTAGCTTGCTGCGCCTGCATCAGGATCTGCTCTTGTAACTCGGCGACCTGCTTTTCGAGCCGTTCGGCGCGTTGACTGGCCGTGGCCTGGCTCTCCTCTAGCTCGTTGAGTGAGTGCTGCAAGCGGGCCTGGATCAGCAGCTGGCGCGCGTGCTGGACTTCTAGCTCGTCGCGGCGCACGCGAGCCTGTCCAAGCTGGGTTTCCATTTGCGCCTGGGCTTGGGCGCTCTGGTCGGCTTGGGTTTGAGCGGCGAGCAGCGCCTCCTTGAGTTCTTGCTGTTGCTGGCTCCACTGCTCGAACTCGCTGAGGCGGGCTTCCAGGGTGCGGCTGTAGTCGCGCACCTCGACCAGGGTTGCTTCGAGGTGTTGAATTTGCTCGCTCTGTTGGTGGCTCAGCGCCTGCGTCTGTTCGAGGAGGGTGTTGAGTGCCGACTGTTCGCCGGTCGCGGCTTGGCGCTGAGCTGCCAATTCCGCCTGGAGCCGCTGGTTGTGCTGCCGTTGCTCGTCCAGCACGACCTGACGCTCGTCCAGCTGTTGCCCTAGCTTGGCGTGAGTGGCACGTTGGTCGCTCAGCTGGGCGCGGATGTCCTCTAGCTGGGCCGCTAACTCCGAGTTGCGTAGGCTTAGCCGCTCAGCGACTTGGCGCTGCTCCTGGGCAGCGGCCCGGGCGGTGCTGAGATCGGCCTCTAAGGAGGTGAGCGTCCGTTGCTGGCGTTGCGAGAGTTCTTGAGCTTCGCTCAGCAGCTCCTCGAAGGTGCGGTTCTGATCTTGGGCGCGGCTATGCTGCTCTGCCAGTTGTGCCTCTAGCTGGGCGATCTTGCTGCGCTGGGCGCGGTTCAGCTCTTGGGTCTCGGCAGTCTGGTTGTCAAGCGCCTGCTGCTGGCGCACCAGTTGCACCTTGAGCTCGGCAATCGCCTGCTGTTGGATGTGGGCGATCTCCTGGGTAGCGGAGAACTGGGTCTCTAGCGCCTGCTGATCGGTGATTTGCAGCTTCAGCTCTGCCAGCGAAGCCTGGGACTGATCCAGGGCCTGCTCCAGTTGGTGGATACGTTCCTCGCGATCGCGGGATAGGTTCTGCGCCAGCTCCAATTCTTCGCCGAGCGCCTGCTTGTCGCGCTGTAACTGCTGGGTAGCCTGCGCTAACCCCTGTCCAACCTGTTGCTGCACAGCGGTTTCGAAATCAACCGTGGTAAACGGCTCGGGCTCCTGAGGTTCCTCAAAGGCCAAATCGGCTTCAACCGCTTCTAGGCTCGCCTCGGGCATAGGCGAGCGTTGAGGATCGGCAGCGGGATCGGGCGGGGCGTTTTTTTTGTTCGCCTTGCCAGTGAGCCTCTTCTTCTGGAGCGGCGGGGCGTCGGCAGAGAATAAACTGCGGGCGAGGTTACGCTCAGACACTGAAAACCTCCAATTGGACCAACTCCTCAAGCCGACGGGTGATGTCTCCGTCTGGCTTATGTTCAAGTACCGTTAGACCCCGATCAAAGGCGGTGCGGATATCTGCGCTGTCAGGGACGGTCACCGGGCACAGGATGTCCCCAAACATCTCGCGGGCATGGTGGTAGAGTTGTCCGGTGTGGGAGGTGGCCCAAATGCCTCCCGGCAAATAGCGATCATCAAGCATGTTGACCACTACTCGGAAGTTCCGAGGGCCAATATAGCTCTCTGCCTCCTGAATAAACCGGATGGTGGTCTCTGTGCACTGAAAATCGGTACGGTTCAGACGGGTGGGCAGAAACACCTTATCCGCGGGCACTAGGGCGTTGGCGGTGAGTTCGTTGAGATCGCCCGGACTGTCGATAAAGATGTAGTCGTAGTCGTCTTGGACTCGCTCGATCTGCTTTTTCAGCACAATCTCTTTGCCCATCTGAATCGCAGCTAACTGGGTCACCGCCTCCGCCATCGACACATGCGAAGGCACAATGTCCAGTCCCTTCGGACTTTCAAAGATTACATCTTCGATATTGCGATCGGCCCGTTTTTTGAGGAAGGTCAGAACCGTATCTTCCTCCGCGAGTTCTTCCAGGTTGCCTAGGAACAGGCTGCTGGCTGTGGTTTGTGAGGTCATGTCTATCACCAACACCTGCTTCCCCTGTCGCGCGACCAGGTGGGCAGTGTTACAGCAAAGGGTGGACTTACCAGTGCCACCCTTATTATTGGTGAACGCGATGACCTTTGCCATGCGTATCAACGACCTTACGTTTGGACGGCTGAGTTAAGTCGAGTCACTCTGACTACAAAGCAACGGTATCACAGCCAATTTAATTTCGGGATTTTTTCTACATTTCCTAGACCTGACCGGGCAATTCTGGGACAGAAAGGGGCTCAAACAGGCTACTGCCGCGAACGCCTTCGAGTGGATCACCCAGTGCCGGTGCACCGTTAAGCGACCAGCGGTAGTCCAGTTCGGCCCCGCGTTGCTGACAGTTGGCCTCGATTTGCTTCTGCTGAGCGAGAGCCTTGCGCAGGGTGATGATCAACTGCTGAGTCTGCTCTCGTAGAAGGGGACTATTGCGTTCGGCAACCGGCAAAGTTTGGCGCTCCAGCAGGCGCAGCAACAATTCGTAGTGAATATGCGAGGGAACAGGGATGGGTTCCATTCAAGATCTAGGTTGAGGATTCAAGCCAGGCGAGGCGCAGCCGAATCCGGGCTCAACAGGCTACGGACGGCCTGCTCCGGATCAGGTTGCTTAACGAGAGATTCTCCGATCAGAACCGCGCGAGCACCGGCTTCGGCCACGAGGGCCAGATCGGCCGCAGTGTGCAAACCCGATTCGCTGACCACGGTTACGTCTAGGCTACACAATTGTTCCTGCCGTGCGGTCGCAAGGTGATGGGTGGTGCCCAGATTAACCGTGAAATTTTCCAGGTTGCGGTTGTTGATGCCGACGAGCTCCAGCCCGGGCAGCGCTAACACCCGGTCTAACTCCGCTAAGTTGTGCACCTCCACCAACACCTGCATGCCCAAGCTTTTGGCAATCTTCAGGCAATAGCGCAAATCTTGGTCCGACAAAATCGCCGCGATCAGCAGCACCGCATCTGCCCCCGACACGCGGGCCAAATACAGTTGATAGGGATAGAGGATGAACTCTTTACAGAGCAGCGGCAGCGAGACACTCTGCCGGATCGCCTGCAGAAATTCGAAGCTCCCCTGAAAGAATTTCTGGTCAGTTAGCACAGACAGGCAAGCCGCGCCGCCCCGCTCATAGGCTTGGGCGATCACCACCGGGTCAAATTCCACCCGGATCACGCCTTGACTGGGAGAGGCTTTTTTGACTTCGGCGATTAGGCTTGGCCGAGTTGCGTGCTGCTGCAAAGCTGCCCGAAAATCTCGGACTGGAGGTGCGCTCAGCACCTGGCGCTTCAAGTCCTCTAGCGACCGTTGGGCACGCTGCTGGTTAACTTCTTGCTCCTTGTGCCAAACAATCGCTTCTAGGATGTTGCGCGGCTGCGCGTCCGGAGCGGCAATCTGGTAAGTCAGGTCCTGAACCTGAACTGACGGGTTGGGCGGACGACGACGAATCTGCATGAACAGTTAAGCACCGATTCAGGGCTAGGGACGGAAGACATATGGACGCTAGCGTCTGGGATCAATGGGCGAAAGCAGCTCGCTTGTAGGCTTCGTCTAGGGTCTCCGACAGGGTCGGATGGGTGTGTACCAACTGAGCCAGCTCATGAACACTGGCGCGACGAGCGATGGCCTGAGACGCCTCGTGAATCATATCCGCTGCGTGAGGGCCTAGGATGTGTACCCCCAAAACTTCGCCCGTATCTCGACGGTAGATCAACTTAACCATGCCGTCGGTGTCCACTTCGGCGATTGCCTTAGAGTTGCCCTTGAAATAGCCTCGCGCCGTAGCGACCTCAAAACCTTCGGCCTTGCCCCGATCCTGAGCCTGGGGTTCGGTCAGGCCGACGAAGCTGATCTCCGGATGGGTAAAAGCGGCGGCGGGGATGCTGTGGTAATCAACCCGTTTCTCACGACCGCAGAGGGTTTCCACCACAGCAATACCCTGGGCAGAAGCCGTGTGCGCCAGCATCATCTTGCCGGTCGCGTCACCAATCGCCCACAGATGCGGCACCACCGTGTCGTTGGCCAGCACCCGCAGCAGGTCATCTACGGGGATGAAGCCGCGCCGATCGGTCTGCGCGCCGACACTCTCCAAGCCAATATCTTGGGTTAGGGGGACCCGGCCCGTGGCCACCAGGCAGGCATCGACCTCCAGGACCTCACCGTCCGACAGCTCGATCATCACAGGCGTTCCGGGCGTCACTTTCTTGGCCAGCACACCGACCCGGGTTTCAATGGCTCTGGGCTGGATCAATACTCGCTGCGCTAGACGGGCGATGTCGGGGTCGAAGGTCGGCATCAGCCGGTCGAGCGCCTCGATCACCGTGACCTCAGAGCCCAACGCCGTGTAGATGTCCGAAAACTCCAGGCCAATGTAGCCAGAGCCGATGATCGCGATCCAGGCGGGCAGCCAGCTCAACTTCAAGCCGTCGTCGCTAGTAAATACGGTTTTGCCGTCGAGCTCAATGCCCGGCGGCACGAAGGGCACGGAGCCGGTGGCCAGGATAATCTCTCGAGCGCGATAGGTGTTCGTGCCCGTCTCGCTTTGCACCGACACCTGTTGCTTGCCCGCCACCCGACCCCAGCCTCGCAGAGTGTCTACGCCCAGCCGCGTCAAGCTGTTGGTCAAGTCGCCCCGGATCTTGGCCACCACCCCTTCGGCGTGGTCGGCGATGGTTTGCCGGTCGAAGTGGACATTCTCAACCTGGATGCCCAGGTGTTTCAAGTGGTCGGCGTTGCGCAATTCGCGCAGACGCCCTGCTGCGGCCAGCAACGCCTTGGAGGGGATACAGCCACGATTGACACAGGTCCCCCCCATCAGATCGGCTTCCACAATCGCAGTTTTGAGGCCACTGGCAACTGCATGGAGGGCTGCGCCGTGCCCGCCCACGCCAGCGCCCACAATCACTAAGTCGTAGTCAAACTGCTCGCTCACCGGCCTCGCTCCTGTATTCGGGGTTGTTTCCCTCCACACATTGTGATCTGGACTGGGTAGCGCAAGCAACTGCTCCGATTCAGCTTTACCTGGTTGGTGTCGCCGCTGGACGAGTCATGGCGAAGGCTTGGTACTCTGCCCGACTCAGGCTGAAGGCCCGGACCTCAGACAGGGCCTGCAACCACAGTTCAGCTGTTGGCGATTCTGCCCCCGTGTTGAAGCTGTCACCAATTCCCAACTCCCTGCTCGGGAAACGTTGGCCATTCGCCACAACAGACTCAGACACTTGAACCCGACCCGAGCGCAGGACCAACACCCGATCCACAGGTTGCGCTGGGCTAGAGATCACAGTTCCAGACGCAAAGCACTCGCTTCGCAGGCAGGCGATGAGTGCCGCGCGCTCGGCTGGGGTGAGGAGGGCGAACGCTTCAATGCGCTGGATCTCGATGTCTAAAATACGGGAGCCAAACTCCTCTCGGGACGTACAGCTGAAGAACTCAGGGTGAACCTGCTGCCAGCCTCTGGCTAGCAGTCGTTGTTTGAGAACAGCCAGAGTTTCAAGCTGGTTATGGACATGACGCAGGGACTGCCAGATGCCGCGACGGCTAATCTGGATCTGACCGGCGCGCTCGCAGAAAAAACGCACCGGTCCTGTCTGATGAACCAACGGCACGACAGAGATCGACACCAGACGGCAGCCTGCGGCCAAGTCGGCTCCATACAGCCGAAGATAAATCTCCTCAGCGGCTTCCGGTGGTAACCCTGGCGCGGCCTCTGCGAGCCCCAGCGCCAAAAAGTCTGCCAGGCTATGCCAAACTCGCAGGCCGCAGACTTGAACTCGGCCTCGCTCCCAGTCTGGATGCTCGCAATAGAGGCTGATAGATTGGCCCACTTCAAGAGTGGCCCACCGACCGGTATGAGGCCGAACAATTGCTTTTTTGCGGCCTTGCAGGATTTGGGTCACTGCCCACCGATCCAGGAAAATCTTCCGAAGCATGGCAGTTGGGTTCTGAAAGGTGAGTTTCACGGCTTGAGAATCTAGACCTTGTCATCGCTAGGCTCTGAGCCCAGACCCATGGTGATTGCTGCCTGCGGCTCAGGACTATCGGGGAAACACGCGCTTGCCCCAGACATTCTTTAAAAAGTTTTAAAAGGTCTCCGAAATGTTACGGCACCAGGCAAAGCGCCCTGAGACTGGATGTAACCTTCCATTAACGACCAGCCAGAATTGCCTGGTGTGAATTCCTGTCCAGCTCTGACTGGTTTCTGGCGCTCAGAGCTTTAGCACCGGAGTCAAAAGCCCCATGCCTAAACGCGTCGGGATCAAGTTCAGCATCTCTGCTCTCGAAGATTGAAGGCGACTAAGCCGAGCTTATAGCCTGTTGTTAGCCCTCAAATGGCAATCCAGGCTACAAGAGCGCTTAGTCCAGAGAGCGGCGGATGGTCAGGCAGCACCAGTCTTTGCGTCGCCAGAGGGTGGCGACAGTCCAGCCGTTTTGCTCCAGCAGATCGGCAACCGGCTTGGCTTGGTCCATCAGAATGCCACTGAGCACACCCCAGCTGGCGGGCTTCATGACATAGACCAGCTGCGGAATTAAGTCGATGATCACCTCGGCCAAGATGTTACAGGTGAAGCCATCAAGAGGTTCACGCAGAGTGCTGCGTAGCCAGTCCAGGCTACCCTGCGCCACGGGCAACTGGTCCTCGCCGAAAGCGTTAAGGTCGCGATTGGACTGAGCCGCCCGCACCGCCAGGGGGTCGATATCGACCGCATAGACCCGGTGTGCGCCCAGCAACAGGGCACCGATGCTGAGAATCCCAGAGCCGCAGCCGATGTCGGCCAGAATCAGCTCTTCTCCAGGTTTCATGCCGCTCAGGCGCATCTCCAGCGCTTCCAGGCACAGTTGCGTGGTGGGATGAGCTCCGGTGCCAAAGGCAGTGCCGGGGTCCAGACGCAGGATTTTGCGGGAGCCGTGGGTCGGTGAGCTGAGCCAAGCGGGCTGAATCAACAGGTGGTCGCCAACTTCCTGCGGCTGCCAGTGCTGTTTCCAACTGCTCGCCCAGTCCTCCTCTTCTATAAGCTCCCACTGCACAGCAGGGCTGCTGGGGATGCCCATAGACGTTGCCGTCGCGATCAGCGCGTCTTGTCGCAGCAGTAGGGCTAGGGCCGCCAGATCCAGCGGGTTGGCCTGTTCCTGAGGCAGGTAGCCGCGCACTAAGCGCGCCGGTCCCCGCACCTCGCTTGCCGAACCACCACAGCCAAATGCCTCCAAGCGCCAAGCCACCAGTTCATCCAACGCTGGGTCGCAAAGGACCTGAATTTCCCACCAGCTATTTGCCAAGGTTGCTCTCTGACCAGGATGAAGATACGGGGGGTCGCACCGGGGCTACCGCGACAGAGTTAACACCAGGGATAACACTAAGATCGCCCCCAGGCCTAGCCAAAGGTAGCGCCGTTCGCCCCAGCCCAACTGGGCGCGATAGCGGGACTTCACCTCCGAGGCAGTGAACCGAACCGCCCGACTGTCCCGGTAGAGCGTGCAGCTCACTGCCTGGGGCCGCTGTGGAAAGGTGCAACTGTCGTCCGCGTGGTAGGTGCAGGTGTCGCACAGAAAGCCTTCGCCCGCTGCCGAGCGGTAGAGGGGCATGCCAGGGTGACCAAACACCTTGAGGGTTTCACCACAGATGGGGCAGTTGCTCTGCTTAGCACTCACCGGTCGATGACAGCGAGGACACTCTAGCATGGCCCTTGTTTCCCGCGTTTAGATGTTCTTGTCTCAGTCCATCTCCCATCTCAGTCCTGGACGTACTCTTCGCCTGAGAGCAGGGCCGCCTCCGCTCTCTGAAATTCTCGCCCCAAATAGGCTGCGTGGTCTAAATAGGTCACCGGACAGGGCTGTGCACGCTCAAGCAGCTCCACGCACAAATCCTTGGCCGTGCGCCCCTGGAACAAGTGCACGGCGGTGCGCTCAACCTTGCCCCGCACCGGGATCGGTTTGCCCGTCTCAGGATCAACCGCCAGCCCCCGCTCGTCAATAGTGTTGGAGAAGTGCTTGGCGCAGATTAGGCTGGCCTCGCGATCCAGGTAGATGATAAGGTATCCGCCTGGATCCAACTTTAGAGGACGCTTGGACAGCTGATCGTCGAGGTGAGCAAGCTGTTGACGCCGTGAGAGTTCAGGGGTTTCATGCTTAGAGGACACAGGTATCACCCCAGTCGAGTCCGATGAATCGCAAGTCATGCCAGAAGAAATAGTTGATCGAACCTAGCAAGGCACCCAGTTTTCTGGGAGGGGCAATCGAGTCAGTTACCCAAATCCTAACATTCTCATGCCAGGCAACTCAGAGGCACGGCCTGTCTTGCGCTTGGGCGTTTTGGCCTCCGGCAACGGCAGCAACTTTCAGGCGCTAGCTGAGGCAATCGAGGCGGGACGAATCCCCAACGCGGAAATCGCCGTTTTGATTTACAACAACCCAGATGCCTTGGTGCGCCAGCGAGCAGGACGCTTCAACGTCCCTATCCGACTACTCAACCACCGCGACTATGAGAACCGCGAGGCGCTCGACCGCGACCTTGTGCGCGAGCTGAAAGCGGCCCAAGTCAGCTGGGTCGTGATGGCCGGTTGGATGCGTCGGGTCACAGATGTGTTGATCAGCGCCTTCCCCGACCGAATCTTGAACATTCATCCCAGTCTGCTGCCCAGCTTTCCAGGGATTCGCGCGATTGAACAAGCGCTGGACTATGGCGTCAAGGTGAGCGGCTGCACGGTTCACATTGTGCGGCTGGTGGTAGACAGTGGGCCAATCTTGAGGCAAGCGGCGGTGCCGGTCTTGGAGGACGACACCCCGGCGACCCTGGCGCAGCGCATCCAGCTGCAGGAGCATCGGCTCCTTGTGGAAGCAGTGACGCTGGTGGCCAGCGGGCGAGTCCAGATTGGTGAGCAGCGGGCGCAGCTTTCACTGGACTCTCCATAGTCCTAAATTCCGCTTCGGCAAGTTTCCCGAACTTTGCATACTCCTCAAGGCAAACTCCCTAGACTTCACGGAACCCTAACGCGGTTCCCAGGTTCTTAACTGGTGAGAGTAGGAATAATAAAAGTGAAATCGGAGGAGGGAACATGCTAGAGAAACTGATTTTGGCCGTAACCGCTACCCTAGCGCTCACCATGCTCACTGAGCTGAACGGGCCGTCGGTCGTCCTACAACAGAATTCTCCACAGCTACTGGCGCAAGCCCCGCTGTTGCTGACTCGGTGGATCGACCGCCAGTGAATTCAGCACTGGATTTTGAAGCTCAGATAAAGTCGTGATCGAGCCCCCAGATCTGGGGAACTTTCGGGGAACTTTCGCCGAAATTAAGCTCAAGCTTTAGCCAGTTGGGTAAACAGAAATAACTTGCGCAGCCCCCTAAAATTGGGGAGCGGGAAGTCAGAGCTTTCCAGACCTTTCCTACAATGGAAGAGTTAGACTGCAAGACCTCCCCACCCCCTATGTCCAGCGAACTGCAAGACGAGTTGCAACAGGCGGTCGAGAAGCGCCGCACCTTCGCGATTATTTCCCACCCTGACGCCGGCAAAACGACCCTCACCGAGAAGCTGCTGTTGTACGGTGGGGCGATTCACCTAGCGGGGGCGGTCAAGGCCCGGCGCAATCAGCGCAGCGCCACCTCCGACTGGATGGAAATGGAGCAGCAGAGGGGCATCTCGATCACCTCGACAGTGTTGCAGTTTGATTACCATGACTGTCAGATCAACCTGCTGGACACCCCCGGTCACCAAGATTTTTCGGAAGACACCTATCGCACGCTGGTTGCCGCTGACAACGCGGTGATGTTGGTGGACGCGGCCAAGGGGCTGGAGCCGCAGACCCGCAAGCTGTTCGAAGTCTGCCGGATGCGCCGGATCCCAATTTTCACCTTTATCAATAAGCTGGACCGTCCGGGACGTGAACCGCTGGCGCTACTAGACGAAATCGAACAGGAGCTGGGCCTGCAGACCTATGCGGTGAACTGGCCAATCGGCATGGGCGACCGTTTCAAGGGGGTGTATGACCGGCGCACGCGGCAGATTCACCTGTTTGAGCGCCGCGAACATGGCTCACGCACGGCATTGGACACAGTGGTCGACCTAGGCGACCCGCGCATTGAGTCGCTGCTGGAGCAGGATCTCTACTATCAGTTCAAAGAGGACCTGGAGGTACTCGAAGGCATCGGTCCTGAACTGGACTTGGAAGCGGTCCACGCGGGAGCGCAGACACCCATCTTTTTTGGTAGCGCCATGACCAATTTTGGCGTGGAATTGTTTCTCAAATCCTTTTTGGACTATGCGCTCAAGCCAGCGGCGTACCGGAGCACGGCTGGGGTCATTGAGCCGACCCGCGAGATATTCAGTGGCTTTGTATTTAAGCTACAGGCGAATATGGACCCCAAGCACCGTGACCGAGTGGCCTTTGTGCGAGTGTGCTCAGGCAAGTTTGAAAAGGACATGTCTGTGCAGCACATGCGTTCGGGCAAGAGCATTCGCCTGTCGCGTCCACAGAAGCTCTTTGCTCAGGGACGCGAATCGATTGAAGAAGCCTACGCGGGCGACATCATCGGCTTGAACAATCCGGGTGTCTTCGCGATTGGTGACACGATCTGTCTGGGTGAAAGGTTAGAGTTTGAGGGCATTCCCTACTTCTCACCGGAGTTATTTGCCTTTCTACGCAACCCTAACCCCTCTAAGTTTAAACCCTTTCATAAAGGTGTTTCAGAACTGCGCGAGGAGGGGGCAATTCAGATCATGTACTCGACGGACGAAGCAAAACGTGATCCCATCTTGGCAGCAGTGGGGCAACTTCAGTTTGAAGTGGTTCAGTTTCGCCTCCAGAGCGAGTACGGGGTCGAAACGCGCTTGGAGCTGCTGCCCTACAGTACAGCCCGCTGGGTCGCTGGAGGCTGGCCCGCGCTGGAGAAAGTCGGTCGTCTGTTCAATACATTGGTGGTAAAAGATAGTCTCGACCGCCCGGTGCTTCTGTTCAAAAATGAGTGGAATGTGCAGCAAGTTCAGGGAGACCATCCCGACCTAAAATTGAGCGAAACGGCTCCTGTATTGACTTTGAACTTGCCAGAAAACGCGTAGGGCACACAGCCGTACGCCTCGCAATAGGTTTACTGGGAGATGGGAACAAACGCGGGCGAGCCTAAAAGTCGCTTGAGCATCACATGTTTGGGGACGTCTACGCTGCGCCAATCCTCTTTGAGGATGCCGCCAGTGCGTGTGCCAGGGTTCCAGCACCAGTAGGTAAAGCTCATGCGTTTCTGGCCGATATAATCGACCAGCGAGTTCTGCCAAATTCCTTCTTTAGACGAGCGATCAACGCCGCGACCGCCAAACTCGGTGATCAGAATCGGCGCGATATTCTGACTCACAATGTAGGCAAAGCCTGTTTCCCAGCGTCGGGACAAATTCTTGGGAAAATCAGAGGCCAAGAACCATGGCTGATTGAAGACACTGGGGCCATACTCATGGGGTGAATAGACTACTTTTTGGCGAGCGATCAAGCGAATGGGGTAATTCTTCACGCCCTCCAGATTGCCACCCCACCAGTGGCCAGTGAGCCGCTGCCCTGGGACGTTTTTCTCGACGCCTTCGACGACGATTAACCAGTTAGGATTGCGCGTGAGAATCGCATTGCCAACCCGTTCTGCCGCTAGCCGCCAATCGGTCGCCTGGTTATTGGTTCCCCAACTGGCTTGCCCGTGGGGCTCATTTTTGAGATCGGCTCCAATCACGTTGGGCTGGTATCGATAGCGCGTGGCCAGCGAGACCCAGGTGTTGATCCAATCAGCTTCTGTGTAGCCGTCGCCATACCAGAGTTCCGGAATACGCTGGTCGTTGAGCCGATGACAATCGAGCAAAATCATCAGCCCTTGACGTCCAGCCTCCTGAACGATTAGGTCCATGACCTGCTGGGGCGTTTTGCCTTGGAAGTCACGGTTATTGCCAAGCGAATAGGTGATGCCGCCCACGTTTGTAGAGCGTAGAGTCTGTAAGGAAAAAGGCAAGCGGATAATGTTATAACCCAGACTTTTGATCTGGGCCAACATCTGTTTGTAATCCCGTTCGCGCAGACCGTTTGGGGCATGGAGTTCGGTCTCTAGGCCGAACCAGTTGACACCCCGCAGCAGCACCGTGCTCCCAGCCGAATCAATGATTTGAGAGCCTCTGGTAGACAGAGGTAGCTGAATAATAGTGGCTGCGTTTGCTTTACCAAATAGCTGCCAGGGTTGCCACAAACTTAGGAAGAGCAACACCAGAACAAAGCAGGCAACTTGAGAGCGCAGGGCCCGTCTCAGCCAGAAACGAGAAACCTGCACCCCACGAGGCAGCATCTGCTGCGATCGCTGTTTAAAGGTCAGCCAAAACACCTGCCGACCAGGGCGAGGACCGATCCACAAGAGCCACTGAAAAAAATGATGCATGGGTTAGCCTGTGCTCTACTTTTGGCCTGGAGGTGAGCGCTGAGTGCTTAATTGCTGGCCCTCTCGGCCAGCAATGACGCGCTTCTGAAGCGCCTGTTCAAAGACACACAGGAGATCAACTGCTCTGAGTTTTTCCTTGTCCAGAGCAGAGCGGCTCAGCGGAGCAAACCAGTCACTTCTACAGGCTTCCCAGCGGACAACAGGAATTTCATGAAGTTTGTGTGGAGCTTCCGTGAAGTTTAGATATTGATGTACCGCTCAGGCGTCGACTCGAAGTCCGTCCCTAGCCCATTGGCCTCATTCCCAACACACATGACGAAAATTGAATAAGATGAGGCAAACAGTCGCACCAAAAAACCTTTTCGCTTGCGTCAAGGCGATTCTTAGACTGCCTACTGAAAAACTCAATCCCTTAAAACCTTACAAAGGTTTACAAGCTCCTGAAAACTAACTCTGAAGATTTAGCCCTGAATTACCTCTAGAAAACCTGACAGAATTTGGCCGAAGCCAATCTCAACTAAATCGCAAGGCCAGCTATTTTTGGGAAAGCTGACGAGAGAGTCTCACCCCTGAAGCTTATAGTTCTGTGCGTTTGTGGGGAACTCTATATCTTTGGGGTGAATGTAGGGTCAATCTAACAAACCAAAGTGTAACGGAGGAGCGGTTCTAGGGCTCAGAGGATTGGGCTTGCGCTTCCCAGCCTTGAACAGGGGATAGACAGAGGAACTCAATGCTATTGCAGCGGGACCTAGGCTGGAGTTCTAGGACCACTGTGAGCCTAGAGGACTCGGCTAGTCAGGCACTCAGGGATCTAGCCAGTGATTGCTCATGGCGTTCTTGCTCTCCCTCCGCTAAAGTGATAAGCAAGCGTCTCCCTGCTTACGGGCAACGGGTGGAGAGATTATTGAACGGCTTTCGTCAACTGTGTGCTCAGCATGTCTCGGTCACAGATGTGAAACTGGTTTACCACTAGCCTAGCTGGACAACTTTCCTCATCACCTCAGGCTTCGCCAACCCTTGGCCTCAGCCGTTGTCCATTCATGGAATTGTCCGTGCCAACCGTTGTTTTCAGTTTGGGAAGTTGAGCCTGTTCCAAATTTTATCCTGGGTCAACTTTTATACCAAAGTTCTCAATTGAAACACAGAATACATGGAAACTGATGATCTGTTGAAACGCTACGCTCTGGGAGAAAGAGACTTTGCAGTCGCCAATCTGATCGGGGCCAACTTGACCGGGGCCAACCTAACTGGAGCCAACCTGATCGGCGCGTATCTCAGCGATGCCAGTTTGCGATTGACCAATCTGATCGGGGTCAACCTGAGGCTAGCCAACCTCAGCGGGGTCAACCTGAGGCTGGCCAACCTCAGCGGGGCCAACCTCAGCGGCGCCAACCTCAGCGGCGCCAACCTCAGCGGGGCCAACCTCAGCGGCGCCAACCTCAGCGGGGCCAACCTCAGTGGCGCGGATCTGCGACTGTCGGCTTTGAAACTGGCAGATCTCAGTGGAACCAATCTGAAGTTGGCGAATTTGAGCGGGGCCAACCTGGTTGGAGCCAATCTTAGCGGAGCCAGCTTGAGACTAGCCAACTTAAGCGAGGTCAATTTGAGCGAAGCCAAGCTGAAATTGGTCGATCTCAGTGGGGCCGATCTCAGCGGCGCGGACTTGAGCGAGCGCAATCTGGACGGAGCGAACCTCAGTGGGGCAAATCTTGGCGGCGCAAATCTACAACGGGCTAGCCTGGCTGAGGCGAAGCTAGTCGGCGCGGACCTGCACGAAGCCAACCTGAGCGAGGCCAACCTGAGTGAGGCTAACCTGACCAAGGCCGACCTGAGCCGCACGGATCTGAGCCGAGCCAATCTCTGCGAGGCCAATCTCACCGAGGCCAACCTGAGCAAAACCAATTTGCACAAAACCAATTTGCGCGGGGCGATCCTACGCGAAGCCGACTTGATTGGGAGCAACCTGAGCGAAGTCACGCTGCGGGAGGCCGACCTCGTGAACGCTGATTTGAGCGAGGCCAATCTGCGCGAGGCCAAGCTGGTCGCGGCAAATCTACTGGAGGCTGAACTCAGCCGAGCCGATCTGTGCGAAGCCAATCTTAGCCGAGCCAACCTGCGTCGGGCGAATCTGAGCAAGGCCAACTTGATCCGTGCCGTCCTGGTTCAGGCCGACTTGAGCGAAGCCAATCTCATCAATGTCGATTGGGCAGAAACTGACCTCAGTGGGGCTTTGCTCACCGGGGCCAAATTGTTTGGAGCCTGCCGCTCTGGCTTGAAAACTGATGGGGTGATCTGCGAATGGGTTGACCTCAGTGCCAAGGGGGACGGCAGCCAGATTGTGCACCTGACCCCGGATACCGCAGGCGAGTTTTTCAGCGAAACGTCGCCAACGGTCCGCCTGGAGGTCGACACTCTGCTAGATCACGATGCGCACTTTGCGCTGGCAGCCATCTACCGTCAACTGGCGCGGCGGTACTCCCTGTTAAAGACGCCACCCAGCGTGGAAGTGGGCCGTCGTAAAACCGTCCTGACCTTCACCGTTGAGCATAACGAGCAACTGTTGCCGACGGTTTGTGTGGTGGTTGCGCCGTTCAAAGACGCGGAGGATACCTGGCAAAATCTGATGCTGCTGGGCGAGAAAACCGCCACTCGGTCCCTGCCCGATTCCTACGCTCAGTTTGAGCAGGCACATCAGATCCGGGCCACGCTGGAGCGAATTTTAGACAAGCGCTTCAACGAGACCGTGTTCTTTCAAGCGCCGGTGCAGATCACCACCACTGACTCGCGGGGTAAGCAGGTCAGCATTGACCGAGGTCAGAATCTGTTTGCCAGAGCCTGGCAGCCGGTTTCCCTGCCTCATTGAGCGCCAACTGTTGCGAAAGGGCAAACAGCCGTTCGGCAAAGACCTCGATCAGAGGACGCTGCCACAGCTGCGCTCGCCAGGCCGCTGGGATGCCGGACTCGCCATAGAAAGCCCCGGCCAACTGGCCGTAGACTGCTCCGGTGGTGTCGGCATCGTCGCCCAAGTTGACCGCTAGCAGGCAGCCCTCGCGAAACCCCTGACTGCGGTGAAACGCCCAGAGTGCCGCCTCCAACGACTTGACCACGTAGCCGCTGCCTTGGATGATCGGCGGCTCGCGCCGCTTGAACGAGCCCCGGGCAACTTCGTCAATTTCAGGCACTAAAGGATGAGCCTGCCAGTAGCCAGGGACTGGGCTGTAGCGCTCCGCCAGCAGTTCTGCTTTGCTGACTCCCAGCGCTGCCCCAACCAAAAGCGCTCCTAAGTAGCGGCAGGCATCGACCGCAACAGCGGCTCCATGGGTAGTCCGCGAGCTGGCCGCAGACTGCTCAATTGCCCCTAGAGGACGGTGAGTATACGCGAGGGGCACCGGGGCTAGGCGCATGATCGAGCCATTGCCTGCCGAGCGCGGATCGGGATCACCGCAATCGGGCTGCTGGGTTTGCTCAAAGCGCAATAATGCCGCGCGCGTCGTGTTGCCGATGTCGAAGCAATGGCCGGTGCTGCTGAGATGGCCTTGGCGAAACCAGCGCTGGTAGCGCTGAAGTTGGTCGATGGGGTCAAAATCCTGTCGCTCGATCAGGCTTTCGGCCAGGCACAACGCCATTGAGGTGTCATCGGTCCACTGACCAGGAACTAGGTTGAACGGTCCGCCGCCCACCAGATCAGTGAGGGGCGCGAAGGAGCCGGGCGCTTGGAATTCCAGGGTAGTGCCGACCGCGTCGCCCACGGCCAGACCTAGGAGTGCGCCCCGAAAACGCTCAAGAGGGGGCATCGTCGCTCTCAGACCGTGGTGATCTCCTTCTCCTTAGTGGTGAGCAGCTCATCGACTTTGTGGATGTAACGGTCGGTGATCTTCTGGATCTCGTCTTGGCGGTCGCGGGCTTCGTCTTCGGAGAGCTCGCCGTTTTTCTCCTCCTTGCGCACCGAATCCACGGCGTCACGACGGATATTGCGGACGGCAACCTTGCCGTCCTCGGCCAGCTTGGCCACTGTTTTCACCAGCTCCTTACGCCGCTCTGCGGTCAGCTGCGGGATGTTGAGGCGGATCACAGAACCGTCATTGTTGGGGTTCAGACCGATATCTGACATTGAGATGGCTTTCTCGATCAGATTCAGCGACTTGCGGTCAAAGGGCTGGATGGTGATTGTGGTGGAGTCGGGCGTGCTGATGCTTGCCAGAGACTTGAGCGGGGTTGGTACCCCGTAGTACTCCACCATGACCCGGTCCAGCAATGAAGTGCTGGCGCGACCGGTGCGAACCGTGTTGAAATCCCGCTGCGTGGCCTCAATGGCCTTCTGCATGCGGGACTCGACTTCAGATAACTTCATGGGACCCTCCGACAATCGTTCCAATCGATTCTCCCATCACCGCCCGGCGGATGTTGCCGGGAACCGTGAGGTCAAACACCACAATGGGAAGATTGTTGTCTTTACACAGGGCTATCGCAGTACTGTCCATCACGCGCAGGTCGTGGGTGAGGACATGGCTGTAGGTCAGGCTCTGGTAGCGATGCGCCTCCGGGTGCTGCTTGGGATCGGCGTCATAGATGCCGTCGACCTTGGTGGCCTTGAAGATCACCTGGGCATCGATTTCTGCGGCTCGCAACGCCGCCGTGGTGTCGGTGGTGAAGAACGGATTGCCCGAGCCCGCGCCGAAAATCACCACCCGTTTTTTCTCCAGGTGGCGAATGGCGCGGCGGCGGATATACGGCTCAGCCACCTCTTGCATGGTGATCGCAGTTTGCACCCGCGTGGGCCTGCCCACCCGCTCTAGGGCATCCTGCAAGGTCAGGCAATTCATTACTGTGGCGATCATGCCAATGTAATCCGCTGTCGCGCGGTCCATGCCGGTTGCCGCCCCCTTGATGCCTCGGAAGATATTGCCGCCCCCCACAACAACCGCAACCTCCACCCCCGCCTCGACCACTTCAGAGATCTCCTGCGCAATCGCCTGGACGACAGCTGCATCAATGCCATAAGAAAGTTCGCCCATTAGGGCTTCGCCGCTGAGTTTCAGCAGAACGCGTTGATAGGTTGTCCCCATCCAAAAATTACCCGCCTTCTATTCAGGCCTGACTGAACACGGACGATCTTCAGCACCCTTGGTCGGTCACTGGCTCGGCTGAGCGGCCTGAAACTGGGCCAGCTCCTGATGAATCTCAGGAGAGTACAGGCGCAGATAGTTCCAGTAATTCTCAAAGACGCTCTTGACATAGCCACGAGTCTCTGAGAAGGGAATGTTCTCGACGAACTCGTCGGCATCCCTCAGCCCAAACCGACGTACCCAGCTTGCCACATTTCCGGGACCTGCATTGTAACTTGCCACTGCCAGCATGGAATTGTTGCTGTACTCCCGATGTGTGTAGTCCAGATACCAGGTGCCCAGCTTGAGATTGTCGTCTGGGTTAGCCAGCGAGTAGCGCCCCAGGCCGATTTTGCCTGCAATCCACTGGCCTGTGCCCGGCATGACTTGCATCAAGCCCAAAGCACCTGCCGAGGAGCGAATCGACGCCTCAAAGCGCGACTCCTGGCGGATCAGAGCCATGACCAACAGCGGGTTGAGGCTGCGCTGCCGCGCCCAAGTGGTGATGCCCTCGCGGTACGGCATGGGGTAGAGCGCTTCCCAAAAGTCCGATTTCTGCTTGAGGGCCTCTAGTTGTGGACGCTGTTCGGGGGGGATATCCTGCCACAACAGGCTGGAGATCTGATAAATCCCCTCGAAATTGTCATTGACGCCTAGGCGCAGGACGCCGTCGGTGAATTGCTGAGCGACAGTGCGGTTGACGCGGTCGGGCGTCTCGCTCTGCCAGCGGCTCCAGGCGTCACGATCAGCCCCCAGCAAGTACAGCTCTTGCACTTGGGCCGAGCCAGCCCCTAGGGTCAGGCGACGAGGCGGCTGGATGGCGTAAGCCGCCTGTCGGGCGTTGTTGAAGTTGCCGACCGGCCAGCCTAATAGCCCCGCCGAGCGCCAGGCGTAGTACGACTGCGGGTGGCGGTTGAGCACCTGCTGGAAGGTGGCCCTAGCCGCCGCCGTCTGGCCTAAGCGCTGGGTCCACTTGCCTGCCCAGAAACCAGCCTGAGGACCGAACTCGCTGTTCTCGGAGGCATTGGCCATCACGGCCTGCGCCTGTTGGATCGCCCCAGCGAGGTCGCCCCGTTGGGCCCGGCTGCGGGCCAGGGTCCAACCCAACTCGGCTGCCGCTTCGGAGTTGGCATAGCGGCTCAGCAGCAGAGTGCGAGCGGCCTGTGCGGCCTGCGCGTTGCCCGCGCGTTCGTAGATGCGGACTTTGGCGAGCCCGGCTTCGGCGGCCCGGTCAGGATAGTTGGCAATCGCCTGATCGAGCAGTCGCAGCGCGTCGGCGGCGGTGGTGATGCCCGGCATGCGCATCAGGGCGTTGCCGGCGTCTACGTCGCCGGGATATTGAGCAACCACACGGGCGTAGACGTTGTAGGCTCCGCGCTTATCGTCCAAGCGGTGCAGGGAGCGGCCTAAACGATAGAGGTTGCGCGCTGAGGGGGTGGCGCGGGTGTAGGCACTGGCAGCCTTGCGGTACACCTGGTTCTGCCAGTAACTGTAGGCAACGGCTTCCCAGTCGTCAGGGCTCAGGCGCGAGGCGTAGCTGCTGACCAGGCGGTCGAGCACCGGCAGAGTCTCGGCACGCTCAGGGGCGTAACGCGCCAGCACTAGCATCCACTCCGGCTGGTTGGCGGTCTGGCCTAGCAGGCTGCGGGCGATTTCACCACTGCGCGGATGGCCGGGGAACTGACTGAGCACCTGGTTCCAGTAATCACGATTGCTGCTGCCCAGGGCGTAGAGGGCTTCGGCGGCGGCAGGGCTTTGGGGATAGCGGCTCAGCAACTGTTGCCAGGTGGCCTGGGCCTGCGAAGGATTGCGAGCCAGGCTATAGGCGCGGGCTTTCTGGAGCAGTACGTGGTCGGCGAGCAGGTCGTACTCTTGCTCTAGGCCATCGAGCAGGGGCAGCGCCTCGTTGGGCCGGTTCTGCTGCAGATAGAGGTCGGCCAGGCTGTAGCGGGCGCGGTTGCGTTCGACGGAGGCACGGTTGCTGCGGGCCAGTTGCTCCAGGCGTTCGATCTGCTGCGCCTGGGGCAGTTGGGCGAGCTGACGGAAGCGGTTGGTGCTGGGGTCAGTTGGGCTAGTGCTGGGCGAGGCGGCAATGGCCGTTGCTGGAATCTCTTTGGCGGCGCTGTCAGCGTAGTTGCTGCGCACCGCCACAGTGACGCCTGCGCTGATCAGGGTCGTTGCCAAGCCGATGCCGACCATCAAGGCCAAGCGCGTCAGATTACGTTTTAGAACTGGCATGCTCCCACCTAACCCTCACTCCACGGGGACCCAACGACACTAGGAAAATCGCTCTCAGCGACTTTAACACTTCTGATCGAGCTGGCAAGCAGAAAGTTCCTTATCTGGGGGGATGTCATCTGAAACACAACCTGGGGGGGTACTCAGCGAGATCGGACGGCTGAGCCATCCGGAGTTGGAAAAATTACACTGAAAATGGCGGAAAGACAAAACTGGCAAGTAAAGCATGACTGAGTTTCAGACACCAGCGACTTCCCTGCTGGATTGGTCCGGAGATGGGCTGATCCTGGGCTTTTTCCAGGGCGATCAACAGCTGAGCGAACCCCTGGTCGCTCTGGATGAACGGGTTCTGGGCGGGACGCTGCGCGAGGTGATTGCAGAAGCCGAATTTGAGGGCAAGCCCGGCTCTAGCGCCGTGGCGCGGGTGGGCAGTCAGAGCCCCATCCATAAGATCCTGTTGGTGGGCCTGGGAGAGCGGGACAAGGCCAGCCTGGACACCCTACGGCGCGGTGCGGCGGCGGGCATTCGCTTGGCGAAGCAGAACCGGGTCAAGCATGTGGGTGTCAGCTTGCCGCTGTTCCAGGAGGACGCGGCGCTCACGGTGCAGGCGCTGGTCGAGGGGATCAGCTTGGCCTTGCATCAGGATCTGCGCTTCAAGTCGGAGACCAATGGCGATGGCAAGCAGCCGGAGCGGGTGGATCTGCTGGGGCTCGCTGAGCAGACGGCGGCGATTGCCAAGGCCCAGAGGGTCAGCGAAGGGGTGATTTTGGCCCGCGAACTGGTGGCGGCCCCAGCCAATGTGGTGACGCCGATTACGCTGGCCCAGACGGCGCGCGATATCGCCCAAGCTCACGGTCTGGAGCTGGAGATCCTGGAGCGTGAAGCGTGCGAGAAATTGGGCATGGGCGCGTTCTTGGGCGTGGCGCAGGCGTCGGATCTGCCGCCGCAGTTCATTCATTTAACCTACAAGCCGGAAGGCACGCCGCGCCGCAAGCTGGCGATTGTGGGTAAGGGGCTGACCTTTGACTCCGGTGGCCTGAATATCAAGGGCAGCGGCAGCGGCATCGAGACCATGAAGATGGACATGGGCGGCTCGGCGGCGGCACTGGGCGCAGCGAAGGTGATTGCTCAGCTCAAGCCCGATGTCGAGGTGCACTTTGTGGTGGCGGCCACGGAGAACATGATCAGCGGCCATGCCATGCACCCCGGTGATATTTTGACTGCCTCCAATGGCAAGACGATTGAGGTCAATAATACCGACGCCGAAGGTCGCCTCACCTTGGCGGATGCCTTGGTGTTTACCGAGAAGCTGGGCGTGGATGCGATTGTGGACCTGGCGACGCTGACCGGGGCTTGCATCGTGGCGTTGGGCGATGACATTGCGGGCTTGTGGACGCCCAGTGATCAGGTGGCGGAGCAGTTTGCCAAGGCGTCGAGCTACTCGGGTGAGAAGTTCTGGCGCATGCCAATGGAGGAGAAATATTGGGAGGGCATGAAGTCTGGCGTGGCGGACTTCAAGAACACGGGACCTCGGGCGGGGGGCGCGATCACGGCGGCTCTGTTCCTGAAGCAGTTTGTCAAGGAGACACCCTGGGTGCATCTGGACATTGCCGGTCCGGTGTGGGCCGATAAGGAGAATGGCTACAACAATGCCGGGGCGACGGGCTTTGGGGTGCGCACGTTGGTGAACTGGGTGCTGAGTTAGAAGCTTAGGGCCTGAATTCTCAACAGCCTCCTTTCTCGGTGGAAGGGAGGCTGTTGGCTTTTTGAGTAAAATCAATTCACTTCGTTCTGGCGGCAGGTGGCGATGGTATCCCTGGCATCCACAGACCAAGCGACGCAAGTCTTTTACCCCAGCTCTGACGGCGAACCGGTGGCCGAAACTTACGCGCACTTATTGGTCTTGATGGCGACGTTGGAGGTGCTCACGCGCTACTTGAGCGGGCGTCAGGCGACGGTGTTGGCTAACCAGTTTCTCTACTACGCCCAGGGCTTTCCTCGCCTGCGCGTGGCTCCGGATGTGATGGTGATTTTCGAGGTCGCTCCTGGTGGGCGGGACAATTACAAGACCTGGGAAGAAGGTCAGGTGCCCGTGGTGATCTTTGAGATGACCTCGCGGGGCACGCGGACGCAGGATCAGGTTGCCAAGAAAGCGCTCTACGAGCAGCTGGGCGTGCGCGAGTACTGGCTCTTTGACCCCCGAGGCGAGTGGATCCGGGAGCAGTTGCGCGGATACCGGCTGCGCGGCAAAGTCTATGAGCCGATTGCCGATGGGCGCAGCGAACCCTTGCAGCTTAGGCTCAGGGCCGATGGCGAGTTGATCGCTTTCTACCGCGAGGACACCGGCGAAAAACTGCTGATTTCGCAAGAGCTGGCCGAGGCGCTGCGCCAAGCCCAAGAGCGCGCTGAGCAAGAGCGGCTGCGAGCCGTGCAGGAGCAACTGCGAGCCGCACAGGAGCGACTGCGAGCCGAGCAAGAGCGGCTGCGAGCGGAGCAAGCCGAGCAGCGGGCCGAGCAAGAACGCCAGCAAGCCGAACAGGCGCAGGCGCAGGTCGAACAGTTGAAGGCGCGGTTGCGGGCGTTGGGGCTGGACCCGGAGACGCTCTAGGGGTTCTGGCTAGCCGGCAAACCCTGGTCTGAAGCGTGGAACATGCCCCTGAACTTGAGAAATGCGGGCGACCACTTGAGCAATCTCTGCCCAGAACTGCACAAGGTTTGCAGGCAAAGCGGCCAGGTCGGCTGAAGTCAGCTGACGCGCTAGGATTGAGGCATTCTGCCGGGCTTGCTCCACTATTTTCTGGTTCTGAATATGACTCCGGAAACGGGTTCCTCGGCAATCCAGGACTCTGATCTTTCCTACCCCAGTGCTGAGGGCGAATTGGTGGGCGAAACGGAGGCTCACCTGGCGGTGTTGCGGGCAACCTTGGGGGTGCTCACGCAGCATCTGAGCGGGCGTCCAGCAATCGTTTTAGCCAACTGTTTTTTTTACTACGCTCGGGGCTTTCCCCGAATGTTCGTGGCTCCGGATCTGATGGTGATTTTCGAGGTCGCGCCGGGCGAGCGGGGGAACTACAAAGCTTGGGAAGAGGGTCAGGTGCCTGCGGTGATCTTTGAGATGACCTCGCAAGCAACCCAGGAGGAGGATCAGGAGATCAAGAAGACGCTCTATGAACAGCTGGGTGTGCAGGAGTATTGGCTCTTTGACCCCCGAGCTGAGTGGATCCCTGAGCGGTTGCAGGGCTACCGGCTGCGGGGTGAGGACTATGAGCCGATTGCCGATGGGCGCAGCGAACCGTTGCAGCTCAGGCTCAGGGCCGATGGTGAGCTGATTGCTTTTTACCACGAGGAGACGGGCGAAAATCTGCTGATTCGTGAGCAGCTAACCGAGGCGCTGCGTCAAGCCCAGGCTCAGGCGGAGCAAGAACGGCTGCGGGCCGAGCAGGCCCAGGCGCAGGTTGAACGGTTGAAGGCGCAGTTGCGGGCGTTGGGGGCAGAGCCGGAGGCGCTCTAGGGGTTCTGGCTGGTCGGCAAACCTTGCGCCCAATTTGGCAGCGGGAGAGCCAAATCGAGAAATGGGTACCCAAAATCAAGCAACGCTTACCCAAGATCGAGAAACGCTTACCCGAAATCAAAGAATGCTTACCCGAAATCAAGCAACGCTTACCCCGAATCGAGAAACGCTTACCCGAAATCAAAGAATGCTTACCCAAAATCGAGAAATGCTTACCCCGAATCGAGAAACGCTTACCCGAAATCGAGAAACGCTTACCCAAAATCAAGCAACGCTTACCCAAAATCGAGAAACGCTCACCCGAAATCAAGGAATGCTTGCCCGAAATCGAGAAACGTCTGCTCGAAAAGCTTGAAGCTGTGGTGGAATCAGGCTTTGGAGTTGGCTGAGAGACTGAGACACGAGAGAAGGGAGGCTGCCTCGCTGCCTCAGGCAAGCTTTTGATGGGCGATGCTGAGGATTTCAACTAGGATCGCGTTGACTGACTCGCCATGACTCCTATGACAGGACTTGAGCTGCTACTGGCCCCTCTGATTGAGGCGGC
>JANNOU010000045.1:0-34944 GCA_031399305.1 Leptolyngbya sp. SOY_34_metabat_272
ATGGTTAAACACAAATGTCCCCCGACCCACTGAGCGTCACCTTTGCCGCCCTTGCCGATCCCACGCGGCGCGCGATCCTGGCTCATCTTGCCAAGGGCGAGGCGTCGGTCACCGAGTTGGCCAAGCCCTTCGAGATGAGCCTGCCTGCCATCTCCAAACATCTCAAGGTGCTGGAACGTGCCCGACTGATCACACGGGGTCGTGAGGCTCAGTGGCGACCCTGCCAGATCCAAGCAGAGCCACTCAAGGACGCGGCGGCTTGGATCGAGCAATATCGCCAATTTTGGGAAGAGCGTCTCGATCGGTTGGATGATTACCTGCACGAATTACAAACCCAGGAGAAACAAGATGACCCACAACAATGATTCCACGGATGCTCAATCCGAACGCGAGATTATCATCACCCGCGTCTTCGACGCGCCGCGTGAGCTGGTATTTAAGGCGTGGACTGATCCGAAACACGTCGCGCAATGGTGGGGTCCAAAAGGCTTCACGACCCGGGTGACTGAGCTGGATCTGCGTCCGGGCGGTCAATGGCGCTACGTCATGATTGACCCAGACGGCACGGAGTACCCGGCCAAAGGCGTCTTCCGCGAAATTGTGCCCCCTGAACGAATTGTCACTAGTGATGAGTTTGATGAAGGCTTTGAAAAAGTCGTGAACGCCGATCTGCCTAAGGGAATCGTGGTGACGGCAGTTTTCGAGGACTTGGCTGGCAAGACCAAGCTCACCCTCCGGATCCTGCACGAGTCTGTTGCCGAACGCCGGAAGCACGAAGAGATGGGGGTCATCGCAGGGTGGAACTCCAGCCTTGAATGTCTTGCTGAGCATTTAGCAAACACCTGAGTTTCGCTTCTAGTGAACAAATTCTCCGCGAGTTTCAGATAAACCAAGGAGCAACAGCAACAGGGTCGAAAGCAATGATCCCATCCCCGATCTAGCCGAACGAGAACTAGTCATCCCGCGTATCTTCGATGCACCGCGCAGCCTTGTGTTCAAAATCTGGGCAGAGCGTGAGCACCTGCTGCGCTGGTTTGGTCCGCGCGATTTCACGATTGCGTTTGGCGAGATGGACTTCCGACCGGTCGGTGCCTACCGCACTTGCTGACGCTCGTCCAAAGGCAAAGACTATTGGGTTGCAGGGCGTCTATCGCGATCAAAACAACGTCACTTAGGGTGTCTTTCTTAAGATTGATTTCGCCAGTCAGCAGATCCAGCAACATGTAGTACAAATGCACTATGTGTCGCTGGAGATGAAGCAATGGAGACGAGCAAAGCACAGCAGGAGTCAGCAATGAATACCGAACCGCAGAACGAACATCATTGGCTACAGAAGCTGGTCGGTGAGTGGACATACGAAATAGAGGCGACGATGGAGCCGGGCACTCCGCCTGAGAAGTCCACGGGAACCGAGAGCGTGCGCTCGCTCGGCGGACTTTGGGTTCTAGCCGAAGGACAAGGCGAGATGCCAGGATGCGGCGCTGTGACGATGATAATAACGCTCGGCTATGACCCGCACAAGCAGCGGTACGTGGGCACGTGGATTGGGTCAATGATGACCTACCTCTGGGTGTACGATGGCGAACTAGATGCGGCTGAAAGGGCGCTGACGCTTAATTCCGAGGGACCCGCTATGACTGGCGAGGGGAAGATGGCAAAGTACAAGGACGTAATCGAGTTCAAGAGCGACGATCACCGCGTGCTGACATCGCATGTGTTGGGCGATGACGGGCAGTGGCACAAGTTCATGACAGGGAACTATCGGCGGCAGAAGTAGCGGAATGCCAGATCTGAACAGCGTGGAATGTAGAGGAACGGATGCGTATCGAAAAAACGTGAGGAGTAGTTCCCCTTATTCCGGAGTTCGGTTGGCTATGAGATTCGCGATCTGAGCATCACAGCGGGCGATGACGCGGCGTTTTGCCATAGACTTATCCGCTGCGGTGGAACAGAGAGAAGTGGAGACAAAATTGAGTTGGCGGTACGTTTAACCGTTTGCTACTGCAAGATCAACGGTCAGTGGACGGTCATGCATGAGTATCACTCGGAGCCAAGCACTAGCACTTGAGCCCCGCCAATCACGAATGCCGAAACGAAGAGTTGGACCGCTAGATCATTTCACGCGAACGGATTCCTCAAACATTCATTAGCCAAAGGAGGACATGATGCAATTGAATCCTTATCTTAATTTCAACGGTCAATGCGAGGCAGCGTTTAAGTTTTATGAGCAGTGTCTGGGTGGCAAAATTGTAGCGGTAGCGACCTACGGGGAGTCGCCAATGGCGGAGCAAGTGCCACCTGAATGGCGCAATAAAATCATGCATGCTCACCTCACTGTGGACGGCAGGGAATTGATGGGTTCTGACAGTCTACCTGAGCATTATGAACAGACAAAAGGTTTCTCCGTGTTGCTCGGCATCGACGATCCGGCAGAAGCAGAGCGCCTATTTCACGCATTGGCAGAAAAGGGGACGGTGCGGATGCCGATTCAGGAAACCTTCTGGGCTGCCCGTTTTGGCATGCTTGTCGATCAATTTGGCATCCCGTGGATAATTAATTGCGAGCAAGCTGCCTAACCCTTCATACCAGGGGACGCCCGTTTGCAGGCGTCCCTGAACTTCAATGCTAGATCGCTGAGTTATTGGTGGGGGAGTATTTTTGGATTATCGGTTGGTATTCTATATCAAGTAAAATTGCGACGTGCAAACCAATAAGGATTTAGTCCACCAATGGATATAGAAGAACTCTCAATCACTCGCCTGACAACTAATGAATGGGAAAAGGCACAGGCAAGCATTGCACTGTTTTGGGATATTGAGCCTAGTCAGAAAATAATTGTCAAATTTTTGAACAACTCTCAAAATATTCTGTTATCGGCAGAAATAAACGACTTGCCAGTCGGTCAAGTCATTGGTTATATTCTTGATCGTTGGGATCAAGATGAATCAATGTTGTTTTTGTACTCAATCGATGTAGCAGAAACCTACCAACGCAGAGGAATTGGCACAGCATTGATCGAAGCAGTCAAAAAACTGAGTCGAGCACAGGGTTGCTCTGAAGCATTTGTGTTCACGAATGCAAGCAATCTCGCTGCTATGCAGTTATATCAATCTACGGGTGGTAAAAAATCAAACCCAGATGATGTTGTGATGTTTGAGTATGATTAGTTGCAGGAAATTCCGCCTGTAACCCAATAGCTTCCACGTCCAAGATCCGAACGCCAGCGTCGGAGCGGTTAGCGCCGACTGCCGAGCCTTGAGCGGCAAAATTTGAGTCCTGAGCCTCGATGGCCGAGCGTTGAGCTTCAGGATGCAGGCTTTGAGCTGCGAACTCCGAGCGGTGAACTCGAAGCATTGAGCCTTGAGCGCCAACGGCTCAGCCATTTGCTGCGCGCTTCGAGCTTACAGGTAGAGGCACGACTTCTGGCGCTCGGACAAGCCCGCTGAGAGCTTTTGCAAATCCTCGGGCGAGAAGGGGTTGAGGGCTTTGCAGCGCTCTGGCTCGCGGGGATTGCGGGAGTTGTAGCAGAAGAACAGCGCCGTGCGGTCCCGACCCGGCACTCTGCCGCGGTGGAAGACGCCGCCCGTGTCCACAAACACAATGGTCCCTGCCGGACCCGTGCAGGTCCGCCATTCGGAGCGGGGGATCACTTGGCTCATCTCATCGCCCGTGCTGCCGCGAACATTCAGAGAGCGCGCCGCGAGCTTGGTGTGGGTTCGCGAGACGTACTCGAACGGGCCACCGTTTTCATCCACGTCGTTCAGGTAGACGATGGCCTTGAACACGCGGCGATCCTCGGAGTCAATGTGCCACTTACGCGTGCCAATCTGCTGGCCGTCGGCCAGTTCCTTACGCAACTCGACCCGGTTGTAGAGGACCGGCAGGCCACAGTAGTTTTCGGCCAGGTTGAGCAGCCGCTCTTCGAGCCCCCAGTGGAATAACACTGGGTATTGGGCGACAATCTCGTGAGGCTGCGTGCGCACCGAGTGGCGTGTGCTGATCACGTGGCTGACTACACTCTCCACCGACTGTGGCAGCGAAGGCAGCGCCTGCTCGACCGCCTCCAGCAGTTGAGGCGTTGAGGCGAGCCCCAACGCCTCGAATGAGGTAACACAAACCCCTTCGCGCTTGAGCGTCTCGACAATTGTGCGGTCCGCCTGGGAGAGCTTGGGCAAGCGCAGCGCGTGCTTCGTCAAGTCCGTGTGGTAGGCCAGCTCAGACGATGCCCACTCGGCCCAAGCCAAAAAGTCTTTACGGGTCTGCCTGACGGCTTGCCGAAGGGGCTGTACGCTCGCGAAGGTCGGGGTCTTTGCCATCTTCTGTCTCCAAGTGCCTCGCTGGCGCGATTGAGCAACGATCCAAGGCAGCGCATCCATCAGCAAATCCAACCTAACCTGGCGGTTTGGCAATGGTATCGTCCGGCACGGCTCTTCACAGAGTCTTTGAAATCGGCCCAGTCTTAGCCAAGGGGTCGAGGACCGCTCTGCTGGGTCTCTTACCTCTGAGTTGACCACAAACTCAGGTATCCACAATCCCATCCAGCCCCCAACCGGGATTGCAAGTCATACTCGTAATGATTATGATTTAGAATAAAGGCGTGAACCTCACGGAGGTCAAGGAGTCCCATGGCAAGGGTACAAGAGATTCCGATTCAGCAGATCCGCCGTCCCCTCTTACGGCAGAACGATCAGGCGAAAGTGGCCGCGCTCATGGAATCGATTCGCGATATCGGTTTGCAGGAGCCGATTGACGTGTTGGAGGTGGAGGGGGAGTATTACGGCTTCTCCGGTTGCCACCGCTTCGAGGCTTGCAGCCGTCTTGGTCACCCAACCATTCGCTGTAAGGTTCGGCGCGCTCCCCGCTCCGTCTTGCGCATGCACCTTGCCTAGAGCGAGAGCAAAGTTTGCCCCAGCCGTGGGGGTGCACCACTCACTGTGCACCCCTACAGACACAAATCGCGACCTGTACAGCCTGGCGAGCTACTTCTTCAGTTTGGCGGGGACCTTGAGTTCAGCCCCTGGCTTTTCGCCATCGGGCTGAACGGCCTCACCTTCGACGAAAGAGCGCAGCATCCAGGCCATCTCTTCATGTCCCTCCATGAGGCCGGTCAGGAAGTCAGCGGTACCCTCATCGCCGAACCGCTCAGAGCAAAGGTCCACATGTTCACGTAGATTGCGGACAATCTGCTCGTGGTCATCCACCAAGCGCTCCACCATCCCCTTAGCGGTGGGGATATCGCCCGAATGTTCCTGAATCGAAGTCAGATCTAGAAAGCCTTGTGCGGTGCCTACTGGATAGCCGCCCAGGGCCCGGATCCGCTCAGCAATAGCATCAATGGTTTCGTTCAGGGTTTCGTACTGCTCTTCCCACAACTTGTGCAGGGTGCGAAACTGGGGGCCAACGACGTCCCAGTGATACTTTTTCGTCTTGATCAAGAGCAGATTGGAGTCAGCCAAGTCGCGATTCAATAGATCAACCACACCCTGACGTTGGTCGGCAGATAGGCCGATATTTAGCTTACGCATTGCTCGAGAACTCCTGAAAATTTGCAGACTAGCGCTATCCCTAATTCAGCAAACTGTTACGAGGGTTACATCACCCAAATGACAGATTAATGAGAGATAGCGCTCCACACAATGGCGCAGCTAGAATCTAGGCCTGGGAATGGGTTGAGAAAGGGTTAGGAAAATCAGGCAAGGGGCTGATATGGCAAGTGCAAGGTAAAGCAACTGCCCCGACCCAATTCTGAGCTGAGGCTGATCTCGCCCCCATGTAACTGAGCCAGCTTGCGAGACAGCGCCAGGCCTAGCCCCGCTCCTTCATACTTGCGACTCAGACCGCTATCCAACTGTCGGAAGGGCTGGAAGAGAGTTGCTTGATCGGCAGCTGAGATCCCGATGCCGCTGTCCGTCACTGAGAAGGTGACAGTATTTTCAGTTTTGCCAACGCTCAGCGTGACCGATCCGGCCTCTGTAAATTTGACCGCATTGGATAACAGATTCTCTAGAATCTGCCGAAGGCGACGACGGTCGGCAATACAGGTTTCTACCGTGGGGTCAAGGCTCAGAGAAATCTGTAATCCACGGCTCTGGGCCTGCTCCTGAATCGGGAATAAACAAGCCTGGCAAACTTCTTCGACTTGGACCGTCTCTAGAGCAAGATTTTCCCGACCCGCTTCGACTTTGGATAAATCTAGTAAATCGTTGATTAGTTCCAGTAGATGCTGACCACAGGACAAAATGCTGGAGACATATTGTTTCTGTTTGTCATTTAGAGGACCAAAGGCTTCTTTTAAAAGGACGCTGCTGAACCCCAGGATGCCGGTGAGAGGCGTCCGCAGTTCGTGGCTCATGTTGGTCAAAAAGTCGCGTTTGGTTTGGTCTGCAACTTCGGATCTCTGCTTTTCTTGCTCTAATTCTTGGCTGCGCTGCCAAATTTGCTGCTCTAGAGAGTGGTAATGGTGAGCATTGCTTAGAGCGAGGGTAGTCTGGTCAGCAATGCGCTCTAGTAGACGGATCTCGTCCTCGTTAAAGGTTCGAGGCGCCGTGACGGTGTGCAGAACCAGCCCACCAAAGAGTTGGCCGCGAATCAGAATAGGAACACTCAATAAAGTTCTCGAACCGTTGGAATCTAGCAACATGGAAGCCTCGAAGTCAGGCAGCGAGGCGAGTTGATCGCTGACTCGCCACTCCTCTAGAACCCTGACTTGATCGGCTTCCATGGCGAAGACGACCACTCGGTCAACCCGGAAGCATTCGCCTGTGCATTGCACGACCTCTCGGAGAATATCTCCCGCGTCCAAGTTAAAGTTTAGAGCTTGGCTCAACTGATTCAGCAAGCGCTCATGCTGTATTTGCTGCTGAAGCTGGCTTAGGGTAGCTTGTTGTTGACGCCGTTGCTCAAATTGTCGGAGTGCACGATCTAGGGCTGTGGGCAAGTACGAGAGTTGCTCTTTGAGAACGTAGTCAGTGATGCCAGCCTTGAAGCAGTCAACAGCAACACTTTCTCCCAAGTTAGAGGTGACCAAAATAAAAGGAATGTCCTGTCCTGACTGTTGCAGGAGCTTCAAAGTCTGCAATCCCTCTAAGCCTGGTAGCCGATAATTCGACAACACCGCATCGTAGATTTGAACTTGGAGCTGTTGCAGACAAGCAGCTTCCGTATTGGCAACATCGTAAGTAAAAGTGATTGCTTCCTTTTCCAAATTGAGCACAATTAGCTCTACGTCCGTTACAACATCCTCGACAATCAACAAGTGCAGCGCTACTCGCGAGGTCAATGCTGATAACAATGTTTTCTGAAGAGGTCGTTCTGACATGATGCTAGCGCTGAGCGTGCCTGAGACTGCGCTTGATTCTCCTCATACCTTATCGCTGTTTCTGCGAAGCTGTCGTCCTGGTTCCCCCCTAAATTCTTCAGGCTGATCGGCCATTGTGTCCTTCTGCCCTGTCGCAGGTAGAGGCCAGAGCCAACCCACGCAAGGTTCTACTTGGTGCCGAATAGGCGATCTCCGGCGTCGCCCAGTCCAGGCAAGATGTAGCCATGCTCGTCTAGCCGCTCGTCGATGGCAGCCGTGTAGATCGGGACATCTGGGTGCTGTTGCTGAAAATTCTGCAGCCCCTCAGGAGCAGCAAGCAAGCAGACAAATTTGATCGAGTTTGGTCCCGTCTCCTTGAGCCGATGCACAGCAGCAACCGAGGTATTGCCCGTTGCCAGCATGGGATCGACCACCAAAACATCACGCTCTGCAATATCATGAGGCACCTTGAAATAATATTCAATCGCAATATGGGTTTTGGGATCGCGGTAGAGTCCGATATGACCCACACGGGCAGATGGGATCAGCTGCAACATGCCATCCAGAATGCCCTGTCCCGCCCGCATAATTGAAACGATGACCATTTTTTTCCCATCCAGCATGGGGGCATTCATTGAGGTCATCGGCGTGGCGATCGGCTCATATTTGAGCGGCATATCTCGGGTCACTTCGTAGGCCAGCAATAGGCTCACTTCATGTAGAAGGGCGCGGAATTTAGCTGTACTGGTCTCGGCTCGCCGCATCAGAGTGAGCTTATGCTGAACCAAAGGATGGTCGATGACCGTAATTTTGCCACCCATGTCTGCTTCCTTTGCGCTTGGCACGCTTGCTTCAGAGTCGTGGAAAGTCTCAGAATACCGTCCCGTCGCTTTGCAAGTGAATGGGCGGCTCCCCTGAGGCTCGCAGCGTCGCGGCAATCCGCCGCCCCGCGCTCCAAGTGCCTCCCTGCAAAACTTGAGCCAGGGGCAACTCGGCGATGCCCAGCCGCTGACTGACCGCTGCCGCGATGCGGTCTAGCAGAGTAATAGTCAGGGCTCGCCACTCGACGATCACCTCCGAGTCCACCGGGTGGCTATCGCTTGTAACCGCTGGGTGCTTGGGCCGAATCAGGCCCAAATCGAGGCAGAGGCCACCATTGCGATACTCCGGCAACCCCGTGAGGGCGGCTAGACCCGTCACCTTGAGCCCAGCTTCCTGCAAGGGTTCAAGAAGCGAGTAGGTCAGCCATTGGGAGAGCTTGTGGAAGGGAACCAGACCAGCGCCTGGGCCCTCGCCTGCCAGAGCCGAGTGGGGCCAGACATCGCCCAGATTCACACCTGCCAGGGTCACTCGTCCGGGCCAGATCGGTCCCAATCCAGTCAATACAGCCTGCAATACGGTGCTGACTTCAAGATGCCCAGCCTTCGACTGGCTGAGCAGGTAGTCGAACAGTCCCCCAGGCCGGGGCTGGCTTCGACCAAATAGCTGAGGATGAGCGGCGACGGTTCGCCCTAGGGCACGCAGCAGCTCCAGACGCCCGGCGATCCCCACTAGGGGATTATCTGGCCCCACTTGAAACCCCTCTGCCAGATCTGATTCTGTTAAGCTCTGCAGCTTTTCAGCATCGGCCTGCCAGGGCTGGGTTGGGTCTGCCGAAAAAGCTCCCTGGCAAAACAAATGGAAACTGGCAACTGCCAGCCCTTCTGAGCGGCCAAAAACCTGCCCAGTGGTCGATTCGTGATATTGCCAAGCGGGACCAGAGCCAGCATCGAGCAAAACGCTGGCGATCACCAAGTCTAATTTCGCCCGCGTTTTTTCAGCGAGAGATAAGCCGCGCAATTGCTCGTCGAGTTGAGCCACTCGGCGAACCTGGCCCGCCTCGAAATGTCGCCAGCGGCTGTGTATGGGAATCTGTAGATCTGGATATTGTTCGCGGGTAATGCGAATCACATAGTCTGCCACCAAGCCCACTTGGCTCAGGTCGCAGGTGAAATGGCGCAGCTTGTCTTGACAGGCTAGGGAAAAAATCTGCCCACAGCGTTCTCGGATCGCTGTGGGCGATTGCAGATACGTCACAGCTTGTGCGTCTAATCCGTTCAAAACTGAGGTTGCATCCTCTTATAAGGGTCAATCGATGAGGCTTCGCCCTTGAGTTTGGGCAAGCACTGCAGAGTCTGGAATCTGGCCGTCGGTGTAGTACCCTGCTGCTTTTTTGGCCTCGATTTCAACCCGGGCATCGGGAGGAATCAAATCCTCCGGGATCGGCACTCGTTTGACAATCTCAATGCCGGATTGCACAATTGCGTTGTACTTCATATCGCTCATTGAAACAAAGCGATCGATGCGCGTAATTCCCAACCAGTGCAAAACGTCGGGCATCAATTCCTGAAAGCGCATATCCTGAACCCCGGCCACACATTCAGTGCGAGCGAAATAGGCATCGGCGCGGTCGCCGCCCACCTGACGCTTGCGGGCGTTATAAACCAGAAACTTGGTGACTTCTCCCAAGGCTCGCCCTTCTTTGCGCGAGTAGACGATGATGCCAGCCCCCCCTGCTTGAGCTGTTTCGACACAGGCTTCAATGCCGTGGACGAGGTAGGGGCGGCAGGTACAAATATCGGAGCCGAAGACATCTGAGCCGTTGCACTCATCATGGACCCGCACCGCCAGGGGCCGATTCGGATCGGTGATCGCACTCAGATCTCCGATCAAATACAAAGTCAGGCCGCCGATTGGCGGTAAAAAAACCTCCAGGTCTGAGCGAGTGACCAGCTCCGGAAACATGCCACCCGTTTGCTCAAATAGGGTACGGCGCAGCTGGCCTTCCGCCACACCGAATCGCCGCGCGACACCGGGCAGATACCAGACTGGTTCGATCGCGGCCTTGGTCACCACTAGGTCGCCAGAGGCCCGCATAATTCGGCCATCCACCCGCAAACGCCCCTTCGCCACTGCCTCCTGAAGTTCGGGCATGTTGATGTGCGCCTTGGTTACCGCAATCGTCGGGCGAATATCGTAACCCTGTGCATAAAATGGCGCATAGACTTCTCCTACAATCGCCCCAAACGGATCAATCGAAACGATCTGATCTGGCTGCGACCAACTTGGGTGCGGACCGAGCAGTTCAGTCGGCGCGGTGTTAGTTAAGTCTGCCCGGTGGTCGGCTTGCAGAGAGCCACTGGCAATCGCCAGCGCGCGATAGATTGAGTAAGAACCTGAGTGAGTGCCAATCGCGTTGCGGTGAGTTCGATTGGCCAAGGTTGCGATCACGGGTCCTCGCTTAAGAGGGTCAGGATCGCCCCAGCGAATCGGGGTTGGCTTGGGACCAAATTTATCAGGATGCGAGGTTAAAACAATATGCGAACGTCCTATTTTAGGATCTGTTCTCTGATCCGGTTTTGGATCTGTCACAAGTTTTGGCTCCGATGCAACCCACATTGTCGAATCCTCGGATGATATTACAGATCTCAGGATCTATCTGCGGCTAGCCTGAATGACTATGGCTCCGGCTTGCGCCGGGCCGAACGGGCTAAATCGGCGGCCGCCTGCCGGATGGGATCCAGCAGTGACAGGGGCAGTTGAAACATGTTGAGGCGACGGTGGTGACGGGCGGTGGGGCCGTGATAGTCGCTGCCGCCGGTGCGCAGCAGACCGTACTGAGCGCACAGCTGCTCCAGGCTCTGCACCTGGCTAGCGGCGTGATCGGGATGATACACCTCCACCCCCATCAGGCCCGCGTCTACCAATTGCGGCAGCAGCTCTGCAACCTCGCCGCCTTTAAATAGATAGGGATGCGCCCACACCGGCACTGCCCCGCAGGCGCGCAGCAGCGCGATGCCCTCGGTGCTGGAAAACTTCTCGTAGGGTACGTAGGCCGGTTTGTCGTCCCCCAGCCAGCGGTCAAAGGCTTCGCGGCTCGATTGGACATGGCCCGCCTGCACCAGGGCCACCGCCAAGTGGGGCCGTCCTGGAGCCATGCCTGCGGCTAGTTGTGGCAGGCAAATTGGGTAGCCGAGCGCGGCCAAGTTGTCGGCCATCTGGCTGGCGCGGCGCTTGCGCCCCTCCAGTCGCTCCCCTAAAGGCTCGCGCAACTGCTCCGGATCGGGGTAAAAGCCCAGGATATGCAAAGAGCGCTCGTGACACACCGTACTCAGCTCTAGGCCGGGCACGATCTCTAGGTCATGCATCGCGGCGGCGGCAAACGCCTCCGGCCAGCCTGCCAGGGTGTCGTGATCGGTGATCGCCAGGGCGCGGACCCCGGCCTCGGCAGCGAGCCGCACCAGATCGCTGGGCGAAAGGCTACCGTCGGAGCAGGTGGTGTGGCAGTGAAGTTCTAACATGGCGTAACGCAACCTTACCTGCTCAGGATATCTGCGCTCAGGATATCTGTGGCAGACTGTTCACCGCGAGCCCAACGGCTTTGGGCAGACTGCTCTAATATAAATCCAGAGTTTTCTAACCCTATTCCTGATTGGCGATGTCCCAAACCTCTGTGCAGGTTGTGCCGCAACTGGAAACTGAGCTTCAGTACGACGTGGAGCTGCGCCAGGTTTCTAAAGCCTTTCATGGCCTCACCGTGGTGCGCGGCATCGACCTCGGCATCCGCCAGGGAGAATTCTTCAGTATCTTGGGGCCGTCCGGCTGCGGCAAGACAACCCTGCTGCGTCTGATCGCAGGCTTTGAGGAGCCTACCGAGGGCGAGATCTACATCCGCAACCAGCTAATGACGCGGGTGCCCGCCTACCGCCGCCCGGTGAATACGGTGTTTCAGAGCTATGCCCTATTCGGCCACATGAGTGTCTGGGACAATGTTGCCTTCGGCCTGCGCATCCAGAAGCTGGGCCGCGCCGAGCTTCAGGACCGGGTTCGTGACGCGCTGAAACTGGTCAAGATGGACGCGTTCGCCAACCGCCAGCCCGGCCAGCTCTCCGGTGGGCAGCAGCAACGGGTGGCTCTGGCCCGAGCCCTGGTCAACCGGCCCACTGTGGTGCTGCTGGACGAACCCCTGGGCGCGCTGGACCTGAAGCTGCGTAAACAGATGCAAGTGGAGCTATCCAACCTCCAGGACGACCTGGGCATCACCTTTGTGATGGTCACCCACGACCAGGAAGAGGCGCTCAGCATCTCCTGCCGCATCGCCGTGATCAATGGCGGGCGGATCGAGCAGGTGGGCACGCCGTCTGAGATCTACGAACAGCCCCGCACACCCTTTGTGGCTGACTTCATCGGCGACACCAACCTGTTCTATGGCCAGGTGGAAGTCGCTGGTCCCCACTTGCTCGGCGTCACCACCGCCAGCGGCCTGACCGTGCGTGTGCAAGCGCCCCAAACTCCTCTGGTCAATGGCCAGGCTGTGGTCAGCGTGCGCCCCGAGAAGATCCAGGTCAGCACTACGCCAGCCGACGGGCGCGACAACTGCATCGCGGGAACTCTCAACAATCTGCTCTACCTGGGTACCCACGTGCAGTACATCGTGGATCTGTCGACCGGCGACCGGGTCACGGTCTTGCAGCCCAACACCCCCAACCTGGACAGCATCGACTACGGCAGCCCCGTCTACATTCACTGGGGCAGCGAGGACTGCCTGGCGCTGGAGCGAGAGTAAAACTCGGACCGACGAATGGCACTGCTCTAAGGGAAGGTGTGGGGTTGGAGAGAACCCGGAATGGGGGGCGTTTGCCCCCCAAACCCCCCACTGGGGGACGAAGCGCCTCCCCCAGGCCCCCTGCGCAAGGGGGCAGGGATGCTTAGGTTAGTGTCATTTGACTCGGAACTTGGGCAAAAGGCTCGCAACGCCAAGTTTCAGGCTTGGAAGATTGAGCAGGGAGCTTGGAGTCTTTGGCAAAAACCTCGCAGTCCTAAGCTAAAAGCTGAAGTCGCCAAGTTCTGGGCTTGGCATTTGGAGCAAATGGCTCGGCGGTTCGAGCTCTGAGCTTGGGTTGCGCCGTTCAGAGCTTGGCGGGTGGCGTTCGCAACTGGACTTTGCAAGCTTCAGGCGCTAATAGCGCTGCCAGTAGGACCGTCCCTTCCAAAACGCCCCAAGCATCACGCCCACCAGACTGAACTGATTGAACCCGCCCAGCAGCAACTGGTCGAGCCGTTGCACCAGCGCGGGTAGGGGCAGCACGCGTTGCAACAGCAGGGCCAGCAGCACACACAGAAACAGTGCCCACAGGCTGCCCGCGTTCAGAACCAGCCGTGGCCAAACCGTTTCCACCAGGTAGACCGCCAGCGCTCCCACGCCCAGGTTCAGTCCGAATTGGATCAGCAGGGTCACCGCCCCATTGCTGAACACCTGATCCAGCAGCGCCCGCAGCGGCTGCAAGTACAGGATCGCCAGCAGCAGAACCCCCTCAATCGCCAGCACACACAGTAAAGTCAGGCCCGCGCCCAGCGACAGCTCCTTCCAGGGTAAGTACTTGAGGCGTTGCAGGGGACCCATGCCTTCAACCCCCTGCAATCGCGGGGATGATGCTTACCTCATCGCCATCTTTGAGCGGCGTCGAAGGGCCGTCCAGAAAGCGAATATCCTCGCTATTGACGTAGAAGTTGACGAAGCGGCGCAGTTGGCCCTGCTCATCGCACAGGCGCGCCTTGATGCCCGGACAACTTTGCTCCAGCGAATCCAGCAGATCAGAGACCGTCTGGGCTTCGCACTCGAGCGTGGCCTGGTCGCGGGTCAGTTTTTGCAGCGGGGTGGGAATTAGGACCTTAACAGCCATTCAATGTCTCCGATGGATACTCTTCTCCAGGATCGGGCTTGGCCTGATGGCGCAGTGGGGGGCTTTGGAGGCGTTGCCTACACCAACACTTGCTGCCATTCTAGGCGCTCCAGGGTGCGGGAGCGTTCTAGGGCGCGCTCGAAGCTCTCCAGTTTGGGGTCGATGGTCAGCGGCTCACCGGCGTAGTCTTGAATCGCTTCCTGCGTCTTGAGCCCATTGCCCGTGATGTAGACAACGGTCTTCTCATCGGGGCCGATTTTGCCTGCGTCTGCCAGTTTTTTGAGCACGGCTACTGTGGTGCCGCCCGCGGTCTCGGTGAAGATGCCCTCGGTCTCGGCTAGCAACTTGATGCCCTCAATGATCTCCGCGTCGCTCACCGCTGCGATCTGGCCCTGGGTCTTGCGGGCGATGTCCAGCGCGTAGATGCCGTCTGCCGGATTGCCAATCGCAATCGACTTGGCAATTGTATTGGGCTTGACCGGCTTGATGAAGTCTACACCGTCACGAAATGCCTGCTCAATCGGGGCGCAGCCCTCGGCCTGAGCGCCGCTGAAGCGCACTGGCTTATCGGCGACCAGCCCGACCTTGATGAACTCCTGGAAGCCCTTGTAGATCTTGGAGAACAGCGAGCCTGAGGCCAGAGGCGCCACAATGTGATCTGGCAATTCCCAGCCCAGTTGCTCGGCCACTTCATAGCCCAGCGTCTTGGAGCCTTCGGAGTAGTAGGGGCGCAGGTTGATGTTGACGAAGCCCCAGTGGTGGGTGTTGGCGACCTCTGAGCACAAGCGGTTCACCTGGTCGTAGTTGCCATGCACGGCCATCACTGTGGGGCCGTAGATCAGGGTGCCTAGCACCTTGCCCGCCTCCAAGTCGGAGGGGATAAACACACAGCAGTCCAGCCCGGCATACGCTGCAATCGCCGCTGTGGAGTTAGCCAGATTGCCGGTGCTGGCGCAAGACACAGTGGTGAAACCCAGCTCCCGCGCTCGCGTCAGCGCTACAGACACCACCCGGTCCTTGAAGCTGAGCGTGGGCATGTTGACGGCGTCGTTCTTGATGTAGAGGTTGTGCAGGCCCAGCCGCCGCGCCAGCCGGTTGGCCTTGACCAGCGGCGTCATACCGGTGCCCACATCAATGGGGTTGTCCGAGCACACTGGCAAAAATGCCTTATAGCGCCAGATCGAATTCGGACCGGCCTGGATGCTCTCGCGACTCACCTGTCGCTGCAGAGCTTCGTAGTCGTAGGCTACTTCCAGCGGGCCAAAACAGAACTCACAGACGTGGATGGCCTTCGGTTCATACTCTGCGCCACACTCGCGACATCTGAGCGCGCTGAAGGTGGCGGCGGTGGCGGCGTGGGCAGTGAGCGTCTGGGCCATGACTTTCTGGGTCCTTGCGTGATGCAGCAGGGCGGGTGTGGACATTGCCTGCGACCATATCACGATGGTCAAGGCCCGTCAAACAAAGCCGACTTTTTTTGTCGTCTTTTGGGACTCAGGGTCGTCGAATCCGCCACAGCCGCCCGGGCTGGAAGACCGACTCTGGCTGCCAGCGATCTTGCTTGAGCTGGGTCCACAGGGGCTCCGAAGGCCGGAACACCAGGGAGCTGGGGCGGTTCTGAAGCGAGGTCAGGTCGGCGGGTCGGCCAAGCAATAGCAATTGGACCGCTGAGTTGAGGTTGTAGCTCAGGGAGATCAGGTCACCGGTGTTGGTGTAGTCATCGCCGATGTCGCTGAGTACGAGGGAGGGAGGTTGACCGGCCGGGGTCTGGGCGGCCTCGGCGTTCAGCAGGCGGGCCACTTCGCCGTTGCTGTAGCTCAGGTCTTTGCTCCACCAGGTATCAGCAAAGGTGCTGACGCTGCAGGAGATGACGCTGGCGCTGAGCACGAGTGCTAGGACACTGCGCCCGAGCCAGCGGCTGGAGTGCAGCAGGGTGGCCAGCAGGTAGGCCACAGCCAGTTGCACGCCGGGGAAGCAGGAGATCAGGTAGCGGCTGACTGCCGAGCGCTTGCCGCCCTGGATCAGATCCGGCAGCACCAACATCAAGAAGGGAATGAAGATCGCGGTCAGGATGAACAGCCAGGTGGCAGGACGGGTGCGGCGACAGACGGCGTAGAGTGCCACGCCGAGCAGCAGCATGAAGGGCAGACGCAGCACATAAGTCCAGGGGCTATCCAGGCCGAAGTCTAGATCGAGGAACAGAGAGGTGAAGCTGAGGATCCACAGCTTTACTAGATAGGAGAACTCGACGGGGAATCTGGCCCAGTCGGTGGTCGAGGCGATGCGTGCATAGTTGGTCTTCAGCACCACGGCCCAGGGGCTATAGAGCGCCAGAGTGCTCGCCATGGCCCCGAGGTACTGCCAGAAGGGACGCAGCTGCGTCCACCAACCGTTCAGGCTGACCGGTGCGAGGCTGGCGGTAACCCCCAAGGGTGCGGCGGCGCGGCGCGGGGCAAACAAGCTGAGCAGCAGCACATAGGCCCCATGCCCGAACAGGCTCAGCGCAAAGAAGGGATGGGTGTACAGGCCCACGGCGCTGCCCAGGGCGTAAAGCCCCCAGTTCAGCCAGCTCGGTGAGCGCAGCGCCCGCATCAACAGCAGGCTGCTGGCGATGGTCATGGTGGTCAGCAGGCTGTATTGCCGCGCGGTCTGGGCAAACAGGGTATCGAAGGGGGAGAGCGCGAGCAGGCTGGTGGCGAGTAGGGCCGCAAGCCGCGAGCTGAATAGCTCCAGTGCCAGCCAGTACATCAGCGGCCAGCCTAGGAGGCTAAACAACACGGGCAGGCTGCGTGAGGCACTCAGGGAGCTGCCGAAGGCTTGCATCCAGAAGCGGGAGATCAGAAAGTACAGGGGCGGGTGCTGTGGATCTTCGACAGCGAGGGAGCGGATTGTGTCGGCGGGGCTGCTGCCGGGCTTGAGGCGTTGGAATTTTTGCAGGTCCTGGGCGGGGAGGATTTGGTTTTGGAAGAGTTCTTGGTCGATTTCGCCTCGGGTGTAGCCTGCGGCGCGCAGGGTGGTGTAGACCTCGTCGTGCCAGTACACTTTGCGCTCTAGGTTGAAGCTGTGAAAGCCCAGTCCTAGCAAGATGGCAATGGTTAGCAGGCTGAGCAGCAGACGGTTGGCCACGAGTTGCTTGCCCAACAAAAGCTCCTTTTGGTTCAAATGCAAAGTTCTTAGCCCTCGCCGGATATAAGCTGGTTGTTAGGATAGACCTCCCAGACACGGGAAACGCATCACTGGGCGCTATTTCGGGCTCAGGGCTGCGGGGACGGGTCCTCAGACAGGCGTCTCCCATCGACCGCAGACGCAACCTGAGCCGCAGATGTTTCCCTTTGCAAGCTTGCCAATCAGGTTCGGGAAATCGGCCAGGCGTTTCAGAATCGGATGGCACTGAGTTAAGGGGGGAAGTCGTGGGTGCTAGAGAACCCGGAATGGGGGGCGCTTGCCCCCCAACCCCCCCACTGGGGGACGAAGCGCCTCCCCCAGACCCCCTGCGCAAGCGGGGGCTGACACGCTGGCTGGTGTCATTCGTCCCGGAATCTCTCGAATGAAGTTCTAAGACTCTCCAACCAGGCTCGGAATCTCTGGGGCGAGGTTAGGAATCTCTCGAACGAGGCTTGGAATCTCTTGCCTGAGGTGGGGAATCTCGGGGCTGGGGTTTTGGGGCTTGCGTGTGGGGTTCTGACTGAGATATTGCCCCCAGTGGCTTGAGATCACCAAGTTCGGGGGAGCAAGGTTCTGGTTCTCCACCCGAACTCGGGGGCGGGGTGGGCTCTTCTGGGGCTCTCAGAAGCATCAGACACTCTGGATTGCTTCTATTGTTTCAGGGGCAGGGCAGTGGAATCAATGCGGCGCATCCACACATCGCAATCGGCGCAGGAAAATCCTGGTTTTACCTGGCTGCTTATAGTCGTGGGCTGTTGTTTGCTGGCTTTGCTTTAGACTTGCGCCTTCGTTAAGAAACTTATTAACAAATCCAGCTCAGCCTGGCATTCCCTGAACTCATTACCTAATCAGGAACTGACCTTACCATAAACTGCATTGACGCAGATCAGGGGTGGATCGTAGTTTAAGAAGCGAGAGAGATTCTGTGTTGGTAGGATGATTACATCACATCACACAGTTACTTTCACTACAACCAAGCTGCCCATCGCTATGAGCAGAGCGAGTTAAGTAGTTCTGGGCGGATTTTAGATCTTTCCATATCGAATCGTGGCGAAGAATATGCTGAGAAATCTCAAACTCGGGACCAAGTTCAATCTATTGCTTCTACTGGTTTTCATTTGTGGTATCTCGCTGAGCGGCTTTGCTTTATCTCAAGTGATGCAGCAGAGAGCCCAAGATGAGGTGACCTCCAAAGCGCTGATCCTCATGCAAGCCATGAACTCAGTGCGCAATTACACCAGCGATCACATCATTCCACTGCTAGCCGACAAGCTGGAGTCTGAACCTACCTTTGTGGCGGAGACTGTGCCCGCCTTCTCGGCGACCGAGGTATTTGAGGACTTGCGTCAGAACCCAGCCTACCGAAATTTCTTCTACAAAGAAGCCGCGCCCAATCCTACCAACTTGCGTGACAAGGCAGATGGCTTTGAAACCGACCTGGTGGCGCGCTTTAGCAGTGAACCCAAGACCAAGGAGATCTCCGGCTTTCGGAACGTTGCGGGCGGCCAGATATTCTACATTGCTCGACCCCTGGCCATCCCCAAACAGAGTTGTCTCGTGTGTCACTCGACCCCAGACCAAGCGCCGAAGAGCCTGATCAGGACCTACGGCTCAGAGAACGGCTTCGGCTGGCAGCTCAACGAAATCATTGCGACTCAAGTGATTTCGGTGCCTGCCGGGGACATTTTCGACGCCGCTCATCGTTCCTCGTCTTTGGTGATGTCGGTTTTGCTGGGCGTCTTTGCAGCGGTCATTTTGCTGATCAATCTGCTTTTGCGCAAAGTGGTGATTCGGCGCATCCGCAAAATGGCGAACATGGCGCAAGAGGTCAGCACAGGCACCATGATTGCCGACTTTGAGCAGGACTCCAACGACGAAATCGGTTCGCTCGGCGCAGCGTTTAATCGTATGAAGTCTAGTCTCGAAATTGCCATGAGGCTGCTGAGCCATCAGGGCAGTTGAAGGGTCAGCTATTTTGACGCTTGCAACCCCGAATCCAGGCCACTTCTGATCAGGTCGAGCCGCGGCGGGGCGGCTCTTCGAGTGGCGCTTCGGTTTGGCCAGTCAGCGGGCGAATCACGCGGCTGATCGCCTCCTGCACAAAATCTTTGACAAACTGATCGCGGCGGTTGAGCTGAAACTGGCGCTGCACCACCTCGGTGATGCCGCCATCGCCCCAATCCTGGTCGTGGCGAAAGTACTCCACAAAGCTCTTGCCTGCGATACGCGTCAGATAGGCGGCGCTGACGCTCTGCACCGCCGTGCCGATCAAATAGCCCGCGACGCTGAGCTGCAGAGCGTCGGTAATCAGCTGGATCGCTCCCTTGACCACGCCCAAACTGGCGAGGGTCTTGGCCAGCGAGAATGCCAGCTCCCGCCCCCGCTCTAGGTTCAGTTCACAGCCATAGACGCGGGCGATCTCCACTACCATCTGCGCGTTGACAGCGGCAGTCGCCAGCAGGTCAATGCCCGGCAGCGGCGTCGCCCAGATCACGCCCGCGCAGATCCACTGGAAGCGTTCGACTACCTTGTCCGCCTGTTTGCGCCGCTGCTCATCGATCAGCTTGCGAGCCTCCTCGCTCAGACGCTGGGATTGCAGCAGGATGTTGTCGGCTACCAGCTCCTCGCCCTCCGACCGCAGCACTGCGGCCATGCGCCGTAGCAGTGGCAAAATCTCTGGGTCGGGCTTCAGCAGTTCCCCGGTCTCGGTGTACACCGGGTTGGGGTTGGCGCAGATCGCCACCACATCCTCAGGCAGGATAAAGCGGTTGACGCGCTCGCGCAGCCGCTTGAGGATCAGCTCCCGATCCGAATCGGTGTAGCGGTCAATCTTGTTGAGCACCAGCAGCGAGCGCTTGCCGATCTCCGCCAACGCCTTCAGCGGCTCGTATTCCGACTTTTTGAGATCGGCATCGATCACAAACAGCAACAAATCGGCCTCGGTCGCCAGCTGCCGCGCCAATTGCTCACGCTCGGTGCCCGCCACGCCCGCCTCCAGAATGCCGGGGCTGTCGATAATCAGGATGCGGCGCTCCATGCCCTTGAGCTTGAAGCGATAAGTCTGCCCAGTTTGAGTGGTCCCCATCGCCGCGCCCACTTGCCCCGCCATGCGCCCGATCAGCGCATTCACCAGGGATGTCTTGCCCGCCGATCCCGTGCCGAACACCAGCACCTGAATCTCCTTGCGCGTCAGGCTTTCTTCAATGTCCTCTGAGCGCTCCAGTAATGCCTGCCGTGCCACCTGATCCTGGATCTGCGCCACCTGCTGCCGTACCGCTCGCAAGGTCTCGCCAGCCGCTTCAGCCTTGAGCAGGGACACCTGGGGCTGCGCCTTACGCTTGCCCGAGGGGCGCTGGAACAAAAAGCCGTAGTAAATAAACGCGCCCACTAACAGCGTGATCAGCGCAATCAGCAGCAACAGGAAAATGAACGCCAGTGGCGGCGAGGTGAATGACAGTTGCAAGTAGAGCCGCCAAATCGAGTTCACCAGCCACAACATCAGCCCTAAAATCAGGCTGAGACCGGCGATCAAGAGCAACAGACGGGACGAGCGCATGAGGGCGTGGGCGGCTTGGGGCGGCTTCTGTTGTGAGTGTAACTTTCCCGGTCCAACCTGGCCGTAGCTCAAGCGGAAGACCTGCTGACCCTGCGACCCCGAGTGTCGTGGTTGACAGCGGCGCAGCTGAAAGGCATGATCAGATTTACGTCTATTATTACGATGTTGCCCTGCGCGGGGATATAGCTCAGTTGGTAGAGCACTTCAATGGCATTGAAGGGGTCAGCGGTTCGAATCCGCTTATCTCCATCCCGCACCTTCCTCTGTGTCTCTCCCACTTGGCGGCTGTCTTGCATCGCCAAGTCGGTCTGCAGCAACCCAACCACAAAACGGCTTTGCACCGAGATTAGTAGCGTATACTTTCTCCTGTTGCACCGAATACTGAGGGAAACGGTGAGTTAGAATCTCAGGCCTCCGACGCAGGCGAACCAGCCTCCGAGTTCAGCCCCCCAGCCCACAGAGCAGAATGACGCCCCTCGCCAATTCGATGGCCGTCATGCCCTCAGGCTGGTTTTCTGGCTTTCTGCACTGAGCAGTTCCTCAGGGGTCGATACCCAATAAACTCAACCAAAGAGATCTTCAAGATTCGACCTATGACCGACGTGCTCCGGCCCGCCTTCCTGGCCAAAACCTCTGCTCCTGTCAGGCTGTGCTACCAGGTTGCGATGCCCCAGCCTCAGAACCATCTGTTTGAGGTGACCTTAGCGGTCACGGGCTGGCAGCAAGAGCGGCTCGATCTAAAGTTTCCGGTCTGGACACCGGGGTCGTATCTGGTGCGCGAATATGCTCGACATTTGCAAGATCTACGGGTCAGCGATGGCCAAGGCACGGGTCTACCGGTCCACAAGCGCAGCAAGAATCACTGGCAGGTCGAAACTCTCAGCGCCAGCGAGATCCGCGTGCACTATCGGGTTTATGCCAACGAGCTTTCGGTCAGAACTAACCACCTGGACACCAGCCACGGCTACTTCAACGGTGCGGCCCTGTTCTTCTACATTCCTGGCTATCAGAAGCGTCCAGCCCTGGTCAAAATTGAGCCGCCCCAAGGCTGGCAAGTCACCACCCCCCTGCCCCGCGTCGCGGACGCCGAGAACACATTCGAGGCCGCTGATTTCGACACCCTAGTGGACAGCCCGTTTGAGATTGGCACCCACGCTTTGTACTCATTCAACGTGCTCGACAGAAGCCATGAGTTGGCGATTTGGGGGCAGGGCAATGTCGATGCCGCTCAACTGATCCCCGACCTGCAAAAGATTATCGAAGTCGAGGCCCAGCTGTTCGGCGGCCTGCCCTACGATCACTATTTATTTCTGCTGCACTTATCGAGCCGTGGCAATGGTGGGCTAGAGCACAAAAACTGCTGCTCGCTCAACTACCCCCGCTTCGGCTTTCGCAACCCAGAGCGTTACTGCCGCTTCATGAATTTGGTGGCGCATGAGTTTTTCCATCTGTGGAATGTCAAGCGCATCCGGCCCAAGGCCCTAGAAACCTTTGACTACGATCAAGAGAATTACACCTCGTCCCTCTGGTTCTGTGAAGGCACCACCAGCTACTACGACCAGATCATTCCGCTGCGGGCCGGCATCTACGATCTCAAGCACTATCTCAAGCTGCTGAGCGACTCGATCAGCCGCCTGCAGATGACGGCCGGTCGCCAAATACAGCCGGTGGCCGAGGCCAGCTTCGACGCCTGGATCAAGTACTACCGCCCCGATGCCAACAGCGCCAACGCCCAAATCTCCTACTATCTCAAGGGCGAACTGGTGTCTATGTTGCTGGATCTGCTGATCCGTAGCCACTCCAACAGTGAACGCTCGCTTGACGACGTCCTACGTGGCCTATGGCAGCAGTTCGGCCAAGCTGAAATCGGCTTTACACCCGGACAGTTGCAGGACAGCCTCGAGGCAGTGGCAGGACTGGACTTGAGCACGTTTTTCGCCTACTACGTCTACGGCACCGACGAGCTGGACTACAACCACTACCTGGAGCCGTTCGGCCTGTGCGTCCAGGTCAGCTATGAGGAGCCGGAGCCGCTACCTTACTTAGGTTTAAAGGTCAAGAATGAGGGGCTAGGGCAAGTGATCCAGACAGTAGAGTTCGGCTCCCCGGCCCAGTTCGCTGGCTTAGATCCCGGCGATGAGCTGCTCGCCTGCAACGGCATCCGGGTCACAGCCGAAGGCCTGCAGGATCGCCTGCGAGACCACCAACCTGGCCAGAGCATTGAGCTGACAGTCTTTCACCAGGACGAATTGCGCACTCGATGCCTCATCCTGGGCGAGCCGCAGCCCAACCGCTACCGGGTCGTCCCACTCAGACACCGCTCGCCAGCCCAGAACCACAACTGTCGCGCTTGGCTGGGCGACGAGCTACCTGGCCACGACAACATCTAGAACTCCCACAGCCTGATCGATGTCGATGTCAGTGCTAATGTCAGCTAGTTTGGTATAGTAAGAGTCCTGACCAGATGCAATAGAATCAGGTTCAGATCCTGCGGACGTGGCGGAATTGGTAGACGCGCTAGATTTAGGTTCTAGTGGGGAAACTTGTGAGAGTTCGAGTCTCTCCGTCCGCATCAACCAAGTTGCCTAACTTGCGCGAGCTTGGCCGATGCAACCAAAGCCTGGGCTCAGGAGACCGAGGCTACCGTGGTTCGAGCTTCGACCACTGGCATCTTAGACTTCACCAAGTTGGCCAACTCCTGCAGTTGGCTAATCGCCTCCGCACCTTCCAGCTTCATCAGCTCGCGGTCGTCGCGCATCTCAGTCCAGGTGATGCCGTAGTCCGACACTAGGAAGCGAATCAGGTGATCGTCGCCGAGGCTAGCCATGAAGGAAGCGCTGTTCATCTGACTACCGCAGGTGTAGCAGGAAGCCAGGTAACCTCGCCGCTCCAGCACCGTTGCTAGAGCCTGAAGGTTCATGATGAGGTCCTGGACGAATTGCCGATGCTGTTCTGCAAGCCTTAAGAACATGTCTGTTCACCAATCACCACACTACTTTACTGTTTTCAATAATTTTTGAAGATTCACCCAAGACTCACGCGCAATCATGCCCAATTCTGAGGCAGGAGACTATACAGTTGCGTGAGACGTCATTTTGCTCTTTTACATCCTTTCAAGTTATACACCTTTACATCAGGAAATTGCCTGGCTGGCCTACCTTACACTTGTGCTTTTGAGCACACTCTATCTGCGTACTCCAGATGACGTGGCAGCAGTGGTGTGGCAACTGTCTCAGATCTTGACAATGATGTGGCGAAACGATCCCAGCGATCCCCTAGTATCCAGATCTGCGGACAATTGGCAGGGTTAGACCGAAGCCGAGGGCCGGAATTCATTACGGGGATCAATGTCAGTCATCAGCAACCTAAATAAAAACAAATCGATTGGGTCCTAAAGATTCGTTTCAAAAGCCAATTTGTGAGCAAAAAGCTCAACAGGAAACTCTAGACCTTTCGGCTTGAGACGCTACCGTTAGTGTTTGAAACTGATTACTCCGCCAAAATTGTGGGGACAGAAAGTCAAGTTCTCCCCATTTTTGGGGAGAACTTGACTGAACAATGATTGCAAACCGCAAGGCTTGAGGCTGCAAGCAGCTAGACAGCGGCGACGGTGCGGGCGGCGTTCTGGAGCAGAGCTGCCTTATCGGTTTGTTCCCAGGGCAAGGCTAGGTCCGTCCGTCCGAAGTGGCCATAAGCCGCGACATCCTGATAAAAGCGACCGCCGCGCAAACCCGGTAAACGCTGCAGGTCAAAGGCCCGGATGATCGCGGCCGGGCGCAGGTCAAAGTGCTCGCGGATCAGATCTAGGAGAAAGTCATCCGAAACCTGGCCGGTGCCAAAGGTTTCCACCATCAAGCTAGTCGGGCGGGCAACGCCGATCGCGTAGCTGATCTGAACCTCGCACTTCTCGGCCAGACCCGCCGCCACGATGTTTTTAGCGACGTAGCGGCTGGCGTAAGCGGCGCTGCGGTCTACCTTGGTGGGATCCTTGCCCGAAAACGCGCCTCCCCCGTGACGGGAATAGCCACCGTAGGTATCCACGATGATCTTGCGTCCGGTGAGCCCAGAGTCACCCTGCGGGCCGCCGATCACAAATTTGCCGGTGGGGTTAACCAGGAATCGGGTCTGTTCATCGGGATGCACGCTGAGGTCAGCGAAGGCGGGCGGCACTACCCAGCGCAGCAAATCCTCGCGGATGCGCGTCTGCACTGCCGCGGCCTCCGAAATGCCGTCAATGCTGGCGGTGTGCTGAGTTGAGATCAAAATAGTGTCGATCCCAACCGGCTTGCCGTCTTCGTAGATCACGGTCACCTGGGTCTTGCCGTCGGGACCTAAGTAGGGAAGCTGACCAGACTTACGCACCACGCTGAGCTGTCTGGCCAAGCGATGCGCCAGACTGATTGGCAAGGGCATCAGTTCCGGCGTCTCATTACAGGCAAAGCCGAACATCAGGCCCTGATCGCCAGCGCCGATAGACTCTAGCACCGACTCCAACTCAGCAGGATCGCCTTCACGGCGTTCCAGCGCTACGTTCACCCCCTGAGCAATGTCGGGAGACTGCTCATCCAGGGCCACCAGAACGGCGCAGCTATGGGCTGCAAAGCCGTTGCTGGAATCGGTGTAGCCGATTTCCCGAATCTTCTGGCGGGCGAGATCGACGTAGTTGACCTGAGCTGTGGTCGTGATCTCGCCCGTGATCAGAACCAGACCCGTGTTGACCACGACCTCCGCCGCCACACGACTGGTTGGGTCCTGGCTGAGCAGGGTGTCCAAGATGGTATCTGAGATCTGGTCGCAAATTTTGTCTGGGTGACCTTCGGTCACAGACTCAGAGGTGAATAGATAGCGTCGAACCAAGGTTGAAATCCTCTCCTAGTGCGGTCTGCAGTTCCCAAAGCAGTGCGAGGTGCGCCGTTCTTCATGAAGTCCTTCAAGCGGGGGCACTGAGTTCGCCACCGCTCGGGATTAAGCACGCGGTCTGGTCATGCTACCAGAAGCCGGGGCCTAGCCTCTAGGAAGATCAGATACTTTGGAAGGCAGACGACAGCCTACCATCTCTGCCCTGCCCCGAAAAAGATCACAGGCCCAATTTTTAGCTCATGCTTGGAGCGAGATCTACGAGATCTATTTAGCTTAGTTAGATAGGTGTTAGTTAGACAGGAGTAGCCCAATGTCCCAACCCCCAACCCTCAGTAGCCCTCAGTGGTACATTCTCAAGCGGCCCGACGGGCCGTGTGAAATCCTCTGCGTGGCCGATCCAGCCGAACTCGGTGACCGCGCACCGGGCGAGCAGTGGGGGCCTTTTACTGCGGAGGGGGAAGCCATCGCCCGGCGGGTCGGACTGATTCGGGCGGGAAAATGTCAACCTTTATGAAGATGTGTCGCTGCAGTTGACCGAGCTAGAAGTAAGCCGACGCCTTCGACTGCGGTGGGCGTTCCGGAGGCCCAGCAGCCGAGGGTCGGTTCATCGGCCCATACTCAGCAACCCTCATGAGCCACACTCACAAGCCGCGTATCGCACTAATTTCCGTTCACGGTGATCCCGCCATTGAGATCGGCAAGGAAGAGGCAGGCGGTCAGAATGTTTACGTCCGCCAGGTCGGTGAAGCGCTGGCGCGCGCTGGTTGGACGGTGGATATGTTTACCCGTCGGGTTAGCTTAGACCAGCCTGCGATTGTGCAGCACGTGCCCGGTTGTCGCACGATTCGCCTGACGGCGGGTCCTATGCAGTTCGTGCCACGGGACGAATTGTTTGGCCACCTGGAAACGTTCATCCAGGCTCTGCAAGACTTCCAGCTTCAAGCAGGAATTCGCTACCCTCTGGTGCACACGAACTACTGGCTGTCTTCTTGGGTGGGCTTGCAGCTGCGGCGGCGTCAGGGCGCGCTCCAGGTGCACACTTACCACTCGCTGGGGGCGGTGAAATATCAGGCAGTCACCGATGTGCCGTCGATTGCCAAAACGCGTCTGGCGGTAGAGCAGACCTGCTTAGAGACCGTGGAACGCGTGGTGGCGACCAGCCCTCAAGAGCGTGAGCACATGCGCACGCTGGTCTCGCAACGGGGCAACATTCAGGTGATTCCGTGCGGGACACAGGTGGGCCACTTCGGCTCGGTCAGCCGCGCGCAAGCTCGGCAACAGTTGGGCTTGCAGCCGCAGGATCAGGTGGTCCTCTACGTTGGGCGGTTTGACCCGCGCAAGGGCATCGAGACACTGGTGCGCGCCGTGGCTCAGTCGCAGCATCGAGATAGCGGACGGTTGCGCCTGGTGATCGGGGGAGGCTATCGCGCTGGGCAAGCCGATGGTCAGGAGTACGACCGCATCAAAGCCATGGTCGAGGAATTGGGTCTGGCTGCGCTGACCCAATTTCCTGGTCGGCTGGGGCGGGAGGTCCTGCCTGCCTATTATGCCGCTGCCGATGTCTGTGTGGTGCCCAGTCACTATGAGCCGTTTGGCCTAGTGGCAATTGAGGCGATGGCCTGCGGCACGCCCGTGGTTGCAAGTGATGTGGGTGGCCTGCAATACACAGTGGTGCCTGGAGAGACCGGGCTGCTGGCAGCGCCGAAGGCCGTGTCTGAGTTTGCCGAAGCTATAGATACACTGCTTGCCCAGCCCGAGCAGGCTCAACAGATGGGGGTCCAGGGCCGGGCTCGGGTGTTGGCCAAGTTCAGCTGGGAAGGGGTGGCTGCCCAGTTGGGCGAGCTATACCAGTCGCTGCTGAGTTCGGCCACCCCGGCACAGCAGCAGGGCGACTGGCAGCAGGCAGACTTCGGGGTGGTGCCCGGTGCGCGGGTGCACTCCAGCCCTTAGATCACCTGATTGCCACGCTAGGCTGTCTGTGCGACCAGGACTGCGGTGACTCGAGAGAAGCACAGGCAGCCGCTGAGACTTATGCTGTGATGCTTGTGTGATGCTTGGAGGTTCGTGGTCTCATGTCTCATCTGATCCAGGCGGTTTTCGAGGGCAACGAGCAGGCTCATCTGCGCGCCTTTGCGAGTAAGCTGCGGCACCAAGAGAGCCGCTACCTATTGCGCAACGAAATTTTGGTGGCTTTTGACGAGTACTGTACGCACCAAGCGGAGTCAGAAGAGCAGAGAGAGCAGAGTCAACCGTTAGCGCTGCGGCAGCTGATTGACCACACGCAGGAGATCCTGATTGAGGGCGAGGATCTGACCTTTGTCACCCGCCCGCAGATCGCCAAGCGCGAGGCCTTGCGGCTGCACACCGAGACGCTGACCGCTGAGGGGGTCAGTGATCGCGAGCTGCTGGCGCTACGCGACCGCATGGCCGGGCACTATCATCCCCAAGACGGGCAGGTGCTGGAGCTGAACTTCGCCCCGTTCTACGACTACTCGCCCCAGATTCGCGACCCCAAGAACATCGGTAAGGGCGTGCAGTTCCTCAACCGCTATCTGTCGAGCAAGCTATTCCAGAGCCCGCAGGAATGGCTGGAAACGCTGTTTAACTTTTTGCGCCTGCACAAGATCGACCAGCAGCAGCTATTGATCAACGAGCGCATTCGCAGCCGCCAGCAATTGTCTGAACGCATCAAGCAAGCGCTGGCCTCCTTGGGCCGCCGCCCGGCGCAGGAGCCCTACAGCGAGTTCCGGTTCGACTTGCAAAGCTTGGGCTTTGAGCCTGGCTGGGGCAATACGGCGCGGCGGGTGCAAGAGACCCTGGAGATCCTCGATCAGCTGATCGACTCACCTGACCACCAGGCGCTCGAAGAGTTCGTCTCGCGCATCCCGATGCTGTTCAAGATCGCGCTGGTGTCGATCCACGGCTGGTTTGGCCAAGAAGGTGTCTTGGGCCGACCCGATACAGGCGGACAGGTGGTCTACGTGCTGGACCAAGCCCGTAGCCTGGAGCAGCAGTTGCAAGAAGACCTGCATCTGGCGGGTCTGGAGTACCAGCCCAAGGTGATCATCCTGACCCGCCTGATTGCCAACAGCGATGGCACCCGCGCCAATGAGCGCCTAGAGAAAGTTCACGCCACGGAGAATGCCTGGATCCTGCGCGTACCATTTCGCGAGTTCAACCCGCGCTACACGCAGAACTGGATCTCGCGCTTTGAGATTTGGCCCTACCTAGAAACCTACGCCATCGACGCGGAGCGGGAGCTGCTAAGCGAATTTTTGGGCGCGCCCGACCTGATTGTGGGCAACTATTCGGATGGCAATCTGGTGGCCTTTCTGCTGGCGCGGAGGCTGGGCGTGACCCAGTGCAATATCGCTCACGCTTTGGAAAAATCGAAGTATCTATTCAGCAATCTGTATTGGCAAGAATCTGAGGCTAATTACCATTTCTCGCTGCAGTTCACCGCTGACCTGATCGCGATGAATTCGGCCAATTTCATTGTTAGCAGCACTTACCAGGAGATCGTTGGCACGCCTGAGAGCATCGGTCAGTACGAATCTTACGAGTGCTTCACGATGCCGGATCTGTACCACGTGACTCATGGCATTGATCTGTTCAATCCCAAGTTCAATGTGGTGCCACCGGGGGTCAATGAAAACTTCTATTTCCCCTACTCAGCCAGCGAGCGACGCCTGGCCGATGACACCGAGCGGCTGAACCATTTGCTGTTTCACGAAACCGATCCGGCGCAGGTCTACGGCTCTCTGGCCGAGCCACAAAAGCGACCGATTTTCACGATGGCGCGCTTGGATCGGATCAAGAATATCACTGGTTTGGTGGAGTGTTTTGGGCGCTGTCCATCGCTGCATGAGTACTGCAACCTGGTTGTGTTAGCAGGCAAGCTACGCACCGAAGATTCACAGGATTACGAAGAGGCCGCTGAAATTCAGAAGATGTACGCGCTGATCGATCAGTACAATCTGCACGGCAAGATCCGCTGGCTGGGTGTGCGCCTATCCAAGGATGATTCGGGTGAGATCTACCGTGTGATTGCCGACCGGCGCGGTGTGTTTGTGCAACCAGCGCTGTTCGAAGCGTTCGGCCTAACCATTTTGGAGGCGATGATCTCTGGGCTACCGGTTTTTGGCACCCACTTCGGCGGTCCGCTGGAGATCATTCAGGACGGGATGAATGGTTTCTACATCAACCCCACCAATCTCGAAGAAATGGGCCAAATCCTGCTGAATTTTGTCAGCAAGCTCGACCCTTATCCAGAGCTGTGGGAGCAGATTTCGGCCCAGGCGATTGACCGTGTTTACAGTACCTACACCTGGAAGATCCACACCTCGCGTCTGCTGCGGCTGGCCAAGACCTACGGCTTCTGGAACTACTCATCTCAGGAAAATCGCGAGGACCTGCTGTGCTATCTGGAAGCTCTGTTCCAGTTGCTCTACAAACCTCGGGCTCAGAAACTGCTGCAACAACACTTGCAAGCTGGCTAACCGCCACTATCGGGGGAAGCCCTTGGCTGACTCTCGCCCACGACAAGGTCAAACTCTATGCAATCCCAACGCCTTGACCACACCGATCTCCTGGTCAGCACCCTCGGCCTCGGCGGCATGCCGATGTCCCTGAGCAGCAGGCCGCCCGAAGAGCAGTCGATTGCCACGATCCACCGTGCCCTTGAGCTAGGCATTACGCTGATCGACACGGCGGATTCTTACGCGATTGATGAGTCAGACAAGCATCACAATGAGCGCCTGATCCGCAAAGCGCTGCACCAATATCCAGGCGACACCAGCCAGGTGGTGGTGGCGACCAAGGGCGGTCTGATGCGGCCCAAGGGTGCCTGGACCCAGAACGGCAACCCGGACCATCTGCGGCAGACGATCCGCGAGAGCTTTGAAGCCCTGGGCGGCGAGCAACCAATTGCCCTCTGGCAATACCACTCGCCCGACCCCAATTACCCGCTGCAAGACTCGCTGACCCCGGCCAAGCAGGCCGTGGCTGAGGGGCTGATCCGCTACGTGGGTGTCTCCAATTTCTCGGTCGAGCAGATCCAGCGCGCCCGTGAGGTGGTCGAGATCGTCTCGGTGCAGAACCAGTACAACCCCTGGCACCGCCAGCCGGAGTTCGATGGCGTGCTGGCCTACTGCGAGCGCGAAGATTTGACCTTCTTGGCTTGGAGCCCGCTGGGCGGCATCGGCGGCAGGCGGCGCACCAGCCAGCTTGAAGACCTCGCCGTGATCACCGAACTAGCCGACGCCAAGGGGGTCTCTATCTACTGCATTGTGCTGGCTTGGCTGCGGGCCAAGTCGCCTTGTGTGCTGCCGATTCCAGGGGCGAGTAAGCCCGCCAGTATTGAGGACTCGGTGCGGGCGGCTGAAATCAGCCTGTCTGAGGCTGAGGTGAGCCGCATCGATCACTCGGTGGGCAAGTAGCAGCCCAGCGCCCAGCGCTCACAGGCCTGAAATCGGATAGTGACGAGGTTGATTGGTCTCGGCCTCGCGCTCAATCGCGGCGCGGTAGGTTCTGATGATGTGGTTGGGCATGGCGTCGCCGTGCTGGCTCAGAAAGGACCACTCCTGACCGACGTGCAGATAGGCGTCGCGGTGCAGCTTGGTCGGCGGCACTAGGGGAACGGTATCGGCGAGGTTGACGATGCGATAGCTGTTGGGCACCTGCTCACTGTGCAGCCTAGCGAAGCTCGGATTGCCCACGCGTGGCCCGGCGTAGCTATACAGCCGCAGCTGGTCGCGGATCTGGCACCGGTGTAGGGCGAGGTCGAGGCTGGCGAGGACGGCGAGGGCAGCGCCTAAGCTGTGGCCTGCTACATAGCAAGGCAGGGCGGGATCAAACTGGCTGGCGCTCTGCTGGACTTGGGTGGCCAGGTGGGTGTAGAGGGCCCGGAAGCCTGCATGCACCTTACCGGCCTGGGGCCTAAATTCCTGATAATTTTCCTGAAAGGCGGTGAGATTCAGCAGCCACTCGGCACGTTGCTGGGTGCCGCGAAACACAATCAGGTTATGCACCTTGGAGGTTAGGGCGAACCCCCAGTAGACCGGCTTCTGAGGCTGGGCGGGGGCTTGTTCGGGGGCCAGTGCGTTTGTATCGTGGGTTTTGAAGGAGGCGATCTGCGTGTAGCCGTCGAGTTGGGCGCTGTAGCTGTTGAGTGAGCGGATGGAGCCGTCGTAGGCGAGGCTCGCTTGGTCATGCAAATACTGCTCAACGGCCAGCCTGGAACACTGGATCAAGCGCTTAGAAATCTCGCGATTGTAGGCAATTTCGGGTGGAGTAAGCGACACTGAGGCTCGAATGGCTTGGGCTTCTTGGAGTTCCTGCAGGTCGGGATCGAGGCTGCTAGCGGTGCCACAGGCTGGCTTGGAGAGCCTGATCTCACCAGCCTGGGCAACTTCTTTGAAGGCTTTGGCCCAGAGGTAGCCGGTGGTAGCGGTGGCGGTGGCTCCGGTGGCCAGGCCCGCGAGTAATAGGCGACGACGATTGAACTTGCTCATGGCAGGTTGCTGCAAGTCAGGAGGCATTCTGGTCAAGATTTAGCGCTAGCCAAAAAGCTCAGGGTCAAAGCCCTGAACAATCGGAGCAAACCCAGTGGTTCTCAGGCACGGCCTTCGCTCTGAATGAAGCTGAAGATAGCCTTAACTCAAGACATCTAGGAGTATTTGCTATCACCTTGTATCAGCTATCACGTTCTGGATTTTTGGCTGGCTCTCGCCCCCGGCCCCTTGCCCCAAATTCAAGGCAAGGCGGCTTGGGTGGACGGGCTAGATCAGAGTGCGGGTCAAAATGCGGCTGAGGGCTGCGAGCGCAGTGGGCAAGCTATGGCGCTCGGCTAACACTTGCAGGATGCAGTAGTCGCTTTCAGAGTTTCCAACCTTCATAGAATTCTGATCAATTCCTGAAAACCTGCCAGGTTCAGGCGGAGGCTGGCCTATCAAACCCCGAACTCGGGGTTCTGAGCCAGAGGTTTGGGGCTCCGGGAGGCGAAGTTCCGGCTCTGAACTGCGAACCCCGAGCCCAAAGGGTCCCAGTTGAGGCTCGATCGGACCAATTCCGAGCTGAGAGCCTCGGGAGTTGAGCGGCAAGCTCGGGGGTTGGGGCTGAGCGGGGCGAGGGTCGAGCTTGGAGCTTCAGACTTCGGGCTCTGAGGACCAAACTGGGTCTGAGAGGTTGCACCAAGGCACGCGCACCCCGAGTTCGGCGGGAGTCAGCGTCTGGTTCCCCTCGAACTCGGGGGTAGCCCTTCAGGGTCTGCATTGTAGTTAATATTAGGATGGCCTGGGTGGGCCTTTTTGCTGACTCCTATCAGCTAATTCACTTGATTCTTGAATTGGCCGTTGCTATACCAAACAGATCCAGTCGATCAATTCGATGATGCATTGAGCAATAAGAACGCAGCCCATCAGAATTATGCTGAAGATTACCAACCGCACCACCATTCCCCTCAGCGATATAGAACTGAATGCCATTCGTTCCCAGGGGGCAGGCGGCCAGAACGTCAATAAAGTCGCCACCGCTATCCATCTGCGCTTCGACATCAACGCCTCCTCTCTATCGCCCCTCTACAAAGAACGGCTGCTGAATTTGGGCGATAACCGCATCACCAAAGACGGCATCATCATTATCAAAGCCCAACAGCACCGCACCCAAGAGCAAAACAAAGAAGATGCCCTCAGTCGCCTGCAAGCCTTGATCAAAAGTGTCACGATCACACCCCTCAAACGCAAATCCACTCAGCCATCCCGTCGGGCGAAACAAAAACGACTCGACAGCAAAACCAAACGAGGCCAGATCAAGGTCCTCAGAGGCAAAGTTACAGAGTGAAAATGTCAATCAGCACCAATTCCCGATCTTCATCAAGGGATGATGAAAACACTGCGCTCTAGCAAGATACGGTTGCCATATTAGTGAAGTCAATGAATTGCTAGCGCTCGCTGCTGTCTGCAAAACAGAGGGCGTGAGAGGGCACGAGATGCTGTGAGACCGTGAGCCAGATCGAGCGAATAAGCCAGAATCGATTGCTCAAGCTATTTCGGGAGCAGTTGGGGTACTGTCGGCGGGTCTATCACCTATAACAGTCTGGTTGCCGTTCAACTGACTTCCTCAACGAGCGGGGACGAACCGCATCAGTGAACTGAGAGCAGCAATGACGATGAACAATTGTTCAGAGCTGCTTGGGCAGCGGTGAAACACAAGTACCAGAAGGATGATGACGGTACTTGGCATTCTAAGTCAGAGTAGTCATTATTCTCTAAACTTTCACTACAGACATTAGAAGGGAGAGTGTTGGGAGGCGAAGTTCCTACGAAGGAAACAAAGCCCTCAACTGCTAGCCATAGCAAGAGTTTAGGAATTGTCATAAAGTTTGAATCAAGATCAATTGTTGAGACTCCAGGCAAGAGGTTGGTTTGTGATTGTCAATCCGATGCAGAATGGTTGGGATGTTATTTATCACCGTGCCCACGCTTTGCTAGCAGCTCAACTAGCAGGGCAGTGGCGACGAAAGGGTGCTCCGGTTCGGCTGTATGAAACTATGACAGCAATCTCTCACCATGATGATTTGGAGCGGGAGTGGGAGGAGGATAACCTCACGGAAGCAGGTGCGCCTATGGATTTTACCCTCAGTGAAAAAACCTCACTTGCTACCCAATCTCTTGCTCAATTAATTGAAGGTGCTCGATACCGTGGACGGTGGATAACGCTGATGGTTTCAATGCATGTTAGCCGTTTGAATGAATTTAAACGGGGTAAATCTGCAGAGATGGATGAATTTTTGGATAAACAAGTTGAAAATCAGGAGCACTGGCGTAAGCAATTAGGAGTTGAGAAGAGTGAGGTGGATGCAGCCTATGCATTTATGCAGTGGTGCGATCGCCTCTCTCTCATTCTCTGTCAGCGCGAGTTGCCAGCAGATGAACGTTTTTTAGAAATTAGCAAAGGTCCTGATGGCAAACGCTATGATATTATGCAGCGTAGCGATGAGCTTGTTACTGTTAAGCCTTGGCCGTTTGAGAACGATAAGTTTACGGTTAATGTGGAAGCTTGTGAGCTGTCTCAAGTGAAATTTGAGAGCAACACTGACCTTACTAAAGCCCTCCAAGCAGCTCCGATTAAAGTCTTGGAGTGGACGTTTGTTAAATAGTGGTGGTGGAAATGAAGCCAATCTACTCAGCCAATATCTTGGTCAGAGAATCCAGTAGATGTTGGCTTTAGCTGGTCGGTGTGCTGAGGAACTCTTTGTATAGCCAGGTTTGTTGGTCTGGCATCTTTGACTTCTCTCTCGGTGGGTTTTTGTTTTTAGGGTATCTATTTCCTGAGTCATTTTGATG
>JANNOU010000056.1:0-37852 GCA_031399305.1 Leptolyngbya sp. SOY_34_metabat_272
GTGTGATTGTCATGGACGGTGAGAAAATAGTTGACATCACTTCACGCAACCTGGTTCCTGCTGATCATCTGGAATATCATAAAGGAATACTGATTCCCGGATTTATCAATACACATTGTCATCTTGAGCTTTCACATCTCAAAGGGCGGATTGCTACTGGTACCGGACTGCTTGCATTTATTAAAGGTGTTGTCAGCTTAAGAGAAGTATCACAGGATGAAATTTGGCCAGCGGCAGCGTGGATCGCACGGTCAAGCTCTGGGAGGTCAGCAGTGGCCGATGTCGCCAAACGCTTCAGGGGCATAAGAGCCGAGTATGTTCGGTGGCCTTCAACCCCGATGGGCAGACCCTGGCCAGCGGCAGTGAAGACTGCAGGGTCAAGCTCTGGCAAGTCAGCACGAGCCAGTGCCTGCAAACTTTGCAAGGCCACACCGAACGGGTGGGCTCAGTCGCCTTTAGCCCCGATGGCCAAGTGCTGGCCAGCGGGAGCTATGACCATAGCGTGAAGCTGTGGCAGGCTAGCAGCGGCCTATGTCTGCGCACGTTGCAGGGACACAGTGACTGGGTGCGTTCGGTGGCCTTCAGCCCCGATGGGCGTATCCTAGCCAGCGGCAGTCAGGATGAGACGATCAAGCTATGGGACGTCCAGACCGGGGAATGCCTGAATAGCCTGAGAACCGCTGGTCCCTACGAAGGCATGAACATCACCGGGGTCATCGGCCTCACCGAAACCCAAAAAGCAACGCTCAAAGCCCTAGGCGCAATAGAAACCCTGCCGGTGAGGCACTAGACCAATGGCCCAGCAACTGAGCTAACCGAGATCCCCTCTCCAACCCCGAGACTTCTGGCTCAACCCACCAGCTTCTCAACCCCACCCTTCGAGCTTGAGACTGGACTGGTCGGGCTTCGGGCTCCAAGGTCCGAGCTTGAGACTTGGCTAGCCGAGCTTTTTTCTCGGCCCTTGGAGCTTCAGGCTCGGCGGGTCAAGCTTTTAACTGCAAAGTCCAAGTGGTGAGCCACGAGCCGCGAGTTGCAGGGTTGACTAATGGCGTTCGGAGTGTGGGGTCACTGGCACGACTCAATACAGCCATCCTGCTTAGCAGTGAGTGGTTGCACTGTTACCATCCCCCCGCAGGAGCCACTCAGGAGTCACTCCCAACAGACGGGCAATGGCATCGAGTTCAAAATCCTTGATGCCAAGCGGCTGGAGTGGCTCCTGTTCCTGATTCGCCACGGCCAGATCAACGCCACCGCGAAATGCAGCCCTAGCAAGCTTCGCCCAGCCCCGAGCGGCCCTCCAGATATCTTTAAAGAAGCCGTGTGCAAACTTGCTAGATCACAGCCGGATCGCGCGATTTCTCAATGAAATTGCTAGAGACAGTCCTCAAGTGATGTGACCAGCGATGCACAAACTCCTAACAGGACCTCTGAGCGTGGAAGCGGTGACCATCCCGATCCGAGGATTGCCAGAGTCCCTCCGTGGAGCCAAGCTGGTGCAGCTCTCCGACTTCCACTTCGATGGCCTACGCCTATCTGAGGACCTGCTGCAACAAGCCATCGAAGAGACCAATCAGGCCGAGCCCGACCTGATCGTGCTGACCGGAGACTACGTCACCACCGACCCCCGACCAATCCACGGCCTGGTCCACCGCCTCAAAGCCCTGCAGAGCCGGGCAGGCATCTACGCCGTCCTCGGCAACCACGATCTGTACTTTTGGAACTCCAAAGCCACGATCAGCGAAGCACTCCGCAGCATTGGCATCCACGTCATGTGGCGCGAAACGGTCTACCCTTTGGGTCCGGGACTTGCCCTGGTGGGCCTGCCCGACTTTCGCCGCTGCCGCTCATTCAAGCCAGGCCTGGTTCTCGATCCGATCCCGCCAGAAACCCCTCGGATTGTGCTCTCCCACAACCCGGATAGCGCCGAGGTTTTGCGGCAATGGCGCGTCGATTTGCAGCTCTCCGGCCACACCCACGGCGGCCAGGTCGTCCTGCCCGGCATCGGCCCGCTGCAAGCCTGGCTAGAGCGCTGGCAACTCAGCCGTTATCGGGTCCTGTACCACTGGGAGTGGTCCCAGGGCTTGCACCAAGTCGGAGCCAACCGGCTCTACGTCAATCGCGGCCTGGGCACCTACTTGCCTGGGCGGCTCTTTTGCCCGCCCGAAGTCACAGTGATCACCCTGGCCTAGGCGCAAAACTCCGGGTTCCCGCAACCTGCGCGCGGCTAGCCGGGACCGCTAGAAAACTTGGCTGAGGAAGGAGAGATCCAGCGCACCGAAATGAGCGCTCAGCGCCACATTCAGGTTTTCTAGCGTCTTGATCAGCCACAGCACTGCGTCCCGAGTGCAAGACTCGTAGTGGCTGAACAAAATCGCAAACCGTTTTTCCAGGTAAGGCTTCACCTTCTTGCACAGGAGCACAATCTTGAGCAGAAGCCCTGTAGTCACCGTCGGTCCCACATTGGCAATCAGGTCTGTGAACATGCAGTGATTCGGCTGCTGAGCGCTCTCAACCACCAGGAAGTTCAACACCCGGCTGCAAGTTCTAATCATCAAAAAGTCGTCGAGCTTCTGATAATCCCGCTCAGGAAACGTCTCTTTCAGATAAGTGGATAGCTGATGATTAAACCGATGCTTAGCGTAACCTGGGTCGACTGCTGCGGTGATGTATTGATAGAGGTCGCTCTTAAAGTTCCGGTAAAGCTGGCTGCCATCACTGCGCGTTTGGAACTGCTGCGCTAAATCACGATAGCTATAGCTTCCCTCAACCTTGCCGACAAATTGCTTCAGTGCCCCATTGAGCTCGCGTTCGCTGAGTAGGGTCGGGTTTTTCACCGGTTGCAGACTGCGCCCCGGCGAGAGCGAACGCCGCACCTGATAGGTCGCGTATTGGGACAGATCCCACTCAAATTGCCGCTGCGCCTGCGTTTGAACCCGCTGCACCACCTGCTGCTGGTCGGAGGAGCTACCCTCGCCTGTCAGACAGTGACTGTACAGGTAAGGATACCGGCGGATCAGACCGACTAGGGGTTTTGCCTCTTCTGCCCCGGCCTCGGCAGTTTGACCGATCACTTGGCCCAGGCGGTGCAGAGCCAGATACTGCTCTGTCTGCGTAAACAGCCCCACCAGACGACGCAGGCGCTTAATCGCCTGGTGGCGGCCCAAGGTGGCCGTGGGAATCGGGGATAGTGACTCAAACAGGGCCAGCAGCTCAGCCACCGCACTCTGATCCTGAGAGCGTACCTGCCAGCGGTTGATCAGGATGTAGCAGCAGCGATTGAGGATGAACTGAAAATCTTGGTCAGCGGAGCGGGAGGCTGTCAGCTGATCCAGGGCAATCAAAAGCTCGCGGTTGCCCGGAGCCTGCCCATCGAGCAACAGCGTACGAAAGTAGCCCAGTACCTGAGCTGGAGCATCAAGCTGGACCCTCTGGAGCAGGTAATCGTATAGCTGCTGCTCCTCGGGCCGGGTCGTTCGGTGGTACGGATCGTCGATTTGAGTAGGCACCTGCTTAACCTCGCGGCTGCAACCGACCGCCACAGAACTGACTAAAGCCTTGGCCCGAAGAATATCTGCGCAGTAAACTCGGATCTTGGAGAGACTGTTTGCTCCAACAGCTTAGAGCAACTCGCCCTTCAGCGCTGCAAAAAGCATTAGATCCCTCTCTAGCTAAAGTATCAGCTTGGTCCCGAACGTCACCTGTGATCCAACCCCCTCGGCCTTGTGATCTTTATCACGCGCAATAGAGGCAGCTAACGGAGCCACCCACGCAGACCTTCAGGTTTTCTGGAACTGGCCAAATTGCAGGTGGTATACCTCGTCTTCCTTCTCGGTCTCAATGCGCAGGTCGGACAGGGGGCGGGAGATACATAGAAGTGCGTATCCCTGTCGTATGAGGTCGCTGCTGATGCCGATGCCCTCGCTCTGGTCAACCTCGCCCGCGAGCAAGCGCGCCGCACAAGTGGTGCAGACTCCCGCACAGCAGGAATGTGGCAGGGACAAACCGGCAGCCTCAGCAGCTTCTAGAACCGTCTGACCAGCACTCACTGAGATCGTGTGGAGTTGGCCCTGATGCAGGATTTCGGCAGTGTGTTCGTCACTCATAGCAGTTGAACAAAAGCACTAGACGGACTGTTTCAAAGCATAGGTCACTGTTGGGCCCAGGCAAGACGCACTCCAGCCGTAGGGTAGGATGGACAAACGACCGCCGGACCTTGGCAACTGAATTGCACTGAATTGCTACATATAGCGCAGGATTTTTATGCAAGCTCGACGTATTGCCCGCGAACTAGCTCTCCTGGCAATTAGCCAGCTCCCTAGCTCGCCCAAAAAGCTCGCCACTCAGGCCCTGCAAGACCTATTGTTATCAGCCGTACGCACGCTCACCGCAGAGACCCATGATGCGCTCTCGACGGCAGCGGCTGACCTCAAGCGCGGCCACGAACGGCTCAACGCCAGTGAAACCCGCGCCCACAACCTAGATGAAGCCCGTGCCATGCTCAATGAAGCAATGCAGCGCACGGAGACTGCGATCAATAGCCTTGGCATTGCTCTGGAGCTGCCTGAGCTCGTCCAGTTGTCGAATCAGGCCGAGGTTCGCTCCCTGGCTCTGAGCCTGCTAGGTGCCTTTCACGAGAATCAGACCGAGATCGACGATCTGCTTAGCCGCTCGCTTGTCGACTGGCAGCTCACTCGCTTGGCCCGTGTAGACCGCGATATTCTACGTCTGGCGACCACAGAGCTAGTGTTCCTAGGGCAAAAGGAGAATGTGGCGATCACCGAAGCCGTGGAGCTTGCCAAGCGCTACAGCAGCGAAGAGGGCTATCGCTTCATCAACGGTGTGCTACGACGGGTCACCCAGCAGATCGCTAAGGCCGCTCGGCAGCCGGAGCGAGTTTAGCCGTTAGACTCAGGAAAAAAGGCCCATTTTTCTGCGCGGGGACCTCTCAGCTCTGGTGAGGCACTATGGTTTTCAACTGGTTTGAGCGATTCGAGAACAAGCAGGATGAGGCCGCAGCCGAGCCAGCCCCGGTGCAACCAGAACCAGCTGAGCTGTCTGCTGTCTCTGAGTCAGCTACCCCAGCGCAAGGCCCCAATCAAGACCTGCTGAACTTCGCCCGCGCTGCCTACAAAAATATCCAGCAAAAGGAGAAAGAGAAGCCGGTCGAGACTACCCTCGCAGCCGAGCCGGAAGTTGCGGTCGCTGTTCCCGAGACGCCGGAGGCCGCAGCCGAGCTCATCATCCAATCGCCCGAGCCCCAGTCGCTGGTACCAGTTTCAGAGCCGGAGCCAGAGAGCACAGAGTTTGCCTGCCCCAGAGCTGAGCCGGAGCCAGAGCTGGCTGAGCCGCTCCCGTTTTGGGCCAAAGCAGAAGTGGACCGTCAAGAGCGTCTGGAGCGCCTACGAGCAACTGCTCTCGAGGAACCCGAGCCTGAGCTTGCGACTGCGGTCGCCGAGCCGGAACAGTCAGATCTGCCCTTTGATGCTGGTTTTCTGTGGTCGGCGGAAGTGCTTGCGGCCGAGGGGCGCAAAGCGGAGGATATCTCCATTGAAGAGATCACCTGGCTTAAGCGCCTACGCCAGGGCTTGGAAAAGACTCGCCGCAATCTGGTCAACCAGCTCAAAGCCCTGGTGGGCCAGGGGCCGCTGAATGCCGACGCGGTCGAGGATATCGAAACGCTACTGCTGCAAGCCGACTCAGGTGTGGCTGCCACCGACCGGATCATCAAAGCCTTGCAAGCCAGACTGCGGCAGGAAGCGCTGCCGCCGGAGCAGGCCATCGCCTACCTCAAGCAACTATTGCGCGATATGTTGGAGTTGCCGTTCCAGGTAGGCTACAGTCCCCGCTTCGCCCCGACCAAGGACACGCTCAACATTTGGCTAATCACAGGTGTCAACGGCGCGGGTAAGACCACAACGATCGGCAAGATCGCTCACATCGCCCACCAGTCCGGCTACAAAACCCTAATTGCGGCCGGGGATACCTTTCGCGCTGCTGCCGTTGCTCAGGTTCAGGTTTGGGGCGAGCGGGCGGGGGTTGAGGTGATCGCCAACCCTGGCAAGAACACCGACCCTGCCGCAGTGGTGTTTGACGCGATCACCGCCGCTCAAGCGCGGGACTGCGAACTGCTGCTGATCGACACCGCAGGCCGCCTGCAGAACAAGAAGAACCTAATGGACGAGCTGAGCAAAATCCGGCGCATCATCGACAAGAAAGCCCCTGATGCAGTCGTCGAGTCGTTGCTGGTGCTGGACTCTACCCTGGGCCAGAATGGCTTGCAACAGGCCAAAGTATTTGCCGAAGTCGCCAAGCTCAGCGGCGTCGTCCTGACCAAACTCGATGGGACGGCGCGCGGCGGTGTGGCACTGGCAGTGGTCGAGCAGCTGAGCCTCCCGATCCGGTTTATCGGGGCGGGCGAGGGCATCGAGGACCTGCGCCCCTTCTCCAGCTATGAGTTTGTTGAAGCGCTGCTCAGCGATTAGACAGCCACTCGGCCCCTGTGCAGCAGATTCGCTCAAGTTGAGCAAAACTCCTCTGCACAGAATTGGCAGACAGCGGGTAACATGACACAAACCTTGAATGCTGAACTCCGCAGGGAGGTGACATACTGTTACCTACTGTGCTCAGGGTTTCCTGGTGGATTTGCCCTCCGGCCCGCCGTCAACAACTTCCGACCCCATTGCCAGCATGCCCTTGCCGCGAGAACCTCAACTACCTCTGACGTCGCTCCCGGCGAGCGCCGAAGTGACTCAGCCTGATGCTGAGGTCGGTGCTGTAGACCCTGAGGTGACGCCGATCTTTGCGCTGAAGGAGTTGGTCTCCCAACTGAGCCGCGAACAGCGCAAAACTCAAGATCTGCTCAGCTCACTGGGCTTTGCCCTGCGTAGCTTCAGCAACCTCAACCAGTTTCTGGAACTCATCCCCCTGATGGCCAGCCGCGTCACCGACGCCGATGGGGGAGCGCTGATCCTGTTCAAATCTGGTCAGGCTCGTCTGGAGCGTCTGCACTGTGCTGATGGTGAGCGCTGCCGCGACATTCGTCAGGCGTTGGAAACCGCCGCACGCCAGATCGTCAGCGATCCCACAGTGGCCATGGACACGCTGGTCAGCCGCTCCCTAGGTCCAGAGATGCACCTGTTTGGCACGGCGATCTTGGTCAAGAACGTGGAGCGCGGGCGGCTGTATGTATTCAGCCGGGATCCCGAATACGCTTGGACCGAAACCCGCCAAAAGCTCATGCGCTTGGTGGCCGACCAGACCTCGGTAGCCATCGAGAACGACGAACTCACTGTAGAACTGCGCCGCAAGGAGCGTCTGGACCGCGAGCTAGAAATTGGAGCCGAGATCCAGGCCCGTCTGCTGCCGCGCAGTTGCCCCACGATTGCGGGCGCGTCCCTAGCCGCCCGCTGTCAGACCGCCAACCGGGTGGGCGGCGACTACTACGATTTCATCCCCATCCACACTGACCGCGGCAATGGCTCCGATCGCTGGAGCATCGTAATCGGTGACGTGATGGGCAAGGGAGTTCCTGCCGGGCTGATTATGACCATGACTCGGGGCATGCTGCGGGCAGAAGCGCTGAATGGTCACTCGCCTGGGCGCATCCTCAAGCACCTGAACCATGTCATGTACACCGACTTGGAGAACTCCAACCGGTTCGTGACCCTGTTCTACTCCGAATACGATCCAGCGACCGGCATCCTGATCTATAGCAACGCGGCCCATAACCCGCCGCTACTGTGGCGCGCCGAGACCAACCAGATCCAGCGCCTCGACACTCCCGGCATGCTGATCGGCCTGGAGGACGAGAGCTACTACGCAGAGGCTCAGGATCAGCTGCGTCCTGGTGACACGGTGATCTTCTACACCGACGGTTTTACTGAAGCCGCCAACCCTAATGGCGAACGCTTCGAAGAGGAACGGTTGACTGAGGCCGTGTGCTGGGCCTGCCGTTCCTACGCTGACCCGCAGGAGATTCTGGAATACCTATTCGCGCAGGTCCATGACTTCGTGGGCAATAGCGTGGGCAATAGTCTGTCAGCGGATGCAGACACCCGGAACATCGGCGATGACATGACTCTGATCGTCTTCCGCATTCTGGCGGTAGAGGGCCCACAGGTTCAGTCGTCTGCGTAGGCAAGCTCCAGAGATAGACGAATGTGATACTCTCTTGAGGCCAGTTTGGGAAGGGCGGTCAAATTCATGATGGCGTTTGTTCAGTTTTTGCAGGGGCACGCCCGAGCCGGTTGGGCTCGGCTCAAGCAGCCCTTGCTCTTGGCAGTAATGTCTTCGCTGCTGCTGGCCACCGCAGCGGTGGCTCAGGGGTCTACCAAATTCGACCAGGACATCCTGGGCCAGCTCAGCCAGGCTTACCAACACTTTGTAGACTCGGGTCAAGTCTGGGCACTGCTGATCGGTGCGGTGCTCGGCTACCTGCTACGCAGCCTGACTGCCTACTAGGGCAAGTAGCCCTCGCGCTAGTTTCCAGCTCTCCAGCCACAGCCCCATGACCTCGATCCCTCCCGCGCCTCAGCCTTGGAGTCAGCGCTTTGAGTCCGCGTTGCACCCGGCGATTGCACGCTTCAACGCCAGCATCGGCTTTGACATCGAGCTCATCGAATACGATCTTACTGGCTCGCAAGCCCACGCGCAGATGTTGGCGCACGTCGGGATCCTCACGCCGGAGGAAGGGGAACAGTTGGTCAATGGCCTGGAGCAGATCCGCCGCGAGTACCGCGCAGGGCAGTTCACTCCTGGCTTGGACGCCGAAGATGTTCACTTCGCTGTCGAGCGCCGCCTGACCGAGCTGATCGGAGACACGGGCAAAAAGTTGCACACCGCTCGCTCGCGCAACGACCAGGTGGGCACCGACATCCGCCTGTATCTGCGCGATGCAATCCGTCAGATACAAGCCCACTTGATGGTCTTTCAGCAAGCACTTCTAACCTTGGCCGAGCAGCACGTCGAGACTTTGATTCCGGGCTATACCCACCTGCAACGCGCTCAACCCCTGTCCTTGGCCCATCATCTGCTGGCCTACTTCGAGATGGCTCAGCGCGACCAGCAGCGCCTGGTACAGATCTACGCTCGGGTGAACGTCTCGCCGCTAGGGTGTGGGGCGCTTGCAGGCACGCCGCACCCCATAGACCGTCACTACAGCGCTCAATTGCTGGGGTTCGCCGACCTCTACGCCAACAGCCTAGACGGAGTATCCGATCGAGATTTCGCCATCGAGTTCTTATGCGCCGCCAGCTTGATTTTGGTGCATCTGAGCCGCTTAGCTGAGGAGCTGATCCTGTGGGCTTCTCAGGAGTTCGGCTTCATCAGCCTCAAGGACACCTGCGCGACCGGCTCTAGCATCATGCCCCAAAAGAAAAATCCTGACGTGCCCGAGCTGGTGCGGGGCAAAACGGGCCGTGTTTTCGGCCATCTGCAGGCGCTGCTGGTGCTGATGAAGGGCCTTCCCCTAGCCTACAACAAGGACCTGCAGGAGGACAAAGAAGCGCTGTTCGACAGCGTACGCACGGTGAATGCCTGTCTAGAGGCCATGACTATCCTCTTGAGCGAGGGCATCACCTTTCGCGGCGAACGGCTGGAACAGGCGGTCAACGAAGACTTTTCAAACGCTACCGACGTCGCCGACTATCTAGCGCGCAAGGGCGTGCCTTTCCGCGAGGCGTACAACATCGTAGGCGCGGTGGTAAAGACCTGCCTAGCTGAGGGCATTCTGCTGAAGAATCTAAGCCTGGAGCGCTGGCAGGCCCTACACGCTGCCTTTGAGTCGGATATTTTCGCTGTCATAGAGCCGCGCCAGGTGGTTGCCGCTCGCCATAGCTACGGTGGTACCGCCTTCGAACAGGTCCGCTCGCAAATTGAAAGGGCCCAGCAACGAATCGCTGAGCCCCTATAAAGACAGTCAAGAGCAACTTGTTTTTACTTTACCGCCCCTTTCCCCGAGTCGAGCGCTTCTTGTAGCGTTGAGTGCGAACGGGCTCATGCGGCACCACACCTGCTTTGGGGACTACTTGATGGTGGCGCTCGGTTTCCAGGTGCTTTAGCTCTGTGTAGTCCACCCAATGGATGCAGTCTACCGGGCAAGTGTCGATGGCCTCCTGGATGACTGCCTCAGGGTCGCCATTTTGACGAAATACCCGCGACCGCCCATGATCCTCCTCTAGATGGAAGGTATTGCGAGCCACATGGACACAGTGCTTACAGCCGATGCAAGTAATCTCATCAACATACACGCCGCGCTGACGCAGTGCGCCGCCTAGTTCTGGCTCCAGGCCTGAACGCCCCGGCGAAGCGCGCAATGCCCCACCTAACTCTGGCTCTAGCCCTGAGCGGTCAGCGGCACCCTCAGCACTCACACTACGCACTCCAGCGCTGGAGGACTAGACGGAGCGTACCGTCAGCTTGGCTCTGCTGCTCAGTTAGCTGGAAGCCTTGTTGGGCTGTTTCCGTCAGTACGGTGTGGTAGGCGTAGCGCTGAGAAACTCGGTTCAAAAAACCCTCGACTGACCAGGGCTGTTGCCAATATTGAAGATCGGCTACCAGCTCGTACTCGTTGCCATTCCAGCTGAAGCCGACATCATAGCCGTTAGTCTGCTCAATGACTAACTCTGCGGCGCAGGCCTGGCCTCGATAGCCTCTCACCTGACTGGGGCCATTCTTCCAATCGACGTCCAGGTCGCTGAGCGCTTTTTGCAAAGGTTCGAGCACGCGGATCTTCGTCTTGATTTGGCTGAAGTGGGACATAACGCTTTCCTGAATCTTCCTGAATAAACGTGCGTTACCTAAACAACTCGCGACGGGACTGGAGCGCTTTTCCTAGGCGAAGGCAAGACCATAACCCAGACTGTATTCAAGATCCAGACCTGGGCAACTCTCACCAGGGACTGATCTGGGCGCTCAGAGCGCTCTGGACGCCGACCTCTGTCGCTTGAGCGAAGTGCTCAGAAGTCAGCTCGCGCTCTGTGAGCTGGCCCAACTTCGCCTCGATAGCAGCCGTGACCTCAGCGCAGCTACCACCAACGATGCCAGTGACCAGCTCCTCAACTCGCCCGTCAGGGTAAATGATGAATTCTAGAGTTTCCATCGTATTTTTTGCTGAGTTGGCCTCGCTCTAGAGCCGCTCGCCTCGACCCAGTTCACCCGGCGACCTTGTCGAGAAGGAATTACCTGGATGGGTTTGTCAAACCTTTGAGCATTTTCTCAAGTTGGCCGAGTTACAAGACAGTGTCGCTTAACTTTATGAAGCAGTCAAGAACACCCTCACCCATCGGGAGTATGAATTTTTCTTACGAAAGTCATCCAGGCCTGACAAAATGATGCGGCTGATCTCATTCATCAGCTGCATGACCCCTCTAGCCACCAGAAACTCGGGCACTAAGCTAGAACCTCAACTTCCAAAACAGTTTCCAACCAGCGGCGGCTACAGGTTAGCTCCGACAGACAGCGCTTTCTTGGCCCCCCACTCAGGCAGTGCCTGTTTAGAAACCCTCGCTCTCAGCAAGCTCAGGCACAGCTCTAGACTGCCAGGGAGTTAAAGATCGAAGGGGTTGCCCCGCCGATACTGCAGATAGGCTGCCGTGAACAGACCGCCCAGAGTTACCAGAACCAGACCGATGACGACGCCGTCCAGGATGGGTTCAACCACGCTATGTCTTGCTCCTAGATTACTTGCCAGTCTGGCTCTCCATTTTAGGGCATGGTTGGACACAGCCAGAATGGCTAAGGGGGCAAAAGATTGACTACATTAAATGGGCTGCTTGATGTGTGTAGGCTCGGCCCTCCAGTCTGCCACACCCCAGACCGTGCTGTGATCTCAAAGGCAAGCGACGTTGAGCGTTTCTCTGTGGGGCCAGCGAATCCATCGCTTCAGCCGGACGTGCGCCCGCGTCTGTCAGTACACAGTCCGACAGTCGATTCACAATAATCTCTGGAGTGCGGCAGCGGAGATGGCGTACTATGCCATGTTGTCGCTGCTGCCCTTTGGCCTGTTTCTGGTGGCAGTGATTGGCCTGTTCGCCTCTTCAGAGCGCACATTCACTTGGATGATGTCCACCCTGGCTCAGGCTGCGCCTCGACCCATCCTTGACCTGGTAGGGGATAACGTGCGCAGCCTAGCGGCCAGCCACAAGGGCCGGGTATTCTCCTTCAGCATCCTGGTGACCTTGTGGGCTGCCTCGGCCTTCTTCGCGCCCCTGATCCGAGTACTGAACTGTTCTTACCGAGTGCCACCGGAGGCGCAGCGTCCATGGTGGCTGAACCGGCTGCTAGCGATTGGCCTGTTTCTGGGCACGGTCATTTTGGTTGTGATGGCTTCGCTGTTGGTCGTGCTGGGCCAATGGGGCGTGCGCTGGGGCGCAGAACGGTTGGGGCTAAGCGCTTTTCTGGTTCGGTTCTACAGCACACTGGTCTGGCCGCTGTCGCTGGGACTGGTGGTACTGGCGTTTGCATTTATCTACCGCTTTGCGCCTGCCCAGCAGCCAATGAGAGCACCGGTCTGGCCGGGAGCCCTGGCCGGAAGCCTGGTCTGGCTGGCGGTATCACTAGTCTTTCGACTGTACGTTGCCAATTTCGGCCAGTTTAACCGGACCTACGGCAGCATCGGGGCGGTGATTGTGCTGATGATCTGGCTGTTTTTGAGTTCCTTCGGCTTGCTGCTAGGTGGCGAACTCAACGTGGCGATTGCTCGGATCCGGCAGATCTATGATACGGCACCACCGCCTCCAACCCAACTCAAGCGGCTGAAGCGCTTGCTCCTTCGGCATTTGCATAGAAGCTCTAAAGGCTTCGAAGATAACTGAGCAGGTCGGCCATCTCCTGAGGGTCTGGCTGAAACTGAGGCATGGGCGGCGTGCTGCCGCTGGTCACCTGGTGAATCAGGCTGGGGGCAGAGCGCCGCTCGGAAATGCCGCGCAAGCTAGGTCCCACCTTGCCATTGGCCAGCAGACCGTGGCAGGCAGCGCAGTTCATCTCAAAAATCGCCCGTCCCTGGTTGGGATGCCCGTTCAGCGCTAAAACTTGCCGAGTGTAAGGGTTTAGGTTCCAAGTCCGGCTCAGCCACACTAACGCCAATACCCCAATCAGCAGGCTCAACAGGAACAGCCAACCTTTCGACGGGTTCGACACTTTTTGCTCAACTGAGTTGTCCAAGGGGATCTAGGCCAATGAAACCGAACGATGCATTCCTTATCAGGAATGTTTCTATCAACAACATAACTTAAAACAGAAAAGACTGCTTTGAGGCCTTTCGCGACTCAGCCGTTGGGTCGGTGGACGATGTTCAAGGGGTTTTGGGCTGCGAGGCTAGGACCTGCGGTTTGGTGGTACTAATCAAAAGGTTGAGCCGGTCGAGTGGCCAGAAGCGCAGCCAAGCGCGGCCAATAATGTTATCCGCAGGCAGAAAGCCCCACATGTGAGAATCGTTGCTGTTGTTGCGATTGTCACCCATCACGAAAAAGTTGCCTGCTGGCACCTTCTGAGGCCCCCACTCGTAGATTGGCGGCTCCGCGACGTAAGGCTCTGACAGTGGGTGTTGGTTGACATAAACCAGGCCATCATGAACTACCAGCTCATCGCCCGGTGTGCCGATCACGCGCTTGATAAACGCCTGATGCACAGACGCACCTTCCAGCTCAGGGCGGTCCTCAGGCGGGTAGAACACGACAATTTCTCCCAACTGCGGTGAGCGGAAACGGTAGGTGACCTTCTCAACGATCAGGCGGTCGTTAATCTGAAGGGTCGGCTCCATGGAGGCAGAGGGAATGTAACGAGCCTCGGCGACAAAGGTCCGAATAAAGATCGCCAGGATGAGGGCAATCACAATGGTTTGAATATTGTCTTTCTGACCGCGCAGCCGCTTGAGCATGGAGGCAGTGTCCGTTTCCCGTCACATTACTGCCCCACATTGTAGCCACGGCCCTTCACAGTCGGGCACTAGGTCGGGCCCAGCCAGGTTTAATAAGTACGACTCAGCGCTTGCTCGGTCAGGTCGATCAGTGCCTGTCGCGACACCGAAGGTGGCAGACTCGACAGATGCTCCATCGCTAGATGGACGTGCTTGGCAGCCAGCTCACGCGACTGCTCTAAGCCATCACTGTCTTGGATCCAGGCTAGTGCCTGCTGAAGGTCGTCGGGCTGAGCGAATTGGCGCTCAATCAATGGCTCCAACTGAGGCTGGCTGCGCAGAGCGAACAGCACCGGCGCGGTCAGATTGCCCTGACTTAGGTCAGACCCCACGGGTTTGCCCAGGATCTCCTCTGAACCCGTGAAGTCGAGAATATCGTCCACGATCTGAAACGCAATGCCGAAGTGGCGACCAAATTCATACAAGTGCTCGGCCAACTCCGGCTCGACGCCGCTCAGTACCGCTGCGGCCTTGGCGCTACCTGACATCAGCGAGGCGGTTTTGTAAAAGCTCTTCTCCAGGTAATCGTCGATCGATAGGCCAGCGTCGAAGCGGGTCAAGCTCTGGCGGATCTCACCCTCAGGCAGATCCATGATCACCTTCGACAGCAGCTTGACCACCTCCAGATCATCCAGACTGGCCAGATACCAGGCGGCTTTGCCGAATAGATAGTCTCCGGCTAGCACGGCCACCCGATTGTCGAACAGGTGGTTGACCGTATCTACACCACGCCGCACGTCCGCTGTGTCAATCACATCATCGTGAACTAGGCTGGCCGTGTGAATCATTTCCGTAATCTCAGCCAGCTGACGGTGACGCACCGTGATGTCGTGGCCTGGCATCGTTGCCCTTGCCACTAGCAGGACGAGAGCGGGCCGCAAGCCCTTGCCCCGAGTCGCGAAAAGGTGCTCCGCTGCCGCATAGAGAACGGGGTGGCGGGCACCGATGAGCTTCTTGAGGTTTTCGCTCAAGGCGCTCAGCTCCGCTTCAACCGGGGCAAAAGGGGAAGTCGCTGAGGTCATAGGTGGGCTGCTCAGGCACTAAGAGGTATCGGAAGGTTACGAAATCTTACGGGCTCTTTCACATTCTAAGCCACCGATTCACGCTTCGCGAGACTGGTTACGGCTCGTACTCGATCCGATGCCAGCATCTAGAGCTGAACGGCTTCGAAACTTGCCGCCAGAAGCGATTCAGGAATGTATAGAGTTGCAAACTAGCCCCACCAAAACCTCCCAGCAATGCGCCTCCTGTGCTAATATCCTTCCAGATTTCTGCAAAATTGAATACCTCTCGGCTTGGCTTAGCCGCCGTTGCCAAGAAAGGATTTGGGCCTTTCGGCAATTGGCGAAGCCCACACTCAGGTGGCAAGTGGCCCTGTGCAGGGAAACTTGCTGAGGTGTGTATAAGTCTTTGCTCTGGGTGCTCGTCCTTCTTCTGCTGGTTTTACGGCCAGCTGAGCAGCTCTTGGTGGCCTGGAGCAGTGCCGCTCTGTTCATTTTTCCTACGTACTTTTCCAGGCGACCGCTTTCCCAGACTTTTGAGCCATGACTGACCCCAACCTGGCCTTCACCATTTTGATGCTCGCGGCTGGCTACCTGCTGACGGTCTACCTACTGCTCGGCTTAATTAACGCGCCCAGCCATCCTGTCGCTCTTAGAAAACAACGGGGGCACGGTGGCGGCCACCAGAGCTGGGGCTCAGCTCGCCTTGCTGAGCGATTCAAGCACGTAGCCGATCACCGGCTTCACCCAACCGGCGCTGAAGACGACGGTAATGCCTAAAAACAGGGTGGTCATGATCCAGGTTGCCCGGTTAAGGGTAGTTTCAGCGCTGCGGGTACTCGTGAATAGTTGGGCTTGGCCGCCGATGCCACCCAGGCCATCCCCCTTCGGGCTGTGTAGCAGGATCAGCACTACCAGGCCCAGCGCAACCAGGGACCAGATGAACGTCAGAATGTTGTAGATCAGAGTCATAAAGGGCTCAAGGGGCAGCTTAGGCCAGGCGAACAGGTGTTTTGTTCAGGCGGACTTCGTAGTCTGCTGAAACAATCATAGATCGCCCAGTCATCTCCGCTGGAACTGGCAGTTGCAGAATCTGCAAGATGGTAGGGGCGACATCGGCGAGCTTGCCATCGCTACGCAGTTCGGGCTCAGCGCCATGCCCAGGGATCTTGCGGCCCTCACCCTCAACCAAGATGAACGGGACCGGGTTGGTGGTGTGAGCGGTCCAGGGGTTACCCTGCTCATCCCACATCAGCTCGGCGTTGCCATGATCGGCGATGATGATCGCCGTGCCGCCGACCTGACTGACGCTTTCGAGCAGCTTGCCCAGACAGTGATCTACGGTCTCAATCGCCTGGATCGCCTTTTCGTAGTTGCCGGTGTGGCCCACCATATCCGGGTTGGCATAGTTGACCACGACCAATGCGTACTCGCGACTGTGGACAGCCTTGACCGTTGCGTGGGTGACTTGATCTGCCGACATCTCTGGCTTCTGGTCGTAGGTCGCCACCATCGGGCTCGGCACTAGCTCACGGTCTTCACCGGCCAATGGTTCCTCAATGCCGCCGTTAAAAAAGTAGGTGACATGAGCGTACTTCTCGGTCTCGGCCACCCGGAATTGCTTGAGGCGGTGACGGGCAACCACCTCACCGAGGATATTGCTGAGGTTCTGTGGCGGGAAAGCCACAGGCACTTGGCTCAGACTGGCGTCGTATTGCGTGAACGTGGTGAAGTGCAACGGCTGGATCTGCTGCCGCTCGAAGCCCTTGAAATTGGCAGCCACAAAAGCCTGGGTGAGCTGGCGGGAACGGTCTGGGCGGAAGTTGAAAAAGATCAGACCGTCGCCGGGCTCGACTGCACCAGGGGCGAGCCGGGTGGGGGTGAGGAACTCGTCGGTCACGCCTTCTGCGTAAAACGCCTTAAGCACGTCCTCGGCGCTACGCCCATCGCCAGTGCCATCCTGGGTAATCAGCGTGTAAACCTGCTGAATGCGGTCCCAGCGACGGTCGCGGTCCATGCCGTAGTAGCGTCCGCTGAGCGTGGCGATGCGGCCCACCTGCAACTCGTCAATCCGCGCTTGCAGGGTCCGAATCACGCCGAGCCCTGCCGTTGGGGCGGTATCACGCCCGTCCATGAGAGCATGAATGCAGACCTCTGGTAGCCCCTGCCGCTTCGCTAGCTCCAGCAGCGCCAGCAAGTGCTCTAAGTGAGAGTGGACGCCGCCCTCTGAGCACAGACCCACCAGATGAAGCTTGCTGCCATTGGCTTTGACGGCCTCACAAGTCTGAACTAGGACGGAGTTGTTGAACAAGCTTCCATCCTCGACCGCGTCTGAGATGCGGACCAGCTCCTGGGGCACGACACGCCCCGCGCCGATATTGAGGTGTCCCACTTCGGAGTTGCCCATTTGGCCTTTGGGGAGACCCACTTCCTTGCCGGAGGTATGCACCAACGTGTGAGGGTAAACTGCCCAGAGGCTGTCCATGACTGGGGTGCGGGCGGCGGCAATGGCATTGCCATCCGTTTCCTCACGGTATCCCCAGCCGTCGAGAATAATCAGAACAACTGGAGAAACAGGCGACTGAGCCATAGATAGCCCTCTACGCAGAGATTTTGCCCGTAATCATATCACCGTCAGTTGATAGGCCCAGCCTATTATAACAAGCAGGCGAGCCAGTCTCTGGGAAAGGGGTTCAGGGGCAAATTGGGTCAAGAGGCGACGCGCGAGGGGCAAGGAGAGGTAGCCTGAGGTCGAAGCTCCCAGATCAGCCAAATTCGAAGACCCGACGGTGATCCAATCTGTCAATGGCGCAGGAATTCAGCAACGATTAGCCTCGCTGCTGCTATTCCAAGATGCACTGTCCGACCCAGTCGGTGATGCATTCTCTTCTCTAGTCTCTTTACTAGCGGCACCCAGCCAGTCCGGAACGGTGAGCGCTAGCCAGCTGTTGCGAGCTTACGGACGCCTGTTTCAGGCTCAGGCAGCGCTAGGTTGCGCTTGGGTTGAGCATCTGGTGGCGCAGATTCTAGTTGCCGATAACCCTTTTACCCAAGCTGCTGCTCGCCTCGAATTCGGTCAGCTGCCAGCGGCGCTACTAGCTGCCGCTCGCTCCGATCTGCGGGTACTCCAGGACTTGGCCGCCTGGGACACCTCGCGGCTGCTGGCAGCCATCCAAGCCCAAGTTGGAACGGTTGAGAGTGTACCCTGGGCGGTGGCTGCAGCAGCGACCCGCTCAAAGGACATCACCACCCAGCTGCTGAACTTAGAAGATTGGGGCAGCGGTCTAGCGCTACTAGGCGAACACTATCAGCAGCAGGGAGTGGGTCTGTTTGCCCGCTACACAGCGTTCCGTTGGCAGGGTGGAGCGCTGGTCGGCGTGGCCCAGTCCGATCCGGTACGTCTGGGCGATCTGGCGGGCTACGAACAGCAGCAGGACCTGTTGGTGAAGAACACGGAATTTCTGCTGCGGGGTTACCCGGCGCTGCACGTACTGCTCTACGGTGGGCGCGGCACTGGCAAGTCTTCGCTGGTGAAGGCGCTGCTCAACCAGTACAGCCCTCGGGGCCTGCGCCTCGTGGAGGTCGCCAAAAATGATCTCATCGACCTCACTGCCATTCTGGAGCGGTTGCGGGAGGCTCCTCAGAAGTTCATCCTGTTTGTGGACGACCTCTCCTTTGAGACCGACGAGCACTCTTACACCGCGCTCAAGGTTTTGCTAGAGGGCAGCCTTGCCGCCCGGCCTCGGAACGTGGTGGTCTATGCAACCTCCAACCGTCGCCATCTGGTGCGGGAATTCTTTGCCGATCGGCCCAGACCCGGGGCTGCCAGCACCCTATTCACCAGTGATCAAGCAGACGAAGTTCACGCTTGGGACACAGTGCAGGAAAAGCTCTCGTTCAGCGACCGATTTGGATTGACGCTTACCTTTGTTTCCCCTGATCAGCCCAAGTATCTGGAAATTGTCCGTCATTTGGCCCAGCAGGCAGCGATTGATCTACCCGTTGCGGAACTAGAGGCGCGGGCTCTGCAATGGGCAACTCGTCATAACGGACGCTCAGGACGTTCTGCCCGCCAGTTCATTGATTTTTTTAAAGCTGAGCAGACCTTAGGGCGAGAAGAAGCACCAAATTGAAATAATTCTAAACGACTTTGTTACATTTCCTCTGTAGTAGGATAAGGATCAGATTTTCTTTAGCGAATTCCATGGGTCTTGGCAGTTTTCAGCAGGGTTCCCCTGCAAGCTTGGCAAATCATCCAAAGCGCAAACTGTGGCTAGCGGCGTTGAAGCCGCCAATGTACAGCGTTGCGGTGATACCAATTTGGGTTGGGACTGCCATTGCCTTTGCTGACACCCAGAAATTCGGCTACGCCACATTTTTTACCTTTTTGATCTCAGCTGTTTTAATCGTCGCCTGGAGCAATCTCAGCAACGATGTGTTTGACTCAGAGACAGGTGTTGATGTCAACAAAGCACATTCTCTAGTCAATCTGACTCAAAATAAATCCCTGATTTTTTGGTTGGGAAACTTGTTCCTGGGTTTGGGAGTATTGGGCATTCTGTCTATTTCCTGGCAGCAGCGCGACTTTACTGTGGTCGGAATTATTTTGGTTTGCTGCGCTTTGGGGTACAGCTATCAAGGTCCTCCGTTTCGCCTAGGTTATCAGGGGTTGGGGGAGATCATTTGCTTTATTTGCTATGGCCCTCTGGCAGTGGCCGCAGCTTATTACAGTCAAGCTCAGACCTGGTCGACACGAGCTTTTCTGGCGTCAGTTGTGGTAGGAATTGCAACGAGCCTGATTTTATTTTGCTCTCACTTCCATCAGGGAGCAGACGATCTGGCAGCGGGTAAACTCTCCCCGATTGTGCGTTTAGGAACTGCGAGGGCTGCGCGGCTTCTGCACGGGTTGGGTGGTAGTATCTATGGTTTAAGTTTCCTCTTCGTTGTCTTTCGCATATTTCCGCTCTGGACTTTGTTGATGTTTGCTAGTCTACCCTTTACGCTACAGCTATTTCGGCATGTGAGTGCTCACCACAATCATCCGGAACAAGTTAGTAATTGCAAATTCATTGCACTGAAAGTCCATTTTTTGAGTGGATTGCTACTGGGCTTAGGGTTCATTCTGCCGGGCTGACGGACCAACGTTGACGATCCATGCAAACGATTTCACAAACCGCTCCAGAAATCACCAATTTTTTTCAAGATCAAAAAGCTTTATGGCAATTCATTGCCTACTGCAAATGCGTCTCGGTTGAGCAAGGGTGCAGGCAGATTGCTAGTATTTCTCTGGGCACCAAGCCAATTGATCCATTGACGTTCATCGAGTTGATTCAAAAGCCAAGCAGACGCTGCTTTTATTTTGAAAGAAGGGAGGGCAGCGAAGTTCTAGCTGGTGCAGGCGTAGCTCTTGACTTCAAGACCCAGGGCTCGAATCGTTTTCTACGCATCAAAGAGTTTGTCAACGCTTCTCTAGCAAATATTATCCGAATTGGTGATTTGCATTTGCCGTTTTCAGGCCCCCACTTCTTTTGCAATTTCACTTTTTTTGATCGTGACATCGAGCATGGCTTTCCTTTCCCAGTGGCTATGGTGTTTTTGCCAACCTGGCAGGTCGCTCGCAGCGGTGATCAGTCGGTTGTGGTTGCAAATTTGGCCATTGATTTATACACCAATGTTGATTCGCTCACTCAGGAAGTGTGGCGCACATACCAAAAGCTTGGCTTTTTCAGCCGCATCAGTCTGAGTACTGCTGAAAGTAAAATTCAGGAGTCAAGAAAGCCAATAGTCATTGACACTGAAAGCTTCAAGGCGGCTGTTGCTGCCGCAACGCGAGCTATTCAGGCCAATGAATTCAAAAAAATCGTGCTGGCTCATGTCGTTGACCTTACCTCACTTAAGCCTTTTCACCCTCTAGTGTTGATTCGCAAATTGCGCAGAATCTACCCCTCTTGTTATCTATTCTGCACGAGTAACGGACTGGGACAGAGTTTTGTTGGGGCTAGTCCGGAGCGTTTAGTCAGCCTCAACAATCGGGAGCTGTCCACTGAAGCATTAGCAGGATCTGCGCCACGCGGAAAGACCACTGGTGAAGATAAGGCTTTGGCAGACGTCTTGCTTTCCAGCATTAAGGATCTGCACGAACACCGCATTGTCTGTGAGGCCATCGCGACCCGTCTCACGCAGCTCGGGATCGAATCTGAACAGTTGTCTCGACCTAATCTGCTGCAGCTTTCGAATATCCAGCATCTGCACACTCCAATCTGGGCTGAAATGCCCAAACATCTCCATTTGCTTGATATCCTAGACAAGCTCCACCCAACCCCAGCGGTTGGCGGTGAGCCAAGGGATATCACTTACCAACAGATTCGCCGCTATGAAAGTTTTGAACGGGGTCTCTACGCTGCTCCTATCGGCTGGATTGACCATCGGGGTAATGGCGAATTTGCTGTCGCGATTCGCTCGGCTCTGCTGAACGGCTTCCATGCCAGAGTGTATGCAGGGAATGGTATTGTTTCAGATTCCAGTCCCCAGCAGGAGGCAGAGGAAATCCGGCTTAAATTTCTGCCCCTGATGGAAGCATTGTCTTGACGAGAGCAAGCTAACGATGCCCGCTGATCTAAGCCCTGTCAATTCTATCTGGGCTGCAATTCTGGTCGAGAGCTTACAGCGACTGGGGCTGACCACGGCTGTCATTTGTCCTGGATCACGCTCTACACCCTTGGCAATGGCCTTCGCCGAGCACCAACAGATCGAAGCCATCCCTGTTCTAGATGAGCGCTCAGCGTCTTTTTTTGCTTTAGGCCTTGCCAAACGATCAAAATTGCCAGTTGCCCTCGTTTGTACTTCGGGCACAGCCGGGGCTAACTTCTATCCTGCCCTGATCGAAGCTAAAGAAGGAGGGGTACCGCTCCTGGTCCTAACTGCTGACCGTCCGCCCGAATTGCGAGACTGTAACGCGGGGCAGACCATTGACCAAGTCAAACTATTTGGCACCTTCCCAAATTGGCAGACTGAGTTAGCGTTGCCCTCTCTTAAGGCCGAAATGCCAGCTTACTTGAGACAGGTTGTCATTCAGGCTTGGGAGAAATCGCTCTGGCCAATTGCTGGCCCTGTCCATCTGAATATTCCGTTTCGGGAGCCTTTAGTTCCTAGCTCAAAGCAAGTAGTTGCCACTGCTCTAGAACAACTTCAGACCGAAAATTTTTTCATTGCGATTGAACCACTGATGTTTCCGGAGCCTCCCTGCAACTTACCACCAACGAGTTGTCTAAAGCAGTGGCAGCAGTGTGATCGGGGTCTGATCATCGCAGGACCTGCCCAGCCTTCAAACCCGGAACAATACTGTCGAGCCATCGCACACATCTCGCAGAACCTGGGATGGCCTGTTCTGGCTGAAGGCTTGTCACCACTGCGCAACTACGCTTCAGTTAATTCTTACCTGATTTCCAGCTACGACATTATTTTGCGGAACCAAGAGTTGGCAAAGCATCTGGTTCCAGATATGATTCTCAGAATTGGCGAAATGCCAACAAGCAAGGAGCTGCGCCTTTGGTTAGCTCAGACTCAACCCCAATGTTGGGTGGTTGGGCCTGGTAATCGAGATTTGGATCCACTCCATCTGAGAGCTTTGCACTTACGTCTTTCAGTTGAAAAGCTGGCCTATGAGCTTTCAGAACCGAAGGGCTTGACCAGTGATTACTTAAACTTTTGGTGTTCTGTTGAGGCAAAGGCTGGTCAGGCAATCAAATCAATGATGAGATCAATCAGCATTCCCTTTGAGGGCAAAGTTGCCTGGTTGCTGTCGCAGATTCTACCCTCAGAAACCCCCTTGTTTATCGCCAATAGCATGCCAGTTCGAGATGTGGAATTTTTTTGGCAGCCTGGAAATTCTAAAACCAGGCCCTTTTTTAATCGGGGAGCCAACGGCATTGACGGTACGCTCTCTACTGCCTTGGGAGTGGCTCATCGCCATCAAAGCGCTGTCCTGCTTACTGGGGATCTAGCACTTTTGCATGATACGAACGGTTTCTTAATTGGCAAAAATTTTAGTGGACATCTCACCATTTTGTTAATTAACAACAATGGCGGTGGGATATTTGAAAATTTACCCGTTGCAGCCTTTGATCCTCCCTTTGAAGAATTTTTTGCAACTCCACAGAATATTGACTTCGCAAAACTTTGTGCGACTTATGGTGTCAGCCATGAACTCATTCAATCTTGGGAGCAGCTTACTCAACAACTGAATCCACTGCCGCCGTCTGGAATTCGCGTTTTAGAACTGGAAACTGATCGCAAAGTAGATGCAGCTTGGCGCAAAGCCAACCTAGTTCAGCTTGCGGAAAGTGCTGGCCCATGAAATCTTGCGACTACACCAGCCTCCTGGGCCATCTCCACTACCTTGATTCTGGCAACCTGACCTCTGAGATCCTCGTGCTACTACACGGTTTTACGGGCAGCAGTCGTGACTTTTTAGAAATGCCAGAGATGATCCTCAGTCGTTATCAATGTCTGATTCCTGACTTGCCTGGACACGGTAAAACGCAAGTGGTATCTGATAAAGCCGCTTTTAGCACCTCAGGCCAAATCTATCTACTGAAGCAATGGTTGGATCCTCTGACACAGGGCAAGGTTCACCTGTTGGGCTATTCGATGGGGGGGCGTTTGGCTCTGCAATTTGCAGCTCGAAATTCCTCTCACGTCAAGTCATTAATTCTGGTTTCAACAACAGCTGGGATTCGCAACGCCAATGCTCGTTTGGCAAGAATACTATCTGATCGAGAATTGGCACGCAAGATCCTCAGCTCGGAGCCCGCGGGTTTCCTGAACTCCTGGCTGGCTCAACCGCTGTTCAGAGGTGTCAGCGAACGAGGACAGAAGTTTATTGCACAGGAAGTTGCGCGTCGCCTGCCGATTCAGCCTTTTGGCTTGGCCAATAGCCTAAAGTATTTTGGCGGCGGGGTTATGCCTTCTATTTGGCACCGCCTAAGCGAGATTCGACCAGCGACCTTGGTAATCGCTGGCTCGCAAGATCAAAAGTACTCCGAGCTGGCCACCCAACTAGTCAGTTCTCTGCCGAATGCCAGCCTGGCAATTCTGGAGACGAGCCACGCGCCAATCATTGAGTCACCCGATGTATTCTGGAAACAAGTCGCCCAATTTCTCGCCCTGAATTCACGGAAATGACAACCAACCCAGAGCTAGCTGAGTGGCAAACCGCGAAAACCTATGAGGATATTCTGTATCACAAAACCGCTGATGGTATTGCAAGGATTACCATCAACCGCCCTCACAAGCGAAATGCCTTCCGACCAAAAACTGTTTTCGAGTTGTATTCTGCCTTTGCTGATGCTCGCGAAGACCCCAACGTCGGCGTGGTTCTTCTGACCGGCGCAGGTCCTCACACAGATGGAAAATATGCCTTTTGTTCCGGCGGTGATCAGAGCGTTCGCGGTCCAGGGGGCTACGTTGGCGAAGACGGAATTCCTCGTCTGAATGTTCTCGATTTGCAGCGTTTGATCCGCTCAATGCCGAAAGTGGTGATCGCCTTAGTTGCGGGATACGCGATTGGCGGTGGACATGTTTTGCACATCCTATGTGACTTGACCATTGCGGCAGACAATGCCATTTTTGGTCAAACAGGTCCTAAAGTAGGTAGTTTTGATGGCGGCTTTGGAGCCAGCTATCTGACGAGAATTGTCGGTCAAAAAAAGGCCCGGGAAATTTGGTATCTTTGCCGACAATATAACAGCCAAGAAGCATTAGCAATGGGTCTTGTTAACTGCGTGGTTCCAGTTGATCAGTTAGAGCTAGAAGGGGTTCAATGGGCACGTGAGATTCTCCAAAAAAGCCCGACAGCAATTCGCTGTCTGAAAGCTGCCTTTAATGCGGATTGTGACGGTCAGGTAGGACTTCAGGAGCTGGCTGGCAACGCAACTCTGCTTTATTATTCGAGCGAAGAAGGGGCTGAAGGAAAGCAGGCTTTTCTAGAGAAACGGCCACCAGATTTCCGTCAATATCCCTGGTTACCCTAGTATAGAGGCAATGGCTTATCAATTTGAGTTTCGCGTCTATCGACGCCCGTTTAAACAACCTCTCAAAACTCACCACGGGAATTGGGCAGTCAGGCAGGGAATTCTGCTGAAACTAACAGACCCACAAGGCTACACAGGCTTCGGTGAAATCGCCCCACTTAGCTGGTTTGGTTCCGAGAGCTACGAGCAGGCTCTGCAGTTTTGCCGGCGATTGCCTTCCGAACTAACAACGGAGGCAATTTTCGCCATCCCTGATCAGTTGCCTGCTTGCCAGTTCGGTTTTGAATCCACTTGCGAAGCTCTACGATTATCAGAAGCTCAAAGTCAAACTCAGAATAAACTGACCTTCAGTGCTTTGTTACCTTCAGGTTCGGCGGCACTATCACGATGGCCAGAGCTTTGGGAGCGAGGCTATCGCACCTTTAAGTGGAAAATTGGTATTGCCTCGTTTCAATCTGAACTCAAAGTCTTCTACGACTTACAACAGCAACTACCTTGTGAAGCTCAGCTCCGTCTAGATGCGAATGGTGGTCTGACCTCAGCAGAAACAGAAGAGTGGTTGAGAGTTTGTGAGCGCTCAACCGTTGAGTTTCTAGAGCAGCCCTTGCCCCCTGCTCAGTTAGAGGAGCTGCTAGCCTTGAGCCAGCGATACTCGACCCAGCTGGCGCTAGATGAATCAGTGGCGACACTTGCTCAACTAGAAGCCTGCTATCAGCGCGGCTGGCGCGAGATCTTCGTGATCAAGCCTGCAATTGCGGGCTCGCCCAGACGCCTACGTCAGCTCTGCAATCAGTATAAGATCGACGCTGTTTTTTCCTCCGTCTTTGAAACTGCAATTGGTCAGCAAGCAGGTCTTACACTTGCGGCAGAGCTGAGTCGAAATGATCGTGCGGTCGGCTTCGGTTTAGACCACTGGTTTATGCCAGAGGACAGTTTGTCTGGGTCTAACTTGACCTCTGGCCAACCTAATTTTCCAAGTACCGCTCAACCTCAAGTCCTGTGGAATTGCCTCTAGATTACATTAAGCAACGTACGGATGCCTGGCTGCTGGGTCACGACGGTTCACAGCTGATCCATTTAGCTGATAGATTGTTTGAAGAAATCGCCCGATTAGCTGATCAGCCGACACCCTTGAGGATCCTACTCGCAGAGTCAGATCCGGTTCGGTTCATAGCCGGTTTCCTGTCTATTTGCTCAACAGAGCATCAGATCTTTATCGGTAATCCTGCTTGGATTGAGCCTGATTGGCGACAGGTTCTGGCTCTGGTCAAACCAGATTTGATTTTGGGAAATTGTCAATATTCGCGTCCCGAACGGCTTGAGTCGCAGAACGCTCAGCAAAATCCCAGTGGCAAAATCATGATTCCTACAGGCGGCTCGTCAGGACGCATTCGCTTTGCAATGCACACCTGGGGAACTCTGGTGGCATCCGTTTATGGCTTTCAGCAGCACTTCAACCTGGCTAGAGTAAACTCAATCTGCACATTGCCGCTCTATCATGTCAGCGGCCTCATGCAGTTAATTCGCTCTTTAATCTCGAATGGAAAGTTACTGGTTACACCTTTTAGCGCCCTGAAATCTGGCCAATGGCTTGACTTTGACCCGACTGAGTTTTTCTTATCCTTAGTGCCAACTCAATTACAGGCTCTGCTGGCTGATGCCAAGCTCACTGCCTGGCTTAGGCAGTGCAAGACGGTTCTCCTGGGAGGTGCCCCAGCTTGGCCCGAGTTGCTAGAGTGCGCTAGATCCCATCAGATTCGTCTGGCCCCCTGTTATGGAATGACCGAAACTGCCTCACAGATAGCTACCCTCAAGCCTGAAGCATTCCTTTACGGAAACAGTAGCAACGGTCAGATTTTGCCCCATGCAAAAGTCACAATCCTGGGTGAGGTAGGAGAGCCGTTAGGTACCAACCAGACAGGGCTGATCACGATTCGGGCCGCTTCACTAGCCCTGGGATATTATCCTGAACGCTTCTTAGAATCGGAAGACCTCCAAACGAATGATCTCGGTTTTTTAGATGCGCAGGGCGATCTTCATGTCATTGGCCGCCTGAACGACCAGATTATTACCGGTGGGGAAAATGTTGTTCCTTCTGAGGTTGAGGCCGCGATTAGAGCGACTAATCTCGTTAAGGATGTCTCAGTCATTGGCCTGTCAGATCAGTATTGGGGGCAGGCGATTACGGCGATCTATGTTCCTGCTCACTCAGGTATCGAGCCCCAGAAAATTCAAGCAGAACTCGAGAATAAGCTCGCCCGCTTCAAGCAACCTAAACACTGGATACCGGTTGAAACATTGCCCAGCAATGAACAAGGAAAACTTAACCGGGAGCAACTTCAGCAGATCGCGGCTCAGTGGCAACGACGACACACCAGTGGTTCAGCCATCGAGTAGCGAGCTCTGGCAGTTCCTGTCTAACGCGAGTGGCTGGGTTAATACACACGTGCCGAGTCAGCGCCTTGCCTGCTAGCCTTGACGGCTCGTCTCCCACAAAAATCTCATAGTGAATCGAGAAGGTATCCGTTGCAAGCCGCTCTGGCATCAGTCGAACGGTCACAAGATCGCCGCAGACCATCGGCTTGAGGAAGTCAATATTAGCGTGTACAACGGGAATGGCGACTGGAGCTGCCCAGAAAAACGACTTTAGCAGAATCCCCGACGCAATCAAGGACTCTTCATAAGCTTCATGACAGATCTTCAAGACGTCTGCAAAGTAAACGACACCTGCTGCATCGGTATCCTGAAAGCGAATCGTGCGTCGGTAATCAAATGGCATTTTTCTGGGTCTCCAAAGGTCCCGCCACTGCAATCTCCCCAGTCATCGACTGGGGAGATTGCAGTGAGCATCTTGAAAACAGCTTAAAGCGAAGGGAGGCTCAGTAAGCCTCAGCAGCCATTTCCCAGACCCTGGTCAGGTTCGGGCCAGGAGGCTGACCCACTGGAGACAGCCCCTGTGAAGCAGAAACGCTCACACTCGCACTGATCGCTTGAAAGCCTAAACTGGCTAGAGACTCATGAGACTCACTGTCCCATCTGGGTGCAAAGGATGGCAAAGCCATCTGGCAAGCCGTCCACTGACTGCGAACTGAAACTCCCAGTAACTGGCAACTGCCACCCCGTCGCCCCATCGGTGAGTAATGGCGGCAAATGCGGCAGCAAGAAACAGCATTTTGTGGGAAATCCATAGAGTCTCATCAGTAAGCCTTCGATTTAGATTCTTGCCCACCGATTTTTAGAGTCTGAGGTCACCTAAACCCCTGAGCCTAGAGGCTTTCAGCGATCCCAAATAAAACCCGTATTTAAGAATATCTTCACGTTGCCACACAAAAACGAGGCAAATCTCCTCTCTCCATACTGCGCATTAGAGCACAGGCTAACAGCGTGAAAATCCAGCTAGAGAGCCTCAAGATACAGACAAAACCAGCCTAGGATCAACTCATGACCGATAGGCTAAGGTCCAGTGGCGGTCAGAACTGAGCTTGAGGCTCAAGCTTGCCGCGTTAGCCTCAGCTTCAGGAGAAATCAGTCCTGCAGCTATGGCCAGCGCTTTAACCTCGGCCAAGGTCAGGGCTGCATGCAGCGAGTCTGAGAACAATTGACGCTGCCGGGGCGTGTCGTTGCTGGCATAGGTCTCTAGCAGACGTTCGAGATCTGCTTCAGCGATCGGACGAGCCAGGTCCCGGATGAACAGCAACCCGCCCGGTGCCAGCACCCGCTTCGCCTCCTGCAAGGCCAACAAAGGCTCAGCCAGGTGATGTAGCAGGCTGTTGGCAAAAACGACTGAGAATTGGCCATCGGGAAAGTTCAGCGCCTTGGCATCTGCTTTCGCCAGAGTGATGCGCCCCGCAAGCCCGGCCACCTGTACATTGCGTCGGGCTGCCACCAGCATCGAGTCGGAGGCATCCACCGCAGTAATCTGCACGTCATCTAGCCAGCAGGCCAGCATAATCGGTTGATGGGCGGGGCCGGTGCCCAGGTCTAGCCAGGCCCCGCGGGGCGGCTGGAGGGCTAGCAGATCCTGAATAAACGCCTGATTCACGGTGCTGTGGTCCATTGCATCGTAAGCGTCTGCTTCCTCAGGCGTATCCATCACCTCCGGCTCCAGAACCCTGGGCAAGTGGGAAATCTGGTCAGAACCGGCATACTGCAAAGCGTCTGCTTCAGCCGTCATGTTGTTTGTTGGGGACTACGCATCTACTGCTGATATGCTAAGACCCGATCCCCGCTCCTGCGCTGCCTAGTCGTCATGAAGCTTTCGGTCTTTCACACTCCCGAATTAGTCCCCCCCGGACTCGCCCCCGCCTGTGCCGTGGTCATCGACGTCCTACGAGCCACCAGCACAATCGCAACTGCGCTGGCAGCCGGGGCCGAGGCAATCCAGGTATTTGCTGACTTAGAGCTGTTGCTGCAGGCTAGTGAGGCCTGGCCTGCCGAGAAACGACTGCGGATCGGGGAACGTGGCGGCAAGACCGTCGAAGGTTTTGACCTAGGCAACTCGCCGCTGGCCTGCACACCAGAGCGCGTGGTCGGACGGCGCATCTTCATGAGCAGCACCAATGGCACCCGTGCCTTTCAGCAGGTACTGACCGTTCCCATCGTTGTGGCCGCAGCCCTGATCAACTTGAGTTCTGTCGTCCGTTTCCTGCAAGCTGAGCAACCCGAAACCGTTTGGATTGTGGGCTCAGGTTGGGAGGGTGGCTATTCCCTCGAAGACACCGTCTGCGCTGGAGCACTCCTCGGCCAATTGGGCGCAGCGATTGAGCCTGGCAACGACGAGGCGACTGCCGCGATTGCCCTTTATCACCAGTGGCAGGACGACCTGCCAGGGCTGTTCCGACGGGCCAGTCACGGCCAGCGTCTGCTCCGCCTCGGCTGCGACGAAGACCTCGCCTTCTGCGCCCGCCTGAGCACCCTGGATATTCTGCCCCGTCAAAAACAGCCAGGCGTGCTAGTCGCCGCTTGAGCCCTTGTCGCCAGACTTCAAGAACCTGGCTATCTACTTCACAAAAGCTTTAAACCAAACGTGCTTTCATGTGAGCTGTGGGGTCATGTTGCCGCTCTCGGTGAACTGAGTCACAGTCGTTCTCAGCACCTGTGAGTAGCCTGATTAATAGACCCACGCAGGGAACAGCAGAGCTTAAACCGATGTTCACAATCGACACCACACTCTACCCCTTCGCCGATCCCAATGCTCTCTACCTGGGCAGTTGGAGCGAAGGCAGCTGGCTGGTGCGCTACATCTCAGCCCAGGCTTCAGGGGTTGGCCGCAGCCACGACTTAGGCACCGCCATGTTCAACGCCGAGTGCGACGGCTTCGTGCAGTTCCTAGCGGGCGCGGGCGACGCACTCAGCTCTTGATTTCCCTCTCTCAATCCTCCGCCTGTGGCAGACCTGAGCGGCACCTGGCTTGGAACCTACTGGCAGCAGGGTTCGCCTACGCGCTTTGAGGCAACGCTGCTTCAAAGTGGTAGCATCCTGAGCGGTAGCATTCTCGACGATAGTTTTCTGGGAGAAGCTCAGGTCAGCGGCGAGATCATCGGGCGTAGCGTCCGCTTTACCAAGCGCTACCTTACGACTTCGCGCAAGCCAGTGACTTACACCGGTACCCTGGCCGAGGCAGAGGATTTCATGCAGGGGCAGTGGTTTCTGGTCGGCTCTGACTCGGGTCCCTGGGAAGCCCACCGCAGTGGCGAAGACCTGATGATTAGCCTGCGTGCCCGTCTGGCCGAGCGAATACCGCTGGGGATCAACAGTAGCTCGGGCTAGAGTCCCGCCTACAGGTTACCCGTCAACAATTCTTAGCAGATGGGCGAATTCAGCCAGGAGCAGGATTCGCGCTGATGTGAGCGCAGTATAGCTTTACAGACCTCGTCAGGCCTGACGAGCGGGCTTACAATGGGGTCAGATTTGATTTCGGTTAGAGATTTGTTCAACTTCGTGGTTGCCCAAACCTTCTCCGATCCAATCCCCCGCCAATCCTGATCGGAGATAAGCCTGTGAGTATTTACGTTGGTAACCTTTCCTACAATGTTACCGAAGCTGACCTCAGCGAGATCTTCGCCGAATACGGCAAGGTCAAGCGCGTCCAGGTCCCCACAGATCGGGAGACGGGGCGAGTGCGCGGCTTCGCATTTGTCGAACTCGAAAGCGACGCTCAGGAGGAAGCTGCCATCGCAGCCCTGGATGGGGCTGAATGGATGGGACGCGACCTTAAGGTAAACAAAGCCCGGCCCCGCGAATCTCGGGGCGGCGGTGGCGGTGGCGGTGGTTACGGTGGTGGTCGGGGCAATTTCTCCGGCGGTGGTCGCCGCAACTAGTAACCTAGCAGCTCTGTCTGGTGAATCTGTGCAGGCGGGTTTGCAGTTCTTTCGACACTGGCGACTCGCCTGGTTGGTCAGCATTGGGGACATAGACCCCTTGAGATAAGCTTTGGAAGCGAGTCTGCGTAAGGGCAAGATGTCATGCGCTTGCACGTTAACCCTAAAGCAACCCAAGGGCTTTATCTATGTTTTCCATTGCCGTCAAGCAGGAACCATATCGTACCTACGTGCTGACTGACCAAGCCGGGCAATCGCGCCTGGAGTTGGTGCCGGAGCGAGGTGGAATCGCGACTCGCTGGCAGGTTCAGGGCATTGAAATCCTGTACCTGGACCATGAGCGCTTTGCCAATCCTGCACTCTCAGTGCGGGGGGGCATTCCCATTCTGTTTCCTATCTGCGGCAATCTGCCGGACAATACTTACACGTTGGACGGCCAGACCTACACGCTCAAGCAGCACGGCTTCGCCCGTGATTTGCCCTGGAGCGTGGGCGAAACTGTTACCCAAAATAAGGCTCAAGTGACGCTGCTGCTGAGCAGTTCGGAGCAGACCCGAGCCGTGTACCCCTTCGATTTTGAGGTGGCGTTCACGTATACCCTGCAGGGCTCGAGCCTGGAAATTGCTCAGCGCTACACCAACCGCTCCGAGCGGCCTATGCCCTTTTCGACCGGGCTGCACCCCTACTTCCGGACGACTGATAAGTCTAGTCTGCGCTTTGAGCTACCTGCGCGTCATTACTACGAACGCGTCAGCGGTCAAGCAGCAGAATTGACCGACCGCTTTGACTGGCAGCAACCAGAAATCGATGCGATGTTTACTGACGTTTCGGGCACTACCGCCAAGGTCACTGGCCCTGGCTACACCCTCAGCCTGGGCTTTGATCCGCTTTACAAAACCCTGGTGTTCTGGGCACTCAAGGACAAGGAGTTCTACTGTCTGGAGCCCTGGAGTGCGCCGCGCAACGCGATCAACACAGGCGAACAGCTCACCCGGCTCGCGCCTGGAGCTAGCCTGGAGACTTCCGTCCGTCTACACGTGGAGCCGGTGGTCTAGCTATAGCGGGTCAGCTGGACGCGGTAGCGCTCTTTTTTAGTGACTGTGACTTCGCCAACGCTGACGCGACCGCGCCCCCGAACGGAGATTAGGTCGCCCGCGTTTACGGTATGGCTAGCCTGGGTGATGTTCTTCCAGTTGACCGACACATCGCCTGCGTCGATTAGGTCCACCATCTTGCTACGCGACATGCCGAAACCAGCCGAGGCGACGGCATCAAGGCGCATTGAGGCTTCGGTGGTGGTCAGCTCTTTTTTCTGGGGCGGGCGGACCTTGAGTTCTGACAGTTCAACGCGGCGAGTTTTCACCGGCACTGAACGCACCTGAACCAGCGCCTGCTCCAGAAATTCCACCAGCTCTGGGACGACGATCGCCTGAGCTCCCCGTTCCCCTAGTACCAGGATGTCGCCGACCTTATCACGCACAATGCCACTGCCCAACAGAGCGCCCAGAAAATCCCGATGGGTGGCGGTGTCAAACAGGAAATTGCCTGCGATGTCCAGAGCGGCCAGCGGGACTTCCTGGCTGGTGAGGGGCAGTTCGCTGCGGGCGATCGCGAGGCGCTGGCGCTCCGCCTGAGGATAGCCGCCCCAGGGCAGCAGCACGATATCGACCAGCTTGTGCAGGGATTGCTGCACCTGTGCTAGCTCGGGCGGCGAGAGGAAGTCGGTGCAGATGACCTCCCAGGTTTTGAGCGCCTGGTCCGCCTGATCGATCACCCGCGCGACACTGTCCCGATAGTCGGGATCCACACCTTTGAGCAAGTCTTCGCGGGGCAGCATGGATTTATTAGTGGATAGCAGGTCAGGGGAGTGTCTATCGCTTATCTCCCATTGTCCGTAAACTTGAGCCTGAGATGCTGCTACTTTTTCTGATTGCCCTGGCCTTCTGCTTTGCCTTCGCCCTGGGAGCCAATGATGTGGCCAATTCAATGGGCACCTCTGTGGGCTCTAAGGCGATCAGCCTGCGGCAGGCGCTGCTAGTCGCCGGGATCCTAGAGTTTGCGGGCGCGGTGCTGTTTGGACAGTCGGTGTCTACCACAATTGCCACTGGCGTGGTGAGCCCTGCCCTATTCGTCGAGACGCCTCGGCTGTTGCTGGTGGGGATGGTGGCGGTGCTCTTGGCTTGCGGCCTGTGGCTGCTGCTGGCGACGCTGCGAGGCTTGCCGGTGGCTTCGTCGCATGCAGTGATCGGGGCGCTGGCCGGTTTTGGCGTGGTAGCGGCGGGCCAACAGGCGGTGAATTGGCCGCAGCTGGGTCTGATCTCCGCGACTTGGCTGGTCACGCCGCTGGTCAGTGGGCTGGCGGCCTGGCTGCTCTACAACGGCGTGCAGCACTGGATCCTGCGACCGGCTGATGCCCAAGTGCGGATGCGCGAGTGGTTGCCCTGGCTGAGCGCTGGCTTACTGGCGGCGTTTGGCTCCCTGGTGTTGCCCAGCTTGAGCGAGCCGGTGCAGGGGTTTCTGGCTCAGCGCGGCCTGGAGTTGCCCGCCCAGGATACGCCTTTGCTGCTGGGGGCGTTAGGGGCGCTGGGTCTCACGGTTGCCAGCTGGCGGTCGTTGGCGCACCAGGGTGTGGATGTGGAGCGACAATTTGCGCGCTTTCAGGTGCTCAGTGCCTGCTGCGTCGCCTTCGCCCACGGCTCTAATGATGTGGGCAACGCGGTTGCGCCGCTGGCGGTGGCGGTGAGCATCCTGAACACCGGAGCCGTGCCGCTGGGCGAGTTCAGCGTGCCCCTGTGGATCTTGGCAATCGGCGGCGTGGGGATTGTGGTGGGCTTGGCGGTTCTGGGTCGCCGGGTGATTGCCACGGTGGGCGAGAGCATCATCCCCTTGCAGCCCAGCGGCGGCTTCTGTGCCGAACTGGCGACGGCGGTGACGATTCTGCTGGCCTCGCGCTGGGGTCTGCCGGTTTCAACCTCGCATGCGCTGGTGGGCGGCGTGCTCGGGGTAGGGCTGGTGCAGGGCTTGAGCAGCATCGACTTTGGGACGGTGCGGCAAATTGCCCTGGCCTGGCTGGTGACGATTCCGACGGCTGCCCTGCTGGCTGCGGGGTTATTCTGGCTACTGGGTCTGGTGCTCTAAGCCCATGCAGGATTGGCACTGGCGGCAATTGCCGCTGCAAGGTCGAACGGGCAGCCAGGTTTGGCAAGCCCTGTACCAGTTCGAGGCCGTCAGTGCCCTCCTGGAAAGTCCTGGTCTGAGCGCTGGGGGCCGCCGCCCTCTGGCTCGCTATTCCCTCTGTGCGGGTCCGGCGCGAACGGGCCGGCTCTGGACTCCGGCGGTGGGCGAGATTCTGCCCTTCCTGCGCTGGCGCTTGGCTGAAGCGGCAAGCGTCGCAAGTGGTTCGGCTCCGCCACTGCCGTTTGGCGGGGGCTGGTTGGGCTGGCTGGGCTATGACTTGGCCTGGGAACTGGAGACCCTGCCTTATCTGAAGTCGGAGACGCTGCCGTTCCCGGTCGCCTACTGGTACGAGCCCGAGAGCTTTGCAGTTCTGGACCACGAGTTGCAAACGCTCTGGCTGGCGGCGACTGAACCCAAAGATTTGGAACGGTTGGTGGCGCGAGTGGCAGCCCCCCAGCAAAGCCTATCTCCCCCCGAACTCGGGGAGCCGGGGGGGCCGCAATCGGTGCGCTTACACACCGCGCAGGCTGAGTTTGAGGCGATGGTGCGCAAGGCGAAGGCGCACATTCGGGCGGGGGATATTTTTCAGGCGAATCTGTCGCTGCGCTTTGAAGCAGAGACGGCCAGTGAAGGGTGGGCGCTTTATCAGCGGCTGGTGCAGATTAATCCGTCACCGTTTGCCAGCTACTGGCGTACACCCTGGGGCGAGGTGATCAGCGCATCGCCGGAACGCTTGGTACAGCTCACGGGGCGAGCCTGCCAGACGCGGCCAATTGCAGGCACGCGGCCCCGAGGCCAGACGCCCGAGCAGGATGCGCAGCTGGAGCGGCAGCTGATCGCCGATGCCAAGGAAAGCGCCGAGCACATCATGCTGGTGGATCTGGAGCGCAATGACCTGGGGCGGGTGTGCGACTGGGGCTCGGTGCAGGTGGATGAGCTGCTGGGCGTGGAGCGCTATAGCCATGTGATGCACATCGTCAGCAATGTGGTGGGCCGGTTGCGGCCTGAGTTTAGCGCCGTGGACCTGATTCGGGCCGTGTTTCCGGGGGGGACAATTAGCGGTTGTCCGAAAGTGCGCTGTTTGGAGATTGTCGAGGCGCTAGAGCCGCTGCGGCGCAGTTTGTTCTATGGCTCGTGTGGCTATCTAGACCGGCGGGGCAATCTCGATCTCAATATTTTGATTCGGACCTTGCTGAAGGTGGGGCCTCGGGTTTGGGGGCAGGTGGGGGCGGGGATTGTGGCGGATAGCGACCCGGCGCGGGAGTGGTGGGAGTCGCTGCAAAAGGCTCAGGCGCAGTGGTTGGCGCTGGGGGTTAAGGGGCCGGGTCGGCAGTAGGGGCCGGGTTGGGCAGTTCGGCGCGGCGGGTGAGGCGGATCATGATTTGCTTGCTGGGGTCTTCGGCGCGATGGCCGCTGGCGGTAATCACGTGCTCGCCCACTTGGCCCGCGATCAGCAGCTCGATGGTTTGCTCGTCGGTGCCGAACACGGAGAAGGGGGCTTCTTCTTGGTCGTAGTAAACGGCGCTGACGGTTGCGTTGAGGCGCTGGTCTTGCACGCTGTAGGTGCCGAGATAGTAGTACTGGAGGTCGCCACCGACTACGCGGTTGTGCTCGAAGATCACGACGCCGCGACCGACGTAGCCGGAGCCTGCATTAAATTCGACCGACCACAATGCCTCAATCATCTGCTGCTAACGAGAGGACAGGCCGCTCAAGCGTTTGAGCCAGCGTTCTGAAGGTTTGCCGATGGCCTCGGAGACCAGGTAGGCAAGGCCAATCGTGACCAGCACTAAGAGGGCGAAGGCGACCAGCACCCGTTTGCCTGCTAGGAAGGGCCACAGGAAAAAGAGGGCTCCGGCATGTAGCAGATACATCTCGTAGCTGAGTTTGCCGGGGATGGCGAGCCAGGCGGCAAACTGGCTGTTGAAGCCTTTGAGCTGCAGGCCGCCGAGCAGGAAGCTGAAGCAGCCCAAGCCGAGCAGGGAGGGGCCGTAGATGCGGTGGATGCCGTTGCCCAGTGAGGTGTTGACGTAGACCATACCAATTAGGGCAGCGCCCAAGAGACAGAGGAAGCCGCTCAGGGCCGGATCTTGGCGCAGCTGGGGGCCTCGGTCTTCGAGGCTCAGGTGCAGGAAGATGCCTAGGGCCAGCAGTTCAAAGCTAGCAAAGGAGCTGAAGAAGCCGATGTTAAAGCTCTCGGGGGCGATCAGGTAGGCGATGCTCCGGGAGACAGGCCCCAGGATGATCATCACCCAGAGCAGGCGCTTGAGGTTGCGCAGGTTGCCGGTGGCGCGCAGGAATAGGGGGAAGAGCAGGTAGAACTGAAGCTCAATTGCCAGGGACCAGAGCACGTCCCAGTGCAGGCCGAACATGGGGTGGGGCTCACGCAGCATTCTCAGCCAGTTGAGGCTGGGCAGGAGCAGGGACAGCCAGAAGGGGCCATCGAAGCGGGCGTTGGGGTCGCGGAAGCAGAAGTCTAGGGCTTGGGAGCGGGGCAGCCAGAGCATCAGTGCGCCGAAGGCCACGATCAGCAGCAGCAGGGGCAGGATGCGGGCAAGCCGTCGCAGGTAGAAGTCGGGGAGCGAGAGCTTGAACAGGTCGGCTTCGCGGGCGGCGGTGGTGCGGGTGATCAGGAAGCCTGAGATCACGAAGAACAGGGTGACGCCGTAGGAGCCGCCGCCTGCGAAGCTGGGCCAGAGGCGGTCGCCAAGCGAGTCGCGGTAGTCGAGGATGTTGGTGGTGTTGAGATGGGTGGCCAGGACGACTAGGATGCTGAAGCTACGGACTAGGTCTACGACTTGGATCCGTCGCAGGCGGTCGCTGGCGCTTGGCGGGAGCAGGGCTGCGGTTTTTTCTAACTGTTTCACGAGTGTCTCGCAGATCAAGGGTGGGGTGCGGTCAACTCGCGGACGAGCGGCTAAGTCATATCTGGCCCCCCGGCCCCCAGGTTTGGGGAGAGCTAGACTCCGGTTCCCCCCAAACTTGGGGGGCTAGGGGGGCCAGAGCGCTGACAACCCAGCTCAGATGGGTCAGCTCTCTGATCAACAAGACGTTAAGACGCTGAACTGCCGCTTAAGTTTCAGGACTCTAGCTCAATCGAGTCAGGCTGGCCCAGAGTTAACGAATGCTTGCACAAAACTGAGTAAGGCTTAAGCATTCCTGATGAATGCTTACCCGAAATCGAGTAATGCTTACCCAAATTCGAGTTGGGACTTCCCGAAGTCAAGCAATGCTTACCCCAAATCAAGCAATGCTTACCCGAAATCGAGTAATGCTTACCCAAATTCGAGTTGGGGGTTCCCGAAATCAAGCAACGCTTACCCAAATTCGAGTTGGGGGTTCCCAAAATCAAGCAACGCTTACCCCGAATCGAGTAATGCTTACCCAAATTCGAGTTGGGGCTTCTCT
>JANNOU010000060.1:0-35895 GCA_031399305.1 Leptolyngbya sp. SOY_34_metabat_272
ACCCAAATAAAACAATAAACTTCCCCCCAAACATTTACACCCACTATCCCGGGCGGCCCCCCAACCTTAACGGGGGTTTGTCGCCGGGGGAGAGAGCCTCTGGCCGCTAAAAACTAAATCGGAATCACCCAAAATCAAGCAACGGGATCCCGAATTTAAGCAGTGGGGACTTCGAATCGAGCAATGACTACCCGAGATCAAGAAATGCCTGGCCAAAATTAAGCAATGGGTCGCCCCAATCGCGCAACGCTTGGCCAAAATCAAAGAGTGCCTGAGTCTACGATCCAGCAGATTGCAGCTCGAATCGAAACTTCGATAGGCTAGCCAATACATCTTTGGGGCATTGCGCGTGGACACTCAACTGGGACGGGGCAAAACAGCCCGCAGAGCTTACGGCATTGATGAAATCGCACTGGTCCCCGGTCGCAGCACCCTGGACCCTTCTCTGGCCGATACCCACTGGAGCCTTGGCAATGTCGAGCGCGAGATCCCAGTCATCGCCAGCGCCATGGACGGCGTCGTGGACGTGAACATGGCCGTGCGCCTATCGCAGCTCGGCGCGCTGGGCGTGATCAACCTCGAGGGCATCCAAACCCGCTACGCAGATCCAACGCCGGTTTTGGAGCGGATTGCTAGCGTTGGCCCCGCCGAGTTTGTCGCCCTGATGCAGGAACTCTACGCCGCACCCATCCAGCCCGAACTCATCCGGCAGCGCATTCAGCAGATCAAAGCCCAAGGCGGCATCGCCGCCGCCAGCGCCACCCCAGCCGGGGCCGCCAAATTTGGCCAAGTCGTGGCCGAAGCCGGGGCCGATCTGTTCTTCGTGCAAGCCACCGTGGTCTCAACCGCCCACCTCGCCCCCAGCGGCACTGAACCGCTGGACTTGGCGACCTTCTGCCACGAGATGCCGGTGCCGGTGATCCTGGGCAACTGCGTCACCTACGAGGTGACCCTAGACCTGCTCAAAGCCGGAGCCGCTGGCGTGCTAGTGGGAATCGGGCCGGGTGCGGCCTGTACCTCGCGCGGCGTCCTCGGCGTCGGCGTCCCCCAAGCCACCGCGATCGCCGACTGCGCCGCCGCCCGCGACGACTACGAACGCGAGACCGGACGCCGGGTGCCAATCATCGCTGACGGCGGCCTGATCACCGGCGGCGACATCTGCAAGTGCATCGCCTGCGGCGCAGACGGCGTGATGATCGGCTCGCCCTTTGCCCGCGCTGCCGAAGCCCCTGGCCGAGGCTACCACTGGGGCATGGCCACGCCCAGCCCGGTGCTGCCTCGGGGCACCCGCATCCGCGTCGGCACCACCGGCAGCCTGGAGCAGATCCTGCGCGGGCCAGCGGCGCTCGACGATGGCACCCACAACCTGCTGGGCGCACTCAAAACCAGCATGGGCACCCTGGGCGCCAAGAACCTGCGCGAGATGCAACAGGTGGAGGTGGTTATCGCCCCCTCCCTACTGACCGAAGGCAAGGTCTACCAGAAAGCCCAACAACTGGGCATGGGCCGCTGATCCCTCACCCACAAAAATTTACAAGCCCACGCCTGGTCAAAACGGTCCCAAAACCGCTGGCATGACGCGGACAAACCTCCAAGGTTCCACAAAGCTCTGGGGCTCGCATACAATGAAGTGAGCGGAGACGCATGTTTCCGTTCACTCCTCACACCACACTCCGCCTGGACTCCGGTTCGGGCGGTTCCTTATGTTAGGAAGCATGTCGGAAGCTTGGCGGCACAAGAAGAGTCCAACCAGGTTAAAAGTACCTATGGTAGACTTAAGCCAAGCAGCTATGAATTAAGGACTTTCGCAGGCATGTCATCAGCCGTTTCCGTCACGGACACCAGCTTCAAACAAGAAGTTCTGGAAAGCGATGTCCCCGTCCTGGTAGACTTCTGGGCTCCCTGGTGTGGTCCCTGTCGTATGGTGGCCCCGGTGGTTGATGAGATTGCCCAGCAGTACGAAGGAAAGATCAAAGTCGTCAAGATCAACACAGACGAGAATCCTAGCATTGCCAGCCAGTACGGCATCCGCAGCATCCCTACGCTGATGGTGTTTAAGGCAGGACAAAAGGTTGACATGGTCGTGGGCGCAGTTCCCAAGACCACCCTGTCGAATACCCTCGAAAAGCATCTCTAGCCTTTGGGGCGGTTCTCCAAAAAAAACTCAGATAAGCTCGAGGCGCACCGGCCTCGAGGCTAGAACACTTGCCCTTAGCGTCTGCTCCCGGGTGAGAGCAGGGAGCCGTTAGAATAGGGGTCCGTCAAGGTCCTGCCAATGTCCACCCAGCTTTCTCCCGACTCCCTGGTCAACCTGAGACAAGACTTGAGCCAGCTTCTGGACTGTCTGCCGGATCTCAGGCACGGGGAGTTAATCCAGCAGGTGTTGGCTTTGACCTTGCGCATGGCCCATACAGAAGTGGAGCGTCTGGACTGGAAGATCCTCAGCGCTGCTCTGCAAGACATGGGGGGTGCTTTCCAAGTTTTCTACCCCTATCGCCACACTCGCAAAATCAGCATTTTCGGCTCTGCACGAGTCCATCCTGACAGTCCCGAATATCAGCACGCCGTAGCTTTTGCCCGCTGTGTGACCGAATACGGCTTTATGGTGCTCACCGGGGCGGGAGGTGGCATCATGCAAGCGGGCAACGAGGGCGCGGGTCAAGACCAATCCTTCGGCCTCAATATCCAGCTGCCTTTTGAGCAGGGGGCAAACCCCTACATTGAGGGCGATGCCAAGCTGATTGACTTCAAATATTTTTTCACGCGAAAGCTATTCTTCGTTAAAGAGAGTGACGCGCTCGCCTTGTTCCCAGGCGGTTTTGGCACCCAGGATGAAACCTTTGAGTGCCTGACCCTCTCTCAAACCGGCAAGTCGCCGCCGATGCCGCTGGTGCTGATTGATAAGCCAGGGGGTGACTACTGGCTGGAGTGGGACGCCTACATCCGCGATCACTTGCTCAAGCGTGGCCTGATCAGCCCCGATGATCGCAGCCTCTATACGATCACCGACCAGATTGATGTGGCCTGTGAGGCCATCGCCAGCTTCTACCGGGTCTATCACTCTTGTCGCTACGTGGGTCCGAAGTTGGTGCTCCGGCTCAATTACGAACTCTCTGAGCCGGAGCTTGAGCAGCTTAACAGCCAATTCAGCGACATTCTGGTCGAAGGCCGGATCGTCCAGAGCGCGGCACTGCCGGAGGAGGGCAAGGACGAGACTTGGGTGCTGCCTCGGCTAGTCCTGGTCTACAATCAGCGCGATCAGGGCAGGCTTTACCAAATGATCGCGACGATCAACCGAATGGGACCCCCCCCCGAGGTAACTCATCCCGAGCGCAAGTGAAGAGGTTCCCCGCGAGGCAGCTACCAGAGAGAGGGCACTGGCACGCCGGACTCTGGCACGCGCTGCGCTTGGATGGGAGCAGGCGCTAGTGCAGATGAGACCTCCAAAACCGATAGCGGGCGAGTTTCCGCAAAGGGAATAAAGTAGGTCCGCGCCGCAGGCGTCCAGTCTAGGTCGCTCATCAGGCCAAAATCGCGCACGGGCGTGAATGGCTCAGCAGCGGGCGCAGGTGTGAACAGGAGCAGACGTTCGGTTTTGAGGAAAACGCCGGGCCGACCGCCCTCGGTGCCCGTGGTCAAGGTAAAGTGGGTGACGTTAACCCGCTCGGTGACTGGGCCGCCAACGCACTGATACTGAATCTGGTTGGTCGTGCCAAAGCGCACATAGGGTTGACAGCGACCTTCCGCCCGATAGACTGGGGTCTCCTGGCCGTTGACGCGGAATACCGAGGCCAGTCGAAAGCCGACATCGTTGTAGACTCCATCGCGCAGATCAGGGGTGATAGCTAGGCTCAGACGCCGTACAAATTGGTCTGGGTTGGCTCCAAAGTCATCGTTGGTGAACTCGCGCCCGTAGAAATTGGCCTGGTTTTGCGGGACCTCAATGGCTTGGTAGGTCGCGTCGGGGTCAGGCACCTGGGAGTTTTGGACTGGCGTGGGTTCAGCCCAGGCCGCAGGTTCCAGACTGAGGGCTGCCAACAGGGTCAAACCGACCTGCAATGGTAACCGCGAACTCGAACAAACTTCAGAACTCCTCATGTGTCCTCCAGATATGTAACTCAATCGTTGCTTTAGCCCCAGGCATGGCGACTTCTCTTAAATTTGCCTAAATCTCCGCGCAAACGCGCACCATCCCGAAATTTTTGCCCTAGATCCGGGTTGCCGCAGCCCCGATACCGACTAAACCTAGAACACACAACAGCAACGCCTCGGTCCATTCCACCACCGCGCCATAGGTATCGCCCGTGTGTCCCCCCAGTGCTCGGTAGAAATAAAAGCTGCTTAGACAGGCTAGCCCACTGCCTCCCAGTGCCAGCCCTATTCCCAGCCCAGGATTTAGCCAGCCAGCCAGCCCACATAGCCCCCACAATCCGAGCGCAGTGAGTACCGCCGTGCGACCGGTGTGCGAGCTATCGCGGTGGAGTTGGCCTTTGCCTGACGCTCGCAGGTACGGATAGCCAGCGGCGGCTACCAACTGCCCCCAACGTCCCCAAGCGGCGGCGCCAATCAATGCCAACCAGCGCCCCTGACCAAGGCTGGCTAGCGCCGTGACCTTGAGCAGCAAAATCACTGCCGCAGTCATCGCGCCGTAGGCTCCGGTCACACTGTCGGCCATAACCTGCAGGCGTCGCTGGGGGTCGCTAACGGCTAGGCCATCGGCGGTGTCCATTGCCCCATCTAGATGCAGACCGCCGGTCAAAGCCAGCCAGGTTATTACAATCAGGGCGCTGCGCAGCGGCTCAGGAGCCAGCAACGCACCCAATCCCCCGTCCAACACAGCCAACAATGCTCCGAGCAGCAGACCGACTAGGGGTGCGAAATGCACAATTCCCTCAAACGCCAGCGCTGGCACTCGCCCTCCCCACAGCAGTGGATGGGACAGAGGTAAAGCGGTATAGAACACTAAGGCCGCTAAGAGTTTACGCACAGGCTCTGATTGCAGCACCCTACAGGCAAGAAAAGAATCCTGACATCATACCCTGGCATCCGCTCCGTAGCCCCTGGCGTGCTTTACCCAGGAGGCCTGGTGGGAGACACTCGACCAGAGCCTGACGGTTCGTGAACAGAGCCTGGCTGCTGGGCGGCGTAGCCTCGAAAATTCCCGGACCTGTGGAACCTTCGCGTGTAGTCAGGTTCACTGGGAGCGGTATCAGAGGCTTCTGAAAGCTTTATCACCCGTTGGTCGCCTCAGATCTCGCCAGGAAGGCTTAAGACCCCTAAGATGGGAGAGTACGACCCCCAGGTTCCAATCCTCAAGTCGCTATTGTTACGATCCGCGAGCCCGGGCTGGAGGATCGACTCACACATCATGAACCCAGAAAACCCTTCTTATCCTGCACCGTGCATTGTTGACACCGGTATTCTGGTCAACAAGCAGGACATGCAGCGTCTACTCGTTGATTTAGGCCGTGTCCGCTATTCCCATCGCCAGGATGGGCAGGTGCTCAGTGAAGGTGAAGGCTATATCCTAGAGGTCTATGCTGATCCTCAGCTCTCGACTCTGGTGGCCAACCACGCGCTCTATCTGAACGTCTACAGCTTTGACTATCTGGAACTTAGCCGGGGCACCGACCCAAAAGTCGGTGAATCCTGCGCCTTCCTGGACCTAGTTCAAGATCAGCGGTGTCTGCGACTCATTCCCCTGTCTAACCCACTCCAGGATCAGGGCAGTCGCACGATCAGCTCAGCCACGCTGGAAGCCGTTGTCGCAGAGGTTCTCTCAGCAGGTTGGGACGTACAGATCGATGACGAGGAGCACTTCTCGTTCTAAGCCCTGACGTAGCTTGACCCCAAATTTCTCCTTTACGCTCCAGGCTCGGTGCAGCCGAACCCAGGCTCGTGCGGCCCGCTTCGACACCCCTCACGGCCCGGTTGAGACCCCCTGCTTCATGCCAGTGGGAACTCTAGCCAACGTCAAGACACTCACCCCCGACCAGGTTCGAGCCACTCAGGCGCAGATGATCCTGGCCAACACCTATCACCTGCATCTTCAGCCCGGTGAGGTGATTGTGGCAGGAGCGGGTGGCCTGCATCGTTTCATGGACTGGCAGGGCCCGATCCTGACCGACTCGGGCGGCTATCAAGTCTTTAGCCTCAGCGAAATGCGGGTCATCTCTGATACTGGCGTGACCTTCCGCTCACCGCGTGATGGCCAGATCATTGAGCTGACGCCTGAACGCTCGATCCAGATCCAGAACGCCCTGGGAGCTGATGTGATCATGGCGTTCGACGAGTGTCCACCTTACCCCGCTAGCCACGAGATCGTCGCCCAGGCGGTCAAACGCACTAGCCAATGGCTAGAGCGCTGCCTTCAGGCGCAGCAGCGTTCGGATCAGGCGCTGTTCGGTATCGTGCAGGGAGGCATCTATGCAGACCTGCGGGCAGTCTCTGCCAAAGACTTGGTGCCGTTTGACCTGCCAGGCTACGCGATCGGCGGCGTCAGCGTGGGCGAGCCAGCTGAGCTGATTGAGCCCATCGTTCGGTCCGTGACGCCGCTGCTGCCCGAACACAAGCCGCGCTATCTGATGGGTATTGGCACTTATCGCGAGATGGCGCAGGCCGTGGCGGCAGGCGTCGATTTGTTCGACTGCGTCATCCCCACACGTTTGGCCCGGCATGGCAACGCCCTAGTGCGCGGTGAGCGCTGGAATCTGAAAAACACTAAATTCCGTGAGGACTTTAGCCCTCTAGACACCCACTGCCCCTGTACCACTTGCACACGCTTCAGCCGCGCCTATGTCTCACACCTGTTGCGAGCGCGGGAACTGCTAGGCTTCACGCTGCTGTCGATTCACAACATCACCGAGTTGGTGCGCTTCGCTGCGCGCATGCGGACTAGCATCCTGGCCGACCAGTTTCCTGAGGCGTTTTTGCACGGCGAGCCATGTTAAAATCCCTGACAATTCTGAAATCTCTTGTTGGCGAGGTCTGTTAACTTATGGAACTTGCGCTGCTGCTCGCAAAGCTGCCGGAAGCCTACTCAATTTTCGATCCTTTGGTAGATGTGCTGCCCCTGATTCCCTTGTTCTTTTTTCTGCTGGCCTTCGTGTGGCAGGCAGCCGTCGGCTTCAAATAGCGGGGTGCCTGAGTTCCTCAGCAGGCTACGCTAGCCTGCTGAGGCGTCGCTGAGTTCGCAGAGGGCTCAGCTTTTGCGTTTTGTGCATTCCGTCCAAGTGGGCTTTTAGGTGTGGGAATCCAATACGCGCTCATCCACGAGTGGCTGACGCCAGAGGCTACTGGCGGTTCGGAGTTGGTCGCTCAGGAAATCCTGCGCTGCTATGAGGCTGATGTCTTCTCACTGATTGATTTTGAGTCGCAGCAGCCAGAAAGCTTCTTCTACAAGCGCAAGGTTACGTCGACCTTCTTGCAGTGGTTGCCGGGGGCTCGTCAGGGTGTGCAGAAGTATCTACCGCTGCTTCCGCTGGCGATTGAGCAGATTGACCTGCGTGGCTACGATGTGATTCTCTCCTCCTCCCATGCGGTGGCCAAGGGAGTGCTGACCAGTGCTCATCAGTTGCACATCTGCTATTGCCACTCGCCGATGCGCTACATCTGGGATCTCACCTTCGATTACCTGCAGCAGAGTCGGCTCGATCGGGGCCTGAAGGGTGCACTGACCCACTACCTGCTGCACCGCCTGCGCCAGTGGGATGTGATCTCAGCCAATCGGGTGGATAGCTTTATTGCCAATTCCCAGAATACTGCCCGTCGCATTTGGCGCTGCTACCGCCGTAACGCTGAAGTGATCTATCCTCCGGTGCAGCTCGAGCGCTTCCCGCTGCGAGAGCAGAAACAGGACTATTACGTTACGGTTTCCAGGCTTGTGGGCTACAAGCAGATTGCCTTGATCGTTCGAGCTTTTAACCAGCTGGGCCGTCCTCTGGTGGTGATTGGCGAGGGACCGCAACTGCCTGAGATTCGCAGACTGGCCGGTCCTAATGTACAGGTACTGGGGTTTCAACCTGATGCAGTGGTGGCAGACTATCTGGGACAAGCCAAGGCCTTTGTGTACGCCGCCCTGGAAGATTTCGGTATGGCGTTGGTCGAGTCGCAGGGCAGCGGCACCCCTGTGATCGCCTACGGTAGGGGTGGGTCCTGTGAAACGGTCCGTGATCTGAGGCAGCATCCCGAGGGCGCAACAGGTTTGCTGTTCGACGAGCAGAGTGAGGCAGACTTGATTCAAGCGGTCGAAGAATTCGAACGGCAGCAGAAGCGGTTTAGCCCTGCTTTCATTCATCAGCACGCTCAGCAATTCGACCGAAACCGCTTCACTGAGCGCTATACAGCCTTTGTGGAGAGCAGAGTCCGCGAATGCTTTGGCCGTTGATCCCTAGCCAAGACGAGAGCACGTTGACCCATTCCTTCGTCAGTGGGCTTATGATCAGGGCGTGTGTGGTGTGGGTCGACAAACGAAATGACTGCCGAGAGTCCATTCATCTCCGGTAAGCTGGTCGCGACTGCGCTAAGCGGTTTCGACAAGGACTTCGCTAAGCGTGCTTTTGACATCGTGTTCAGCGCGATGGTCCTGACTCTGTTTTCACCGGTTTACCTGACCCTAGCGCTGCTCATCGCTTTGAGCTCGCCGGGGCCAATATTCTACGTTCAGACGCGGATTGGTCGAGACCGAACCCCCTTCGGTTGCCTCAAGTTCCGTACCATGATCAACAACGCCGACGAGATGCTGATGGACCTGATGCTGTCCTCGCCGCATCTGCGCGAGGAGTTCGAAGAGAACTTCAAACTGCGTCATGATCCCCGAATCACCTGGATCGGGAAGTTCCTACGCATCACCAGTCTGGACGAGTTCCCCCAGTTCCTGAATGTTCTGATGGGTCATATGAGCGTCGTTGGCCCTCGACCCCTGGTCGAAGCCGAGCTGCCCCGTTATGGGACCAGTATCGACAAGGTGCTAACCATCCGGCCAGGCATCACTGGCCTATGGCAGGTCTCGGGACGCAATGATGTTCCCTACGACAAGCGGATCCAGATGGACTTGCTGTACGTGCGCAGCCACAACCCGCTGTTTGACCTGTGGCTCATCTTACGCACCCTGCGGGTTGTCTTCTTCCCCAAGGGCAATGGTGCCTACTAGACGCTAAGCCCCAGCCTGGATAGCAGCCCCCTGAGTTGCCCCTCCAACGGAGGGATCCGCAGAGTCTTCATGCAGACTACACGGGGGCTAAACATTGCAAACCCGATCGGTAAGTTAGGGTAGGTGGTCGGAGCCTGTGGAGCCTAGGCGGCTATGTCGCTACCAAGCTCTCCAGGCCTCGATTGTAATTTCAAGGATTCGGGAGAGGAATGGATGACCCAGCGGAAGCGTGCGTTGCTGACTGGCATCACGGGACAGGACGGGTCTTACCTGTCAGAGTTCTTATTGGAGAAGGGCTACGAGGTTCACGGTATCATGCGCCGCACCTCAACCTTCAACACCGACCGGATTGATCATATCTATGAAGATCCACATGTGCCGGGTGCGCGGTTGTACTTGCACTACGGTGACCTCACCGACGGCACAACCCTCCGCCGCATCCTTGAGGAAGTTCGTCCCAACGAAATTTACAATCTTGGTGCACAGTCTCACGTGCGGGTGAGCTTCGATTCGCCTGAGTACACCGTGGACACTGTGGGCATGGGCGTCCTGCGCTTGCTGGAGGCACTGCGCGACTATCAGCATCGCACAGGTGATGAGGTGCGCTTCTATCAGGCGGGCTCGTCAGAAATGTTTGGCTTGGTGCAAGAGGTTCCTCAGAGGGAAAACACCCCCTTCTACCCCCGCAGTCCCTATGCCTGCGCCAAAGTTTACGCTCACTGGCAGACGATCAACTACCGCGAGTCCTACGACCTGTTTGCCTGCAATGGCATCCTGTTCAACCATGAGTCGCCCCGGCGCGGTGAAACCTTCGTCACCCGCAAGGTCAGTCGTGCGGTTGCCCGCATTGTGGCAGGCCAGCAGAAGAAGCTCTACCTGGGCAACCTGGACGCCAAGCGGGACTGGGGCTACGCCAAGGACTATGTGCGGGCAATGTGGCTGATGCTGCAGCAGGAGAAGCCCGACGACTACGTGGTCGCGACCGGCGAGACCCACTCGATTCGCGAGTTTCTCGACATCGCCTTCGCGCGGGTCAACCTGAACTGGAACGACTACGTAGAGATCGATCCGCGCTACTTCCGACCCGCTGAGGTGGAACTGCTGCTGGGCGATCCCAGCAAGGCTAAGACGCACTTGGCGTGGAAACCTTCGGTGACCTTCCAGGAACTGGTGGAACTGATGGTGGATGCTGACCTGGCGGCACTGGGCCTGACCTCGCCCAACAGTAATGGTGTTCCAACGACTGACCATGCCACAGTTCGGATGAACGCTGGCAGCTTTGCTTCCTGAGCCTTCCTGTTTCCGGAGTATCCTGCTATGAATCTCCAAGACAAGCGCATCCTGGTGACTGGCGGCTCCGGCTTCCTGGGCCGTCAGGTCGTTGCCCAGCTGGTCGCCGCTGGGGCCAACCCAGACAAAATCACCGTCCCCCGCTCGCGCGAGACGGATCTGCGCCTTCAGAACGCCTGCCGCCAGGCTGTCTCGGGCCAAGACCTAGTGATCCACCTGGCAGCTCACGTCGGCGGCATCGGCCTCAATCGAGAGAAACCTGCTGAGCTGTTCTACGACAATCTGATGATGGGCACTCAGCTCATCCACGAAGCCTACCTGGCGGGTGTGCAGAAGTTCGTCTGTGTAGGCACCATCTGTGCCTATCCCAAGTTCACGCCGGTTCCCTTCAAGGAGGAGGATCTCTGGATCGGCTATCCGGAGGAGACTAACGCTCCCTACGGCATCGCCAAAAAAGCCCTGCTGGTGCAGCTACAAGCCTACCGCGCCCAGTACGGCTTCAACGGCGTTTACCTGTTACCGGTGAACCTCTATGGCCCCGGCGACAACTTTGATCCGCGCAGCTCTCATGTGATTCCGGCCCTGATTCGCAAGGTCTACGAGGCCAAAGAGCGCAAGGAGCATCAGCTGCCGGTTTGGGGAGACGGCACGCCCACGCGGGAGTTTCTGTATGTGGATGACGCGGCTCGGGGTATCGTCATGGGAGCCCAGCACTACGATGGCCCAGAGCCGGTCAACCTGGGTACGAACGAGGAAGTTCCGATTCGGCAGCTGGTCGAGCAGATCTCCAGCCTTATGGACTTCAAGGGCGAGCTGGTTTGGGAGACGGATCAGCCCAATGGCCAGCCGCGCCGCTGCCTGGATACCCAGCGTGCTCGCGACTGGTTCAACTTCACCGCCCGGGTGAGTCTGACCGACGGCCTGCGCAACACCATCCACTGGTATCAAGAACACTGCCAGCCGGTCCCGGTCGCTTAAGGGCCTCTGGTGTTCTATGCAACTGCACAGCAGGGCTGCTTCTACCCCTAAAGCCGAACTGCGCCGTCAATTTCTGGCGGCGCGTCTGGCCCTGGAGCCCGAAGTTTGGCAGCGCAATTCGGCAAACCTTTGCGCCCAGCTGCAAGCGTGGCCTGTGTTCGGCAAAGCGCGCACGATCCTGGCCTACGTTAGCTTCCGCAATGAGCCCGATCTCAGCAGCTTATGGCAGGTTGCGACGGGGCAAGTCTGGGCTTTTCCTCGCTGTGTCGGCCAGGAACTGAGCTGGCATCAACGCCCTGCCGGTGGCGCTTTCCGGCCCGGACGCTACGGTATTCTGGAGCCCGATCCCAGCTGGCCGCGGCAAGAGCCTGGTCAAGCCGACCTGTTGTTGATTCCTGCCTTGGCCTGTGACCGCAGAGGCTACCGGCTAGGCTACGGCGGCGGCTTCTACGACCGGCTGTTGGCCAGACTGGGTCGAACGGAGCTGGTGACGGCTGGTATCGTTTTTCAGGAAGCCTGGGTGGACACCCTGCCGACCGATCCTTGGGATCAGACCCTCAAGGTTATTGGGACAGACGTTGCGGTGTTGACGGTGTAGTGCTGGTGTGATGCTTTAACATTGCTGCCGCCTAGAAGTGAGCGTTGATGATGTTTCGATTTCGCTCTGCATCTGCTACGAAGAGCCGCTGGTATCACTGGCTGTCTCCAGGGCTATCGGTCAAGCGCTGGCAAGTGGTCAGCGCGGTTGGGGTGCTCCTGACCAGTTTGGGGCTGGCGATCTCGTTTAAGTTGACGCCGATTTTCTACGTTACGCGCTTTATCGGCAACTTGCTCGAAGCCCTAGCCCGCGTTTTTCCCAATAACGTCAGCGGCCCCATCGCCATGGTGGTCGGCATCGCCTTAATCTGGTGGGGGCAGAAGCGGGTGCTGGGCACGCTCACCCAGGTGCTGATGCCGGAGGGGGATGCCGAGTTGGTGGACCTGCTGCGCAACCACCAACGCTTGAACCGGGGACCCAAAATTGTCACGATCGGCGGGGGTACGGGGCTATCTACACTGCTGCGCGGTCTCAAGCACTACAGCGCCAACATTACGGCGATTGTGACTGTCGCGGATGATGGCGGTTCCTCGGGCCGTCTGCGTCGTGAAATTGGGGTTCTGCCGCCGGGTGACATTCGCAACTGTCTGGCGGCGCTGGCCGATGAAGAGAAGCTGCTCACCGAACTGTTCCAATATCGCTTCAAAGCTGGGGATGGACTGGTCGGCCACAGCTTCGGCAATCTGTTCCTGACCGCCATGAGCGAGGTAACGGGCGACCTGGAGCAGGCGATTGCCGCTAGCTCAGCGGTTCTGGCCGTGCGGGGGCGGGTGCTGCCTGCCACCCTGGCGAATGTGTCTTTGTGGGCGGAATTAAGCGACGGGCGGCGCATTGAAGGCGAGTCGAACATCACCGAAGCAGGTGGCTCGATTCTGCGCATTGGCTGTACTCCGGCGCAGCCACCGGCTCTGCCCCGCGCCCTCAAAGCACTGCGCGAAGCCGATTACGTGATCTTGGGTCCTGGCAGCCTCTACACCAGCGTGATCCCCAATCTGTTAGTGGACGGGATCGTAGATGCCTTGCAAGCCTGTCGAGTGCCGCGCATCTACGTGTGCAATATTATGAGCCAGCCCGGTGAGACTCAGGGCTATGCGGTGTCCGATCACGTTCGGGCCATCGACCAGGCAGCGGGTTGTCGTCTGTTTGACGCCGTGCTAGTGCAGCGCACGCCGCCTTCGGAGCAGGCGATCCAGAACTACCGGGAAGTCGGAGCGCATCCCGTGCTACTGGATCGCGAGCAGCTGGTCAGTCTGGACTGCCGAGTATTGCTGGCCGAGGTCATGGAACAAGATGAGTCTGGTCTGATCCGCCACAACCCCGATCGGTTGGCCCGAGTGTTGCTGCGCTGGTATGGTCGGCTGCGCGGCTCGGCTCACTTGCTGTAAGGCTTACTTGCGTCTACAGGGTCGCCAGGGCTGGGGATCAAGCTTGGCTCGGCTGACGGCTGGTATGGTAATGGGGTGCTTGAGCGGGGGTGGGGAGCACGGCGCATGAGTCAGACCGCAGATATTGTGGTCATTGGCGGGGGGATCACGGGGGTTAGCGTGGCCCTGCATTTGGCGCGTGCGGGTCTCCAAGTCACACTCCTGGAAAAGGGATACCTGGGCGGCGGGTCGACCGGGCGCTCTCTGGCAGTTATCTCGCAGCACTACACCGATCCGGCTTTGGTCAGTTTGGCTCGTGCTGGCCTGGAGATCTTCGCCAACTTTGCTGAGCATTACGGCGGGCCTGCGGGGTTTGTCCAGACTGGCTTGGTGGTGTTGGTTGGCCCAGACCAGCGCGAAAGCTTGCAACAGTCCGTCGCGATGCAGCAGCAACTGGGCGTTCAGGTCACGCCGCTCAGTGCCGCTGAGCTGTCTGAGCTAGATCGCCGTATCTATACCGAGGATCTGGCTCTGGCCAGCTATCAGCCGGGTGCAGGCTATGCTGACCCGACTCAGACCTTGGCCACTCTGATCGCTAGGGGGCAAGAGGCGGGGGTCGAGTTCTGTGAGCAGACCCAGGCGATTGGGGTTCAGGCCGATGGCTGCATCCGTAGCGTTCGAGCCCGCAGCGCTCAAGGCCAGTGGGAGATCGCAACGCCGGTTGTGGTGGACTGTGCGGGGCCCTGGGCAGCGCAGGTTGCGCAGTGGGCGGGGATCGCGCTGCCATTGGTCTGTTGCCGTCAGGTGATGGCGGTCTTGCAGCGACCGGCGGATTTTGGGCCGTCGCACCTGAGTGTGAATGACTTTGTGCAGGGCACCTCTTTTCGCGCTGGGGGCCAGGACACTTTCATTGGCTGGTTCGACCGCAGTCAAACCCAGGATCCTATAGCCCCGGATGCTTTTGATGACAGTGTGCCTGGTGCTCGCTTGGCGCCTTTGGCGCAGAAGTGGCACCAGCGCTATCCGACGGCTAGACCGCCGATCTTGCGCGGCGGCTGGAGCGGTCTGTATGATGTCACCCCAGACTGGATGCCGATTGTGGATCAGGTGGGACCTGAGGGGTTTTACGCTTGCTGCGGCCACAGTGGCCATGGCTTTAAGTTTGGTCCTCTGCTGGGGCGGCTGCTCAGTCAGTGGTTGACTCAGGCTGCGCCACCAGAGCTGGGCAGCTTGGGGCTGGGCCGGTTTGCCAAGATGGGTCGGATGTAGAGACTTGGAGCTGATGGCACTGAGTTAGGGGCTTAGGAGGCTTAGGGGGAAAGTCGCGATGGGTCAGAGAACCCGGAATGGGGGGCGTTTGCCCCCCAAACCCCCCACTGGGGGACGAAGCGCTTCCCCCAGACCCCCTGCGCAAGGGGTGGCTGATTGCTTAAGTTACTGACTGCTTAAGTCGGGGTCATTCGGTTGTCCACTGATCTGATTGCTGTAACCCAAGTTGGGGGGCAGAATAGTGCGCTAGTGCGCTCTGAGGGGGAGCTGTCGCTTGTTGAAGGTGAAATGGCTCTGCAACGGCCAGTTTGCAGAGCCTCGCTTGTGGCCTCAGGCTGCGAACGCCATGGTTCGAGCCTCAAGCGCCAAACTCCGAGTTTTTTGCTGGCGGTGCGGCGTATTTGGCTCTGAGGTTCAAGTTCTTGGCTGCAAGGGCGGAGCTTTAAGCTCCGAAGTCCGAGTTGTTTGCTGTGGATCTTTAGTTTTTTACGTCAAGCTCCGAGCAGTTTGCACTGAGTCCCGAGTTCTGACCACGGATTATGGCACTGGACGAGGTTGTCATCGATAGGCGGGGGGATGCCTTAGGTGTCTCGCCTGCGTCACGATGTGTGGGGCAGTCAGTGTTGAGTGCTTGGGCTGTCTGAGTGGATCTGAATTTAGATGATTTAGATGGATGACTCCATGACTTCTATGGGCTCTCAATCTTTTCCTAGTGCTGCTGAGACGGCTGCAAGTCGCGAGCAGTTAGCGGTTCTGCGTTACTTCGAAACCCTCAACGCTGGTGAGTTTGAGGCAACTGCTGCCCTATTCGCCGCTGAGGGGGTGCTGCAGCCACCGTTTGAGTCTCCGGTCTCAGGACCTACGGCCATCGCTGCCTATCTCCAGCGAGAAGCACGGGGCATGCAGCTCAAGCCTGGCCAGAGCTGGTCTGAGATGGTAGAGGAGGATCAAGAGGCTCAGCTGCAGGTAACCGTGACCGGTCAGGTGCAAACTCCTCTGTTGAGCGTCAACGTTGCCTGGCATTTCCGGCTCAACTGTGAGGGCCAGCTCACCTGGGTCAGAATCAACCTGCTTGCCTCGCCCCAGCAGCTTTTGGGTCTACGCCGCTAGCCGCGCGGGACTAGGCAGGGCCGAGGCAGGCGGGAGACTCTTGGGCGGTGACGGCTTGAGATCGGACAACAAGCGACTGATCCCAAAGGTTAACGATAAGACAGCCAGGCTCAATAGGGCAGCAAGCTGAAGCCGCCTGATGATGATCGCGTCAAAGTCATGAGTTTGCTCTCGGGCAAACGACGCCGGATAGCGTTGTTCCAGCGTGGCCTCCGGATCGGGTGAGAGATTCGATGAGTGAGAGAAGAGGGGGCGAGACATGGCAAGACATAGGGTAGAAGGCCGGGGATCAGCCAGGACGATAGGCCCTGTGATGTTATGATCAACACATTTACAGCGTTTGTTCTTGGCCATACTTAGGCTAAGGTTACCGCTCTCCATCATTTTCCCTTTCTCGCTGCCCCGGTCAGCTCCCTGCTATGAAGGTCAAGTTGACCAGCCGACAGCAACGGGTTCTCTGGGCGACTATTCAGCGCTACGTTGCGACTGCTGAGCCAGTGGGCTCTAAGATCCTGGTCAAGGAATATGACTTTGGCGTCAGCCCGGCAACGGTACGGAGCACGATGTCGGGCCTAGAGAAGTCTGGTCTGCTTTATCAGCCTCATGCTTCTGCCGGGCGGGTGCCGTCGGACTCGGGCTATCGGGTTTATGTCAACGAGCTGATCGCACCGCCCAAGGCCCTGCTGCGGGAGCTGAGCCGCTACGTCGCCGAGCATCTGAGTGCCGGGGGCAAGCCACTTTCAGACCTCAACCTCTACGGTGGTGATCTGGAGCTACTCCTACGTGGAGCGGCCCAGCTCTTGGCAGCCGTGAGCGGTTGCATCGCCCTAATTACCGTCCCCCAAGCTCATACAGTCGCGATCCGACATCTCCAGCTGGTGCTGGTCTCGGCGCAGCGGGTGATGGTGGTGGCGGTGCTCGACTCCTACCAGACGCGCTCGGTCGTGATGGATCTGCCGACGGTGCTCGAGGCTGAAGCCCAGGCGGACACCGACGCTCTGGAGCGCGAGCTCCAAATTCTGAGCAACTTTTTGAATGCTCAACTGCGGGGTCGCCGCCTGAGCGAATTGGCTGCCTTGGACTGGGCGGATCTCAACCAGGAGTTTTACCGCTATGCGGAATTCCTGCGCCGTATGCTGACCCTCCTGGCGCTCCAGGCCAGCAGTTCCAGCGCGGGCCACATCCTCATTAGTGGCGTCTCAGAGGTCTTGCGGCAGCCCGAGTTCTCGGAGCGTCAGCAGGTTCAAGATCTGATTCAGATCCTCGAAGAAGAGCGTGAGCAGCTCTGGCCTCTGATCTGCGAGTGGTCCGAGGCCGCACCGGACAGCCCCGACCCGGACGCTAGCGCTGACGCTGTTGACAGCCGATCGAAGGCTCAGAGGACCCCGAACGGTTCTGGACGCGTCTCTGTGCGCATTGGCTCGGAAAACCCACTAGAGCCACTGCACCATTGCTCGCTGATCAGCTCAGCCTATCGGCTGGGAGGCATACCAGTGGGAAGCGTCGGCATACTAGGCCCCACTCGGTTGCCCTATGAGCGAGCCATTGCCTCAGTTCAGGTGACTGCCGATCACTTGGCCAATGCCATTCAGCCATCTGCTTAAAATCCCTATTTTTGGATCTAGCTCAGTTCTAGGATTAGTAGGTAAGCTGAAGAAAGAATTTCACTTGCCACTTCAGACAGCTCTCGCAGCCCGCCCTTAGGGTTGCCGTTGAATCCAATTCCATCGATACTACGGCTGCCGCTCGGCATTGTTCTCTCACTGTAGGTCGCCTGAGATACATCAGGTGCAGCGATAGGCTTGGATGCACTTCATGTCGCTGTCTCTTGGCAGATTTCTGCTGCTGGCATTGAATCTCACTCAGTTCCTTCAGGATGCTTGCATGAATGCGGCCAAAACCTACCCTGCTCTAATTATTGTCCTGGTCGCTGTAGGGGGAGTCACGATGTTAGGAATGCCTCAGCTCAGCCGCTTCTTTGGCCCCTCGCCCCGTTCCTCGGAAGGCAGCTCGGTTCCGGAGGCGACCCTCACCGAATTGCCCGCGTCTGACTACGTGGTCCCCGACCAGCCCATGCGCTCAGCAAGCACCTCCCAGTCCGCAGCTGCCCGACCGATTCCAGGCAATCAGGCACGTGGCCAAGGGGGAACCTTGCGAGTTGGCAATCAAACCGACCATCCCATTCGCGTGGTCCTGATGCCGCGCAGTGCAGGTGCAGCGAGTTCGGCGAAGGCTACCGCAAGTTCAGAGCCGATTCACTGGGATTTTGCGCCCGGCGAGGGGGGCTTGCAGGGATTGAAGTTGTCGATCCCTGAGTCCGACCTCAAAGTGACCGCGGGCGATGTTATCGTGGCCTTTGCAACCGACGGTACCCGCCGCTACTGGGGACCGAATGTGGTTGGCGAAACCTCCGCGCCCTTTTGGAATACTCAGACCCAAGAGTGGAGCATGATTCTGCAACCCTAGAAGCGATTGAGCGTACTGAGGACTTCACGACCACTGTTTGCCGGGGCTACTACTGTTCAACTCCAGTCAGGGCTAGGGGCTACTGACTTGCCCATACTCTGAATCATCGGGGCGCGCCGCTGCTCTGAGAATCGCAGCGTCTGCTGCGGGTCTGTTCAGCAGACTGAAATCGAGTGTGCCAACCCAAAATTATGAAGTTCGAGCCAGATTGCCATTATTTTTAGTGGACAACCTGACGGATGTGGTTTTGAATGTAAGTCGGGTATGGAGTACCTGCTCGAAGTTCCTGCATTCCCCTAATCCTCGCGGGGTGTTAGCCCCGCTCCAAATGGGGTTAGAGTGATGGATGCTAAGGTCGGTTCAGCGGTGGCGAGTAGTGATTCAGTTGTGGTTCAAAGGCGAGGACGATGAGCGATAGTATGGCGTTTCTTGCAGGATCTGCCTTCGCAGGGATTGCGGCTCTCGTCTTCCTCAAAGGTGGTGTCAGTCTGGGCGAATCTAATCTTCCGGCTCCCCGCCCGTTGTCGGCTGAGACTGAGGAGTCGGCATTGAGCAGGCCGCTGATGGCTCAGGCCCCAAGTTCGTCCGATCTGTCGACGTTGAGTGCGGATTTAGAGCGCCAAGTCAAAACCCAGTTGGATCAGCAGCAGCTGGACACCGAGCGCTTGCTAGAGCGGCAGAAAACTGACACGGAACGTCTAAAGGATCAGCTCGATCAGCAGCAGACCGAGACCGAGCGCCTCAAAGCTCAGGTGCGCGACCAGCAGATGGTGATCGATACTCTAACTTCTAAGGCCAGAGCCGATGTGCTGGCAGCGCAGGTGAATCCGGCCTTATCGCCTCAGGCTCAGCAGGTTCAGCGCTTGGAGTCGGCCAATGGCTCGACGGTCCCCGGTATTTTCTGGGCGTTGGGCGGCATGGTGCTGACGATCAGCGGCGGCGCGATTCTGGCGGGAGTGCTCTCTTCATTCTCGCAGCAGCAGCGTTCTTCGCGGACGATGCAAGTGATTCACTCGATTAACACGCCGCCGTCATCGCCTTCGCTGCCGCCCCGACGTCGTTCGGAGTTGTTGCCGCCCCGCTTGGAGCGGCGGGCCGACATGCGGGCGGACCTGGTTGACCAACACCACCAAGAGCGTTAGTCGCCCCAAGGCAGCGCTTCAGAAGGCATACTCGACGCCGCAGCTTTTGCAGGTTTGCACGAAGCGTGATGCGGGGGTTTGCACCTGGCCACAAGCTGGGCAGGCGCACAGGGCTTGTTGCTGGCAGGGGCACATCCCGGCGACGCCAAAGCGTTTCTTGCCAAGCAAGGTCTCGTCGATGGGCAGGGCGAAGAAGCGTTTAGCTGCCGCTTCGAGGCTGCTCATGGGCTGGAATAGGAAGGCGGCCACAGCGGTGCCTTGGGATTTGCTGACTTCAAGACTTTCGCCTAAGCCGGTGTGGATGAAGTCAATGTCTTCGGAACAAAACGGGCAGCGAGAGCAAACAGGCTGCTGACGGATATTCTTAAGGTAAAAACGCTCGGACACTGCATAACCTCACGGTGGGTTGCCAACTCATTGTAGTGAGGCGGTCTTGGCGGGTCTTCTATCTTGCCTTATGTTTTTACCGACGCCTTGCTGTGATTTTCACCAGTTGACTCGGCTCTCTAGCGCTCAGGTTGCTGCCTTGCCCAAGGATCCGGGTCTGGTGATCTTGCCCATTGGCGCGATTGAGCAGCATGGCCCGCATTTGCCGCTGCACACCGATTGTCTGGTGGCGGAGGCGGTGTTGGAACGGACCCTTCTGCTGCTGCCGGAACAGAGCCCGGTGTGGGTGCTGCCGACCTTGGCTTATACCAAGAGCAATGAGCATCTGGGCTTTGCGGGCACGATTGCTCTGGAGGCGACGACGCTGATTGACACGTTGATGCAGATTGCCAGCGGTTTGGCGGCGAGTGGTTTCAAGCGGTTGGTGTTGCTCAATGGTCATGGGGGCAATCCGCCAGTGCTGGATCTGGTGGCGCGCGATGTCAGAACCACTTTGGATTTGTTGGTGTTTCCGGTTACGCCATTTCGCTTATTGGGCGATCTATCGTATCTGTTTGACCCGGTGGAGTTGCGCTATGGCATTCACGCGGGCGATTTTGAGACCTCGATTCTGTTGGCGATTGCGCCGGAGCAGGTACAACCGGAGGCTTATGTGGCGGAGCTGCCGGTGGTGCGTAATTTCTTGAATCTGCTGGACATTGAGGGCGGCCTGGGGTTTGGCTGGCTGACGGGGGATCTGTCCAGGAGCGGGGTCTTGGGCGATCCGCGTCCGGCGACGGCGGCGAAGGGGGAGGAGGTTCTGGGGTTGATGGCGCAGAAGCTGGCTCCAGCGCTGTTGGAGATGGCTGCGTTTTCGCTGCCGGAACCGGGGTGAAGGCTCTGTTGCGCAGTCGGGTTATTTAAACCAGCTATTCAAACACAGGCGGCCACAGCTCGGAGATGGCCAAGGTCCAGCCGGGGAGCAAGTCGGGCAGGGTCAGGAGATCGCCATCTTGGAGCACGATCGGTTCGCCTGTGAGCCGGTAGACCGTGAGCGTTTGTAGGTCGGGGTCGATCAGGATGCCGACCTGAGCCCCCAGCTCTAAGAACAGTTGGATCTTCTTGCGCAGGGGCGAGATACGGTCGCTTTTAGATTTGATTTCGACGACTAGATCGGGCACCAACTCGGCAAAGTCTCGTTGACTGCGTTTGAGCTTTGAGGCTAGGACCAATGAGACGTCTGGAGCACGGAGATCTGTATTGGGCAGGATGAAGCCAGCGCTGGAACCGGTGACGCGTCCTAGTCTACGGGGCCGGACCCAGTTGCCCAGTTGCCTGATCAGTTCTGCGCCAATCTCTTCTGAAAGGTAATCACTGGGTCCCATGAGCAGGATCTGGCCATCGACTAGCTCGAGTTGCCAGTCGGGGTGCTCGGCTTGGACTTGCTCAAGGTCGGCGATGGTGAGGGACATAGGACGACCTCCGCCCTGGTTTATCCGCATAATACTGCGTGGGCATCTTTCAGAACTTGAAAGCTTGCCCGCTTTTATGCCTGGTTCCGCACCTGGATTGGCAACGGATTCGGGAGCGGATGTAACGGATGGGCGACCGGTCAGCCTCTCAAGTTCCCATCCGTTACATCCGTTCTTTATCCGTTGCCAATCCAGGTGCCTCTCTTCCCACTAAATCCAGGTCTTATCGGCGAATCAGAATTACTACAAGAGCTCCGCTGCTCAGCAGCAGGCTGACCCCGAGCTATCACAGAGTTGAGCAGGTTTCTCGCAAGTTTGAGGGGCTCTGTCCCAAGCTCCCGCTCCTTGCCTACCAGTTCCCGCTGGATGGCTGCAAGCTGCCGCTGGCTTCCAGCCAAGCGAGGCTGGATGGCTGCAAGCTGCCGCTGCTTCACCACAGGTTGCCGCCGGTTGGCTACAGGGTTGAGGCGGTTCGCCACAGGTCGCCGCCCTAGGACGACCCGTGCTGGCTGAGGGCGGCGACCGGGCGACGAGGATCTGCGCCCCGATCTGGGGCTGCTGGCGGCTGAAGCGGTGCTTCTGGCCCAGGGGAGATGCCCAGCGACGAGCTTTTCGCTTGAATGAGGGAGAAGAACTCAAGAGAAGGCAATGCTGCTCCAGCACAAATCAACTGCGGAACTGGTCGAAGTGAATGACATTACTCAGCTGGTCAATCCCAGTGAGGCCGATATTTCGGCACAATCACAGCACGGCGAAGAAAAGCAGGATCCGGCTCGCTTTGGCAAAGCCGAATTAGTCTTTCCCTCGGGCGAAAGCTTGCCCCGCTGTTGGGTCGATCCGCACTATAAGAACGCCTGACCCTTCAAAATGACAGCCGGTTGGACAAACTGAGCTGCGCCAGGTTTGGTACTGTTAGCGAAGGCTGAGGCCCCCCGGCCCCCTAAGCTCGGGGGGATGTCGCATCCTAAGTCAGCGGCTGAAGCCTCAGTCGGAGTTCAACAGCTTCTCCTCGCTTATGTCCATCCAATTTGGTGAGCCCGGTCTGACGGTTGAGCGTGACCTGCGGATCCCCATGCGCGACGGCGTGAGTCTGAGCGCCGACGTGTATCGACCGCAGGTGTCTGATACCTTGCCTGTGTTGCTGATGCGCCTGCCCTACGGTCGCGCCATCGCCTCCACGGTCACCTACGCCCACCCGGCCTGGTATGCCCGCCAGGGCTACACGGTCGTAATTCAAGCGGTACGCGGCACCGACCGCTCTGAGGGCGAGTTCTACCCCTTCGCCCAGGAATACGACGACGGCTACGACACCGTGCAGTGGTGCGCCCAGGAACTGCCCGGCTCCAATGGCCGCGTGGGCATGTACGGCTTTTCCTATCAGGGCGTCACCCAGATTCAGGCCGCCGTGGAGCAACCGCCGGGACTGGTCACCATCTGCCCGGCGATGGCGACGGCAGATTTCTATCACGGCTGGTACTACTTCGGCGGCGCGCTGGCGCTGGACTTCGCCCTGCCCTGGAGCTTGCAACTGGCCCAGAACCGCGCCTGGTTTGGCGGCCTCGAACCGCAAGCCACCGACTGGCAGACCGGGCAAGCGCAGATCTCGCAGTGGCTGAGCCACACGCCACTCAGCGAGTTCCCGCTGCTCAAGGGTGAGGACCAGGGGCAGCACTTCTTCGACTGGGTCCGCAACCCACAGCCCGACGCCGCCTACTGGCAACAGCTCAACCCGCTCTCCCGCTTTGCGCACTACGATTTGCCCGCTCTGCACATCGCAGGCTGGGCCGATCTGTTCATCGAAGCCACGCTCAACACTTACGTGCAAGCCACGCGCATGACTGCGCAACCGCAGAAGCTGATCGCCGGACCCTGGCGACATCTGCCCTGGCTGCGCCGCGTGGGCGAGGTAGACTACGGCGCTGCCGCCGCCTCGCCAGTCGATCAGCTGCAGGTGCGCTGGTTTGACCACTGGCTCAAAGGCGAGCCGACTGGCGTGCTCGACGAGCCGCCGGTCCAAGTCTTCTTGATGGGCGAAAACCGCTGGCTCGATTACCCTAGCTGGCCACCGGAGACCAGCGTTAGCAACGTCTATCTGCACAGCCAGGGTTTGGCGCATGGCCCCGATGGTGATGGCGTGCTCTCCACCGAGCTGCCCAGCCAGCAGCCACCCGACTTCTACGTTTACGACCCGCGCATCGCCAATCCCACCACGGCCTATGGTCCCTACGATCAGCGCGGCGTGCATCAGCGCACCGACCTGGTTTGCTACACCAGCCCCAGCCTGGATTACGTCTTGGCAATTGTAGGCACGCCAGTGTTTGAGCTGTACGCCGCCAGCAGCGCCCCCGATACCGACTGGGTGGTCAAGCTAATGGACGTAGACGAAAACGGCTGCAGCCTGTTGATCACCTGCGGCGTCCTGCGCGCCCGCTTCCGTAACAGCTGGACCCAACCCGAATGGCTGGTGCCCGATCAGGTGCAGCGCTATCGCATTCGCTTACGCCCGACCTGCCATAGCTTTGCGCCGGGGCATCGTTTGCAGATCACCGTGGCCTCGGCGGCATTCCCCTGGATCGACCGCAATGCCAACAGCACCGTCTGGCCCTATGAAGCACGGGTGAGCGATTTCCAAATGGCGACCCAGCAGATTCATCACAGCCCCGAGTTTCCCTCGCACTTGCAATTGCCGGTGCTCTTGTGAACCGCGTTCGCAGCCTTGGACAACTGGTGCTGCTCTCACTGCTCGGCGGCCTGATTAGCCTAATGCTGGCCGGAGCGCCAGCTCAGTCTCTGACCGTTGCCAGCGTCGATTTTCTGGGACAGGTGAGCCTGCCCACCGGCTTTGTTTTCCAGGGCACCGAAGTGGGGGGCCTGTCTGGGATTACCTACGACGTCCGTAGGCAGCTTTACTACAGCATCTCCGACGACCGCAGCCAAAAAGCCCCGGCTCGTTTCTACACCTTGACGATCGATCTCAGCCAGGGGGCGTTGAAAGAGGGCGGCGTGACCCTCACCGATGTGACCACGTTGCTGGCTGAAACGGGTCAGCCCTTTGCCCCCTTGAGCCTGGATCCCGAAGGCATTGCCTTGACACGCCGAGGCAGCCTATTCATCGCTTCAGAAGGCGATAGCAGTCGGCAGATCAACCCGTTTGTCAAGGAGTTCTCGCGCTCAGGACAATCACTGAAAACCCTGCCGGTGCCTGCCCAATTTCTGCCCGCCCAGAATCGTGGCGTCCGCAACAATTTAGCCTTCGAGAGCTTGACCCTGACGCCCGATCAAACTGCCCTGTTCACGGCGACCGAAGCGGCCCTGCTCCAGGACGGCCCCGAGGCGACGGTCGAGCAGGGCAGTCCCAGCCGCATCTTGAAATACAATCCGCGCACTGGTCAGCCCGAACAGGAATTTCTCTACCTCACTGAGCCGGTGGCTGCGCCGCCGAATGCCACTCACACGGCTGGCAATAATGGCCTGGTGGATCTGCTGGCACTGGATCGCCATAGGCTTCTGAGTCTGGAGCGAGCCTTCTCGGCAGGCATTGGCAATACAATTCGGCTCTTCGAGGTCTCGCTGGCTGGAGCCACGGATCTTCAAGGCCTCGAGAGCCTGAGCACGGTGGACCTCACCACGCTCAAACCCGTTCAGAAAAGACTGCTCCTGGACTTTAAGGACTTGAAGATCCCGCTCGATAACCTGGAGGGGCTCACGTTTGGCCCCGAGTTTGCCGATGGCCGACGCGCTTTAGTTGTGGTCAGCGACAACAATTTCAATCCGCTACAGGTGACGCAGTTCCTGGCCTTCGGCGTGAGACTGGCTCGCTGAAATCATGATATTGCTAGCGTTCAGAGTAAGCGCTCCTCGCCTCAGAGTAAGCGTTGGTCGATCTGAGGTCAGGATTCATAGGTTTTGCTTAAGTGTTATTTGATTTCACATAAACAATTCTCGATTTTGCTCAAGCCTTGGTTGATTTTGCTTAAACCTTGATTGGTTTTGCTCAAGTGTTATTTGATTTTGCTCAAGCCTTGATTGACTGTGCTTGAGTGTTATTTGATTTTGCTCAAGCATTGGCTGATTTTGCTGAAGTGTTATTTGATTTTGCTCAAGCAATTCTCGATTTTGCTCAAGCCTTGGTTGATTTTGGGTCAGCGTTTCTCGCAAGAGTTGAAGTGATCTGCTTAGATCATTCCAGTAGCAGATGGGCGGCATGGAGGCTGGCAATGAGTTTGGCAAAAACACTGTGGCAGGAGAACACAAATCTCGCCCAGGCATCGCTTCAGCATCATTTTGTGCAAGGGCTGGCGAACGGGAGTTTACCGCGTCCCAGTTTCGAACACTACCTTGCTCAAGATGCTTTCTTTCTCGAAGCCTTCGCTCGCGCCTATGCCCTAGCCCTGGCCCACAGCCGCGATCGGCAGGGCTTGTATGCCTTCTCAGAATTACTAGCTGGGGTACTGGCGGAACTCAAACTGCACGCCGCTTACGCCGAGCGCTGGAGCGTTGACCTGCAGGGCGTCACGCCGAGTGCTGCAACCCTGGCTTACACCGACTTTCTGCTGGCCGTGGCAGGCTTGGGCAGCATCGGCGATACCTGCGCCGCGATGACACCCTGCATGCGCCTCTACGCCTTCTTGGGCCAGTCGCTGGCCGCCAGTGGTTCGCCCGCCGACAACCCCTACGCAGAATGGGTTCAAACCTACGCTGACCCCGGCTTCGAAGCACTGGCCACGCGCCTAGAGCAACTGCTCGACCGCTACGCCAGCGACACTCCAGCCGTGCGCACGACCTACCGCAGAGCCATGACCTTAGAGCTAGCCTTCTTCGAGGCCAATGCTTAAGTGTTCTGGATCACTGGCAACCAACCCTGCGCCTCTGCTAGTGTGGGGGGTATGAAGATTTCCCAGTACTGGTACAGCTTTACCTTTAGGAGCGCCACGGAGGTGCGCCATAGGTCAGGCTGAGGAAAATACCAGTCCCTCTCTAAGACCTAAACCCGCCTCCCCTGATGCTCAGAGGAGGCGGGTTTTTTTGATGCTCCCCTCCGTTCACTCACCGTTCACTCACCCCTTTTTTCAATTGGAGAACTTGCCATGATCATCGTGATGGAAGCCGACGCCAGCGAACAACAAGCCGCCGAGATCTGCGAATTCATCGAGCAGCTCGGCTTCGAACCCCACCCCTCCCAAGGCATTGAGACCACAATCATCGGCATCATCGGCGATGACCGCCGCCTAGATGCCAATGTGTTCCGCGCCCTCGATGGCGTCGAGCAGGTGATCCCCATCCTCAAGCCTTACAAACTTGCCAGCCGCGACTTCCAACCCAGCGATAGCCGCGTCAAGCTCGGTCACGGCGTGGTGATCGGCGGCCCTGAGGTGATCGTGATCGCAGGCCCCTGTGCGGTCGAAGGCGAACAGGCAATCCTGGAAGCCGCCCAAGCGGTGAAGCAAGCCGGAGCCGTCGCCTTGCGCGGCGGAGCCTACAAGCCCCGCACCTCGCCCTACGCTTTCCGAGGTCTGGGCGAAGCGGGCCTAGACTACCTAGCTGCCGCCGGGGCTGCCACCGGTCTGCCCGTGGTCACTGAAGTTATGTCTCCGGCGCAGGTGGAGTACGCCTGTGGGCGAGCCGACGTGCTGCAAATTGGCGCGCGCAACATGCAGAACTACGACCTGCTGCTCGAAGTCGGGCGCACGCGCAAGCCAGTGCTGCTCAAACGGGGCCTCTCCGCCACGATGAGCGAATTTCTGCTGGCGGCGGAATACATCCTGTCCCAAGGCAACTGGCAGGTGATCCTGTGCGAGCGCGGCATTCGCACCTTCGAGACGCACACGCGCAACACCCTGGATCTCAACACCGTGGTCGCGCTCAAGGGGCTGACCCACCTGCCAGTGGTCGTTGATCCCAGCCACGGCACAGGACGCCGGGAACTGGTGCTGCCGATGGCGCGAGCGGCGGTTGCCTGCGGGGCTGACGGCGTGATCGTCGAGGCACACCCAGTGCCTGACGCCTCGATTAGCGACGCGCAGCAGGCGATTAGCCCGGCGATGCTGGCCGACCTAGTGCGCGATGTGAAGGCGATCAGTCAGGTTGTGCGCCAGCCCCTGCCTGTGGCCGCATAGCCTGCCTATCTCGCTGCAATCCAAGGAACCGCTGGTGGGGCGGGCGTCTTGCCCGCCCTTCTGGTTGCAATTACGCCGCTGAGGATCGCTATCCTCCGAGCAAACGAGAGGAAGCTGTAGTCTTCACTACAATTGACCCCTTTTACGGGTGATTTAATGACCTGCGTGTAACCGAGCAGCGGAACCGGTGCTGCTCTTAATCCCTGTAACGAGCGCTCAATCAATCAGGATTGCACAGAAGCCACTATTTACGTCAGTGAGGCGCACTCGATGACTCGAAGGTTTGGTCGGCGCAGGTTTATTAAGTATGGCGGCATCGCCGTCGGCAGTACTGTTCTGCTCAAGGCTTGTGCTGCCGGGACAACTGGCGGTTCTGAGACCGCCGCAACCCCAGTGGCAGCAGAATCTACTGCCGCTGCTGGAGAAACGATTAAGGTCGGCATCTTGCATTCGCTAAGCGGCACGATGGCAATTAGCGAGAAGAGCGTTGTCGATGCCGAGCAATTGGCGATTGCGGAGATCAACGCCGCAGGCGGCGTTTTGGGCAAGCAGATTGAAGCGATTGTCGAAGACGGAGCTTCAAACTGGGACACGTTTAGAGAAAAGGCGACCAAACTGATCGACCAGGATCAGGTGGTGACCGTCTTTGGCTGCTGGACCTCAGCCAGCCGCAAAAATGTGCTGCCCGTGTTCGAGTCCAAAGATCACATGCTCTGGTACCCCGTGCAGTACGAGGGCCAGGAATGTTCCAAGAACATCTTTTACACGGGTGCCGCGCCCAACCAGCAGATTGAGCCCTCGGTGGATTGGCTGCTAGAAAACAAGGGCAAAGATTTCTTCCTGGTGGGCTCGGACTACGTTTTCCCCCGTACAGCCAACACGATTATCAAGGCGCAGTTGGCCGCGAAGGGGGCTAAAACCGTGGGCGAAGATTACATCCCCCTCGGCAGTACGGAAGTCACGCCGATTATCGCCAAACTCAAGGCGGCTCTGCCCAATGGCGGCGTGATTTACAACACGCTCAACGGTGACAGCAATGTCGCCTTTTTCAAGCAGCTGCAGGGTGCGGGGCTGGGACCCGATAAGTATCCCTCAATGTCAGTCAGTATCGCTGAGGAAGAAGTGAAAGCGATCGGCGTAGAGTACCTCAAAGGCCACTACGCCGCCTGGAACTACTTCCAGACCGTGGATACCCCGGCCAACCAGAAGTTCGTCGAAGCCTTCAAGGCCAAATACGGTGCGGATCGTGTGACCAACGACCCGATGGAAGCCGCGTACATCATGGTCTACCTGTGGAAGCAGGCCGTCGAGAAGGCGGGATCAACCGATCTAGAAGCGGTGCGCAAAGCGGCTCTGGGTCAGACCTTCGATGCCCCCGAAGGCATGGTGACCTTAGAGAATAATCATCACCTGGCGAAGTTTGTACGCATCGGCGAAGTCCGGGATGATGGCTTGTTCGAGATTGTTTACGAGACCAAAGAAGCTGTCAAGCCGCTTCCCTGGAACCAGTACGTAGGCGATACCAAAGGCTTTGCCTGTGACTGGTCGGATCCGAACAAGGGAGGCAAATACAAGATCTAGCAATCTGAGCCGGGGGGAGGCAAAACTCTCCCCGGCGATCTGCAACCCTCAAACGAAGGAAGGTCAAGTTGCTACAGTTGCTAGATAGTCTATTTGGTGGGGTCAGCATCGGGGCTGTTTTGTTGCTAGCGGCTCTGGGGCTGGCGATTGTCTTCGGGCTGATGGGCGTGATCAACATGGCCCACGGCGAACTGATGATGTTGGGAGCCTATACCACCTACGTGGTCCAGAATGGCTTCAAGTTGCTGGGCGGCGGCTGGTTTGAGGTCTACATCTTTTTCGCGCTGCCGCTGGCATTTCTGGTCACCGCCCTAGTGGGCTTGATCCTAGAAAAAGGTGTGGTTCGCTATCTCTATGGGCGACCGTTGGAAACGCTGCTAGCGACTTGGGGCGTGAGCCTGATCCTGCAGCAGTTTGTGCGCAGTGTGAACTGGGTGCTGTCGATTTGCCTCGCGTTGTTTTGCTTGCTGTTCTTTGGGGCTTTGCAACTGTTGCGCCGCCGCTCTGATTTCGAGCAGATCCGCAAGGGGGCAACTGCGATTTTGTTGCCGCTGTGCCTGGGCATTGTCTTTTTGGTCGGCCAGCTCCTGTCGCAGACCTACCAATTGGCGGTCACTCAGCCCTGGTTTGGGGCGCAGAATGTGGATGTTACTGCGCCGAGTTGGTTGCGTGGCGGTTTGCCTTTGGGCAGCTTTCAGTTGCCTTACGTGCGGCTGTTTATCATCGCGCTGACCATTCTCTGTGTGGTGGCAATTTATTTATTTCTGCTGCGCTCTCCCTGGGGTCTGCGCATTCGCTCTGTGACCCAGAACCGCAGTATGAGCGCCTGTTTGGGCATTCCTACCGGCAAGGTAGATGCGCTCACCTTTGCCCTGGGTTCTGGCCTGGCGGGGATTGCCGGTTGCGCCGTTAGCCTGCTGGGCTCGGTGGGGCCCAATACCGGCCAGAACTACATTGTGGATACGTTCATGGTGGTGGTAGTCGGCGGCGTTGGCAAAATCATCGGCAGCGTTGTCGGGGCGATGGCGATTGGCATTGCCACTTATGTGCTGGGCACGGGTACTCTGGCGCTGACTTTCGCGCCGGTGCAGCCGCTAGTGGACTTCTTCACCTTTTTTGCCACGACCAGCATGGCGAAGGTGATGGTGTTTATTTTGATTGTGGTGTTTCTGCAATACCGACCGGCTGGCATGTTCCCGCAGAAAGGACGGACTGTGGATGCTTAGGGGAAGATCATGACTGCTGATGCCAGCCTAGGAACTCAAAGCGTGGACTGGGCCAAGCGGCGAGCTTTGCTAATCGAAGTCGGGATTGTGCTCGCAATTGCTCTGCTGTTGATTTTTGTGGCTCCTGCTGTCCTGACCAGTTTTCGCTTAAATCTGTTGGGGCGATTTTTGGCACTGGCGATCGCGGCGCTGGGCATCGATTTGATTTGGGGCTACACCGGCATGCTGAGTCTGGGGCATGGCGTGTTTTTCGGCCTGGGTGGCTATGCCATTGGCATGCACTTGAAGCTGCAAATTCCGCCGGAGGCGACCGATAAGCTGCCCGACTTCATGACCTTGTACGGCGTCACGGAGCTGCCTGGGTTTTGGCTGCCCTTTCACTCGTTCAGCTTTTCAGTGCTGGCGGTGGTGTTGGTGCCCGCGTTGCTGGGGGCGCTGTTGGGCTACTTGGTGTTCCGCAATCGCATTCGGGGCGTTTATTTTTCGATTTTGACCCAGGCGATGACCATCATCTTTTTCAACTTCTTCAATGGCCAGCAGAAGTTGATCAATGGCACCAACGGTCTGACTGATTTTAAGACGCTGTTTGGCGCGAACGTCAGCGATGCCCAGACGCAGTTGGTATTCTACAGCCTGACGATTTTGGTGCTGGCATTGGTTTATGCCCTCTGCCGTGCTTTGACCAGTGGACGCTTCGGACGCTTGTTGGTGGCCATCCGCGATGATGAGAGCCGGGTGCGCTTTTCCGGCTACGACCCAACTGGGTTCAAAACGCTGGTGTTCGCGATTTCTGCGGGCTTGGCGGGGCTCGCGGGTGCGCTGTACACTTTGCAGACTGGTTCAGCGTCGCCGCGAGCCATGGATATCGCCTTCTCGATTGAGATGGTGATCTGGGTGGCGGTCGGCGGTCGGGCCAGTCTGGTGGGAGCTATCCTGGGCGCGTTGCTGGTCAACTTTGCCCGCAGCTTGCTAAGTGAGCAATTCCCCGAGGTGTGGTTGTTCCTGCAAGGCGGCTTGTTCTTGCTGGTGGTCTTGGTGTTGCCCAGTGGTTTAGTGGGCTGGTTGCGCACTAGCGGTTGGGGACAGGTTCAGGCTTGGCTGCATCGACTGAGACGACCTGCACGCGGGAGCCCGACATGACGACAAACTCGAAAATTTTGGAGATCGAGAACCTAACGGTTAGCTTTGACGGCTTCAAAGCTCTCAATCACCTCAACTTTGAGATGGAGGTGGGCGAGTTGCGGGTGGTGATCGGCCCTAATGGTGCGGGCAAAACTACCTTTTTGGATGTGATCACCGGTAAGGTCAAGCCGACTGAGGGCCGGGTTTTATTCAAGGGCCGCACCTTGCGCTCGTTGGCTGAGCATCAAATCGCGATTCTCGGCGTGGGTCGCAAGTTCCAAACGCCCCGCGTCTATCTCAACCTGAGCCCGCGCGAGAATTTGGAGCTGTCTTACAACCGTCACAAGGGTGTTTTTGCCACCCTCTTTGGGCGCTCTTCTACTCCAGGACGGCGCAAAGTTGCAGAATTGCTGGAAACCGTGGGGCTCACTGAAAAAGCTGGCATCCAGGCCGGTTTGCTCTCTCACGGCGAGAAACAATGGCTGGAGATCGGCATGGTGATTGCTCAGAATCCGGATTTGTTGCTGGTGGATGAACCAGTGGCCGGTCTTACGGACGAAGAGACTGAAAAAACTGGCGAATTGCTAATGTCTTTGGCTGGTGAGCACTCGGTTTTGGTGATTGAGCACGACATGGTGTTTGTGCGTCAGATTGCTCGGCAGGTGACGGTGTTGCACGAGGGCTCGCGTCTGTGCGAAGGCACGATTGATCAGGTGCAAGCTGATCCGCGTGTGATCGCGGTCTATCTGGGGCAGCCGGAGAGCGAGCGCTCGGTTGAACTGGTGGAGGGCGTGAATCCGTGACCCAAACTCAACGGCTGGACCGCCCGGACACCACCACCGCGCCGATGCTGGCGGTTGCCGACCTCAATGTCTACTACGGCCAGAGCCACATTTTGCGTGATGTGAGCCTGGAAGTGCCCCAGGGTCAGATGGTCTGTCTGATTGGGCGCAATGGCGTGGGCAAGACGACCTTGCTAAAGACTGTGATGGGGCTGCTGAGCCCGCGCAGCGGCTCGGTACGTCTGGAGGGGGCCGAGATCACGCGCCTGTCTCCTGACCAGCGGGCGGCCCGAGGTATTGGCTATGTCCCTCAGGGCCGTGAGATTATCCCGCGCTTGAGCGTGCAGGAAAATCTGCTGCTGGGCTTGGAGGCTAAGCGGGGGCGAGAGCGCCGGGGCAGCCGCACGGTGCCTGAGGAGATTTTTGAGCTGTTCCCGGTGTTGCGAACTATGTTGGGGCGCATGGGCGGCGACCTCAGTGGCGGGCAACAACAGCAGTTGGCGATTGCCCGAGCGCTGATGGCTTCGCCACGGCTGCTGGTGCTTGATGAGCCTACTGAAGGTATCCAGCCTTCGATCATCCTGGAAATTGAGACGGCGGTGCGCAGAATTATCGAGACTCACAATATCTCGGTGCTGCTGGTTGAACAACATCTGCACTTTGCCCGCCAGGCGGACATTTATTACGCTATGCAGAAGGGCTCGATTGTCGCTTCTGGCTCTACGGCGCAACTGACGGGTGAAGTGATTCAGCGTTTCTTGGCGGTTTGAGTGCTGGGTTTCGATTTTTTGGGATCTGGGCATTGACTGGGGGCTGAGGGCTGAGGGCATTGACTGAGGGCTGAGGGGGGAAGTGGTGGGTGGTAGAAAACCCGGAAATGGGGGGCGTTTGCCCCCCAAACCCCCCACTGGGGGACGAAGCGCCTCCCCCAGACCCCCTGCGCAAGGGGTGAGTGATGCGCTGAGGTAGCTCGCTGAAGCCGAGGGCTTGACTCTTGGGCCTCTGGGCTTGATGGGTTGAGTTCTGAACTCGGGCGCTGGCGCAAAATACTCGGCTCATGTGGGCCAAAGCTTGATTAGGGAGGCTCGGTGCTCGATTGCTTCAGCCCTGCGCTTGGGCAACTGAGCGAAAAGCTCGACGGGCTGAGTTTTGAGCTTGGGCACTGGCGCAAAACGCTTCATGGGTTGAGTTTTGAGCTGGGACCAACAGAGCTAGCAGCTGGGAGTGGGAGGCAGAACGCTTGAACGCTTGAGGCAAGGATTATGCATCTGTTTGTACATGGTAGGTGCTCTGGACGAAACCGAACTCGTAAGACCTGGAAGCGATGAGGCTCAGCTTCTGGTCGCTAGGCAGAGGGCCAAACAGAGGTCTTCCGGTGCCGAGAAGTATAGGAATCGTGGTGATTGTGAGCTGACTTACTAGGCCCGCTTTGAGGAAGTTTTGAATGGTTCTGCCGCCATCAATATACAGATGCTTTGCTCCTTTTGAAGACAGCTGAGCGACCAGGTTAACTGGCGATTCTGATGAGGAGGAGACGGTTGCAGCTAGGTCGCTCGGAATCCCAAGCGGTCGATGCGTAAGGACGATGACCCTGAGATTTTCATAAGGCCATGGTTCGAACCTGAGCACCTGATCGAAAGTATTCCGACCCATCACTAAGATGTCTACCGTCTCGATGAACGCCTTGTAGCCGCAGTCCTCGCCTTCGGGAACAACGGCGTTAGCTTCGTCGAGCCAGTCGACACTTCCGTCGGTCCTAGAAATGTAGCCATCCAGGCTTGTGGCGATGAAGACGGAGGTTCTAGCTCTCATGAGTGATGGGCTCCTGACGCATAACGGCAAATCTGCGTTTATCTCGATTCGCAAAACTAATGGCTTCTGATTCTCCCTCGCCTAACGTTCGCGCCCACCGGATACAAGATAACCTTTGCAATATAACTAACCCTATAAGTAGTTCCGGTGCAGCGTGGTTGTTATGGCTGCAACTGCCGTCAGGTTACAGGAGAATTTCTGGAATTCTCACGAATGATAAGCGACGCGACCTCTAAGCGATATCAAGTACGGCTTTGCCACGGATGCGACGACCACGAAATGCTTCAATGGCGTCGTCAAATTTCGTCCATTTGTCGCGCCAGCCGATCGGTGAGTCGATCTGACCTTGTGCTGCGAGTTCGAGCAGTGGAGGCAGATCTTTGGCAAGCGAGCCGCCGTGAGAAAAGACGTTGAACGCATCGATCCGGCCCCCGCCACGGAGTCGCGCCTGCTCAAAATCGATGGACGTCGGTTCCAGCGAAGCCATACCGACGCTTTGAATAAGTCCGTCGGGCTCCAGCAGTTCAAATGCACGCGCCAGCAGTTGACCGCCAACATTGTCTAGCACGCCGAAAACGGGTTCTACCTGATCAAGTCCGACCACAACTTGATGAGCTCCTAATTCCGATAACCCGACGCCACGCTCGGCGCTGCCAACGCAAGCGATGACGGATGCACCTGCGCGGGCAGCTAATTGAACCGCCATTCTCCCGACGCCGCCACTGGCTCCGGTCACTAGGATTCGTCGACCGATGACGGAGCCGAGGCATCGTAGAGCCCTGAGGGCCGTTACCCCAGCCACGGGCAACGCCGCCGCTACACCAGTTTCTAAGCCTGGAGGCACCGGTACAAGCTCCAATGAATTGATCGCCCGGCGCTCGGCCCAACCACCTTTGGGCGAGAATCCGACAACACGGGTTCCAACAGATGGGCCGGAACCATCGACAGCGGCTTTCAACACTAAGCCTGACGTCTCGAACCCGACAGTCTCGCCTGGTTGGAACCGATCCTTTAGGAATGCGACATCTGCAAAATTGATCGCGAAAGCCTCTACCGAAATTAAGGCCTGTTGGGGTGTAGGTTCGGGTTCAGGCGTCTCAGTCAAGGACAAACCGTTTGCAGCCGAAGGATTGTACAGAATCGCTTTCATCGACGGTTACCTCTGTATTGCCCTGATCTCGTAACCTTGGGAAAGACTCTGGTCCCGAGTCTAGGCCTCTTGAGCGCCTAAGGCAGCAAAGGGTCAGGCAGGCAAAGAGGCCCCTTCACTATAGCCGTGAGACTGCAACTAGGTAGTCAGACTAGAGCCTCAGCAGAAGTGCCTCACCGCCGGATTTTAGAGCGCACGAGAAAACGTTTGCCCTTGATGAGAAAGCGTTTGGGGCAAACGAGTAAGCCTTTGCCCTCCACCACAAAGCGTTTGCCCCAAACGAGTCAACATTCGGGTCAATCAGAAAGTGTTTGCCCTAAATCAGTAAGCATTTGTGGCAAACCAGAAAGCAGTTGTCCTCGACGAGTCAGCATTCACGTCCATCAGGAAGCGTTTGCCCCTTGCCAGAAAGCGTTTGCCCTCACCCTGTGAGCGTCTGACCCAGAGATTGCTCAGAAACTGCTTGCGCAATGCCCGAAGCTCGTGTGTTCTCCTCAATTTCAGCATCCTCAAGGTACTGAGCGAACGCTATGGCCTCTCGCGCCTGATAGCTGCGCTCAGCCGGATTTGCTTGTGGCAAAGCCGAGCGGGCTGATGTGATGCAGCGAGGACGAGAAACGGTGAACGGGCGCAAAGACGCCAGCTTGCTAACCCGCGTTCTAATCCAGCTCAACTACTAGAAGCCGCCTTCCCCTGAATTCAAGGCAAGGGGAGGCAAACTCTGAAACCCCCAAACTGCCGCCCCTCTCCCGAACTCGGGAGAGGGGCCGGGGGAGAGGACCTCCGAGCTGGAGCTTTTCGCTACTGAGCAGGCTGGGCGATGGCGCTACTTGAGGTGTCGAGTTCGCCGACTCGTTGGGGCGGCCAGAAGCGGAAGGCGGCGCGGCCTACGATGCGATC
>JANNOU010000068.1:0-20447 GCA_031399305.1 Leptolyngbya sp. SOY_34_metabat_272
CGGGGGCTGGCGGGCTCACTGGGGATCTCGCGCACCACCGTGACCCAGAGCTACGAGCAGCTGCTGAGCGAAGGCTACCTGCAGGCCGTTGGCGGCTCGGGCACCTTTGTGTCGCAACAGCTGCCCGAAGAGCTGTTACGCCCGCTGCCAGTTCAGGCAGCGCTGGCAGCGGCGCAAGCTGGGCGGCGACCAATCCAGTTCTCGACCTACGGCAGCAGCCTCCAGGCCGCAGACCCCTTCGTTGCGCAGACCCCAGACTCGCTGATTAGCTTTCGCTACGGGCGACCCGCCCTCGACCAAATCCCCCTGAAACAGTGGCGTAGGCTGTGGTCCCGCCACTGTCGTCTGGAGCATCCCGATCTGTTTGACTACACCCTGGATCCGCTGGGCTACCGGCCCCTGCGCGAAGCAATCGTGCGTTGCCTGTCCCGCTCGCGAGCCATGCAGTGCGACCCCGATCAGGTGATCATCATCAACGAACCGTTGCAGGGCATCGACCTAGTCACGCGGGTGCTGGTGGAGCGCGGCGACGGCGTAGCCCTGGAAAACCCCAGCTTCTCAGATATCCACTGCCTGTTCCGGGCTCAGGGCGCGCGTCTGTGGCCCGTGGCCGTGGACGAGGCCGGGCTCGTAGTCGAGCAACTGCCGCTGAGCGAATCCGCCCGCATCCGCCTGGTGTACGTGACGCCCTCGCATCAGTTTCCGACCGGCGTCGTGCTGTCGTTGGCCCGACGGCTGGAACTGCTTGCCTGGGCCAGCGCCTCAGGCGCGATCATCCTCGAAGACGACTACGACAGCGAGTACCGCTACGGTGGCCCGCCGATCCCCGCCCTGCAGGGCCTCGACCGCAACGATTGCGTAGTTTACGTGGGCAGCTTCATGGAGGCCCTATTTCCGGCCCTGCGCCTGGGCTATCTGGTGGTGCCGCGCCCGCTGGTCGAGGTCCTGGCCCGTGCCCGTTGGTTCACCGACCGGCAGTCGCCCCTGCTCGAACAACGCGTCCTGACCGATTTCATCAACGAAGGCCACCTAGAGCGGCACGTCCGCCGCATGCGACGGCTGTACGACCAGCGCCGCCAGAGCCTGATCCAGGCCCTGTCTGGGTACTTGGGCAACCGGGTCAGCCTGCTGGGCGAGAACGCAGGCATGCACCTCACGATCCGGCTGCATACCACCCTGAGCGACGAAGAGCTGGTGCGCCGCGCTGCCCAGGTGGGCGTGGGCCTGGTCCACACGCGCTGGTGCTACCTGGGGGCGAACTGCCCGGGCGAGTTCTTGCTGGGCTACGCCGACCTCAACCCGCCCCAGATCCAGGAAGGCGTGCGCCGATTGGCCCAGGTGCTGGCCGAGGCTGCCGTCTCCTAGAGAAATTTGGGGATGCGTGTCCTTCGGCCTAGCATCGTAAAATCAGGGCTCAGAGCTTGGGCGCGAGGCGTATGGCAGGTTTTCTCACGGTTTTAGTGCTTCTGGTCAGTGTGGGGCTGCTGCTGCTCTTGCTGTTTGAGCTCCAGTACCGGCGACGCCCCGGCAACCAGCTCGACCTGGACAGCGGCGACTGGAGCTTCGAGCAAACCCAGCCGCAGTATTACGAACTGCACGGCAGCTTCACTGCCCGCAACCACACCAGCCGCTTCGAACTGATGCTGCCCCAGGTGCGGGCCGAGGCGACGCTGCTGTCTGGCGGCAGCCTGGAGGGGATCAGCCATAGCCTACGGGTGGTGCCCGAACACGCCAATACACCGGCCCGCCCCGACGGCTACTGGTTCGGCTATATCGTCAAGGCCCAAGCCACCACCCAATTGCGGGTCGAGCTGAAGATCTGGGGAGCCGACCTGAGCCAGCTTCGCTCCGCCTGGGTGCGCGTGCACTACGTGGTCTACGGCCCCGAGGGACGCATCCCCAAGACACGTCACACGGTTGTACCCTTGCAGTTTCCCGACCCAGATGCGTCGACTGCCTGGCGTCAGACCGCAGTGGCCGCAGTCCTGCCGATTCGCACCCACCTGCTGACCCCTCTGGACACCCCCACTGGGATCATCGAGCGCTACGTCAAACCCCACGCCCAGCCCGGCGACATCGTCAGCATTGGCGAGACCCCGGTCGCGATCATGCAGGGCCGCTGGCAACATCCCGAAGCCGTGCGCCCCGGCTGGTTGGCCCGACGTATCTGCTACTACTTCTTGCCCACCTCCAGCCTGGCGACCGCCTGCGGCATGCAGACCCTGGTCGACCAAGTCGGTCCCTGGCGCGTCCTCTCGGCCTTCGTGCTCGGAGCCTTCGCCAAAAAATTCTTGAGCCAGCCGGGGCTGTTCTATCAGCTGGCAGGCGAACAAGCGCCGCTGATCGACGACGTCACCGGCACCCTGCCGCCTTACGACCAGTTCATCGTGCTCGGACCCGACCGGCCCGACCAGGTGGTCAGCCAGATCAAAGCCAACACTGGCCTAGAGGCGGCCATCGTCGATGTCAACGATCTCAAAGCAGTTAAGATATTGGCAGCAACTTCGGGCGTTTCCAGAACTCTCCTGGTTCAGGCGCTGATTGACAACCCGGCAGGCAATGCGGCTGAACAGACGCCAGTAGTTCTCATCCGACCCAACGCCTGAGGCCTGTGAACGAGTGCCATTCTCTTCTCCAGCCCCATGACCCAGACCTCGCAACCCCAAGTCGAATCGCCCGGTGCCGACCTGAATGTTCGCCCGGTGCAGCATCGGGATCTGGAGACGGTTGAGCGGCTGCTGCTCGACGCATTCGAGGCCGACTACCGCAATCGCTCGATTGATCTGGGTCGTCAGATCCGGCGGATTCGCCGCTGGTTCGCCGCCCTGAAGCTGCTGAGCTGGTTCCCAGGTCGCTTCCAGCATCTGTTCTGCACCCGTGTGGCCGAGTCGGCAGGGCAGGTGGTCGGCGTGGTGCAAGTGTCCCCCTTCAACCGCTCCCAGAGCACCTGGCGGGTGGACCATGTCGCTGTCGATGCCACTGCTCGCAAGCAGGGCATTGGCAGCACTCTGCTGCGCCACTGCTTTGAGAGCTTTTGGCAAGCCCGAACCTGGCTGTTGGAGGTGGAGGTCAACAACAAGGCGGCGATGGGCCTGTACCGCGCCAATGGTTTCCAGCCCCTGGCCCAGATCACCTACTGGTCGCTGTCGCCCGAGTTGCAGCAGGAATTGCGCGAGCGTGAGCCAGACCTGCCCAACCTGCTGCCCGTGAGCAATGCCGACGCCCAGTTGCTCTACCAGCTTGACACCGCCTCCATGCCACCGCTGGTGCGCCAGGTTTACGACCGCCACGTCGATGATTTCAAGGTGGGTTGGCTCAGCTTTTTGGTGGGCCTGGCGCGTCAGACGATCAGCCAGACCGAGACGGTGAGCGGCTATATCTACGAGCCCCAACGCAAGGCAGCAATCGGCCATTTCCACCTGCGCTTGTCCTGTGACGGGCAACAGCCCCACGTTGCCCACATGACCGTACACCCGGCCTACACCTGGTTGTATCCTGAGCTGCTCGCTCAGATGGTGCGGGTCACCGCCGGTCTGCCGCCGCAACAGCTGCAACTGGCCTCCACCGATTATCAGCCCGAGCGCGAGGCATATCTGGAGCGCGTCCAAGCCACGCGCGTCGAGCACACGCTGCTGATGTCGCGCTCCGTGTGGCACAAAGTGCGCGAGACCCGACCGGCGACCCTAGAGGGCCTACAGCTGTCCGGCGTGATCCCCGGCTTCCAGCCTGCCCAGCGACCCGTGCCAGGGCGCATCGAAGCTCGCCCCGCGCCCCTGAAGTCCCAAGGGCAGTATCCCGACGCTTCCCGGCGCAAAGCTCACCGCTCCGGCGACGGCCCCTCACAGAGCCCGGCAGGCTGAGCCCTTGAGTCGCCCCTTTGTCTCTGCCCTGGGCCTGGACGTGGGGCGCAAACGGATTGGCATCGCCGGTTGTGATCCCACCGGTCTAATTGCCCACGGCCTGATGACTCTGGAGCGGCGCGCTTGGGCGAAGGATGTCGCCTGTTTGCGAGACCTGGTTAAGGGGCGAAAAGTGCAGGTGTTGGTGATAGGCTTGCCCTACCAGATGGATGGTTCCCTGGGTTTCCAGGCCAAACAGGTGCAAAAATTTGGTCGGGGCATCGGTCACGCCCTAGAAATAGCGGTGGAATATATAGATGAGCGCTTGACTTCGTTCCAGGCTGAGCAGCTGCTCCTAGCCGAGCGACGGTCGCCTTCGAGACATAAGGATTTGATTGACCGTAAGGCGGCGTGCCTGATTCTGCAACAATGGTTAGACCAGCGCCGTATGCAAAGAGGCGAGGAGAGCCAGAACCCATGACCGATCCAGAAAAAATGGACGGGGCCGAAATGTCAGATGACGTCGTCCTCTATCTCAAGGACGAGGGCGGCCTGTCACTGCCCTGCTACGTTGAGCGAACCTTCGAAATCGACGGTTCAGACTACGTCCTGCTACAGCCGGTAGATTACCCCGTACAAATCTTTGCCTGGGAGCAAACCGGCGAGGATGAAGATACCCTGGCGGACCTGGAGGACGAAGAGCTGGCCAGGATTTTCCCCACGGCTCAAGCCGTCCTGTCAGAGCAGAATCTGACCTTGAAGCAGACTGCCCACACCCTGACCGTCTCGGGTGACATCGCAGAACCCGAAGAGAGCGACATTTTCTCAATCGAAACCGGCGACGGGACTGAAGGTGAGGAAGAGTTCCAACAGCTGGCCAGCTTTTATCACGAGGAACAGGAGTACGCAGTCTTTACTTCCCTGTCACCGCTGCTGTTCTTTGCCCGCCTCAAGGATGGCGAGCAGTTAGAGCTGCTGTCGCCTGAGGAGTTTCAGAAGATTCAGCCGATGCTGGCGATGATCGAAGACAGCCTGTTTGACGAGGTTGATGAAGATGAGTAGGCGGCGGGCCGCCTGATCAGCCGTTCACCAGAGTACAAACCGCGTGAGTGTCCAGCAATCTCTTTCCCGATGGTTTTTCTATGGGGCGCTGTTGCCTACGACCCTGGCGCTGAGCGGTTGGCAGGGCTGGCTCTGGTGGTCCTGGGCGCTTTCGCCGGCCCAGCTCAGCGCTGCCGCGCCAGCTCGGCGCATCCAGGTGCCTCAGGGAACCGCCACTCACAGCGTCGGGGTCCAGCTCGAAGCAGCGGGCTTAATCCGCTCTAGCCTGGCCTGGGACGTCTGGATGCGTTGGCTGGGGCTCAATGATCGCTCCGGTAGCGTCCAAGCTGGTCTGTATAACCTATCGCCCTCGGCCTCTCTGCCGGACATCGCCCAGCAGATTTGGCAGGGAGAGATGGTCACCAGCGAGTTCACTATTCCTGAGGGCTGGTCGTTGCGTCAGATGGGCGAGTACTTCCAGAGCCAGAGCTATTTCTCGCAAGCCGAGTTCCTGGCGGCCACGCTGCGCGCCCCAGACGCCAAGCTCTACGCCGACTATCCCTGGCTGCCTAAGAACCTCAGCCGCCTAGAAGGCTATCTATTCCCTGACACCTACCAAGCTGCACCGGGCCAGGTGACGCCCGAAGCAGTGATCCGGCAGATGCTAGACCGCTTCGAGCAAGCGGCCCTGCCAGTCTACGAGCGATACGCCAAGCAGCAGGAGGGAAGGGACCAGAAGACGCTATCGCTGCAGCAGTGGGTTACCCTAGCCAGCATTGTCGAGAAGGAAGCCGTCCAGAGTCAGGAGCGGCCCATGATTGCAGGGGTTTTCCGCAACCGTCTGGCGCAGGGCATGCCCCTGGGCGCGGACCCTACAGTGGAGTACGGGCTCAATATCCGTCAGACCGCTGACCAGCCTCTGACCTTCAAGCAGGTAGGCACGCCCAACCCTTACAATACGTACTTGAATCAGGGCCTGCCACCCACCCCGATTGCCAGCCCTGGTCTGGCCAGTCTGGAAGCCACTCTTTATCCTCAGCAGACCGAATACCTCTACTTTGTGGCCCGTTATGACGGTACCCACGTCTTCAGCCGAACCTTGCAAGAGCATGAAGCAGCTCAGGCGACCATCCGCGATCAGTACAGCCCTTCTGCCGCGACCGGGTCTCCGGCGGCTAGCCCGCCCCCGCAGCCCTGAAGCTGGGCGGAGGCTGAGTTGCTGGCTAGGTTGTTTACGAGCACCTATTTATGGCTGGAGTCTCTAGCACCTGGCGCGATCTGGTCAAGCCGGACCTGGTGCTGGGCGGGACTGTTCTGGACTTGACTCCGGAGCTGCTACACCGCCACGAGCTGCAGGGGCTGGTCCTGGATGTGGACGACACGCTGGTGCCAATGTCGTCCTCGGAAGTGACGGCCGAACTGGTGGCCTGGCTGACATCGACCCGGCAGCAGGCGAGCCTGTGGCTGGTGAGCAACAACCCCAATGCTGGCCGGATTGGCCGGATCGCAGCAGCACTGGATCTGCCCTTCATCCACGGTGCGGGCAAGCCATCGCGACGTAAGCTGCGGCGGGCGCTCGCGGCCATGGACCTGCCGCCCCAGCGCGTGGCGATGGTCGGCGACCGCCTATTCACCGATGTTCTGGTGGGGAACCGCCTAGGGATGTTCACGATTCTGGTAGAGCCAGTGGGGTTGCCGACGACACTGCTGCCCAAGTACACGCTGCGCAGCTTTGAGATCTGGCTGTCAGGCACGCTCAACCGTGGGGTCTAGCAGTTACAAAACGTTAGCAATCTGTGTGCTCGTCTACGTGTTCGTCTACCGGGATCTATGACGCTGACGCTGGTGATCAAAATCGGGACTTCTAGCCTGACGCAGTCGGCCACGGGTCACTTGCAACTGTCCACGATTGCGCGGTTGGTGGAGGTGCTGACGGCACTGCGACAGGCTGGCAATCGGGTGGTGTTGGTGTCTTCAGGGGCGGTGGGGGTGGGCTGTGCACGGTTGGGTCTGGTGGAGCGTCCGCGCAATCTGTCGCTGAAGCAGGCGGTGGCGGCGGTCGGCCAGGGGCGTCTGATGCGGGTCTACGACGATCTGTTCACCTCGCTGGGCCAGCCGATCGCCCAAGTGCTGCTGACCCGCGCCGATTTGATGCAGCGCAACCGCTACGTCAGCGCTCACCGCACCTTTCGTGAGCTGCTACGCCTGGAGGTGATCCCGGTGGTCAACGAGAATGACACGGTGGCGGTGGATGAGCTGAAGTTCGGCGACAACGACACGCTCTCGGCGCTGGTGGCAGGCCTAGTGGAGGCCGACTGGCTGTTCTTGCTCACCGATGTGGACCGTCTCTACTCGGCGGACCCGCGCAGCCACCCCGACGCGCAACCGATTTCGCTAATCAGCCGCATGGACCAGTTGGCCGAGTTCCAGGTGGAGGCTGGCGGCCAGGGCACACGCTGGGGCACGGGCGGCATGGCGACTAAGATCGAGGCGGCGCGCATCGCGACAGCGGCGGGGGTGCGCACGGTGATCACTGAGGGCCGTACGCCTGAAAATATACAGCAGATTTTGGCGGGCGAACCATTGGGCACGCAGTTCGCCGCCCAGTCTAAGGCGTTCAACTCGCGCAAGCGCTGGATCGCCCACGGTCTGGTGCCAGCGGGAAAGCTGTTGCTAGATGCGGGCGCGGTGCGGGCGGTACGGGAGCTGGGTAAATCGCTACTGGCGGCGGGAGTGGTCAAGGTGCTCGGCGAGTTCCATAGCAACGATGCGGTGAGGTTGTGCGACGACCGGGGCCATGAAATCGCTCGGGGTCTGGTCAACTACTCCAGCGAGGAGATGCAGAAAATCCTGGGCCACCAGTCCGAACAGATCCCGGCCCTTCTGGGCTATGCAGGCGAGGAAACCGTCGTCCACCGCGACAATCTGGTGTTGAGCGGCGTGCAAGCTCCAGAGCCCCGACCGGATTAGCGCGTTCAGCGGCGACCCTGTAGCTCGGGCAGTGGCGTGCAGAACTCATCCCCCGAAGCTGGCGGCTCGGAAGTTACCGCAATAAGCTTGACGCTTGGCGCACAGAACCCAGAGGTTGAGGATCCAAGCTCAGAGGCTGGAGCCAAAAATCTAGAGGTCGAGGCTCCAAACTCAGGGTTTGCCGCCCAAAACTCGGCGGTCGAGGCTCTAAGCTCGGAATCTGCTGCTCAGAACGCCGCAGATGCAGTCCGACTTGAGGATCAGACGGTTCGCCAGAGTGTGCAAAGAGTCTCAGCTCTGGATCCCAAAGTCAACTTTTTTGTTTTTTAATACTTCAGACCAGTTTATTTTCGCCAAGGCTCCTGATCTGGGCAAAAAAGATGATTGGCATAGCCAATCTGCTGATCGCCATCATGAGTGATGTCCTAGATTTCTCCAAAATTGAGTCTGGCAAACTGGAATTAAAAGAATAGCCCTTCGATCTACAAGACCGCATCAAGGCCGCTCTCGAGCTTCTAGCTTCTAAGGCGGCTTAGAAGAACTTGAGGCTCAGCCCTTCTGTACAAAGCTCTTACAAAGCGATCTTAGATTTATGACGGCCTCGGTAAATACTCAGGTCTGGCTTCTGACAGCAGGATTAGACTTTGCAGAAGTCTCGGTAAATACTCAGGTCTGGCTTCTGGCGGCAGGATAGGATGACCCTGCTTGTAAGACTCCTTGGTGTACAGCGAGTACCTCAGAGAACCAAACTAATGACACAAACTTTCCTCTACAACGGCGCACAAGGGGGAACTCCCGACTCCCAGGGCTGGCTAGATTTCGGTGCAACCTTGTTGGGAGGCACTCAAACTGCCAGCAGCGGCTTGACCAATCTGGATACTGGGCTTGTGGGACTTGCTGGCTACAGCAACTACGAACAAGCCACACCGACGCTGGTCAACTCAATTTTTCCGACGCTGAACCGGACCATCAGCTTTAGCTTCAGTTTCGACATTAAAATCAACAGCGAAAGCCACCTCCTTAGCGACCGAGCCGGTTTCAGCGTGATTGCGATGGCCAGCGACAAGAAAGGCATCGAACTTGGCTTTTGGAACAACGAAATCTGGGCGCAAGAAACCGGCCTTCTGGGAGGGACGCTGTTCACCCACGATAGTCAGGAACGCGCCTTTGGCTCGACCACTTCGCTGACTCACTATGACTTGGTATTCGTAGGAAAACGTTACCTGCTCCTCGCGGATTATCAGCCGATCCTGGTAGGTGCAATTCGGGACTACTCTGCGTTTGACAATACTGGAATCCTGCCCTTTGACCCCTACGAAACGTCCAATTTCCTGTTTCTAGGCGATAACACGACTTCTGCTGAGAGTGATGTTGATCTGACCGCTGCTGCTGTGAATACGGGCACGGGAGGCACCACAGGCGGTAACACTCTCAGTGGCGATGTCAATGATGATATTCTGACCGGTCGACCAGGCAATGACACCCTGATCGGCGGCGATGGCTACGACGTTTTGAGGGGCGGCAGAGGCAACGATGTCCTGACCGGTGGGGCCAAAAATGACGTCCTGATCGGCGGCTTGGGGAGCGACACCCTCATGGGCAGCGGGGGCTCAGATTACTTCTTCTACGCCCGCACAAACACAGGGGTCGATACGATCACCGATTTCCAGGTTGGCGCAGACCAGCTCTGGGTTTCCGCCAGCGGTTTTGGCGGCAGCTTGACCTCTGGAGCGACGCTGACGGCAGACCAATTCAAACTCGGTGCAGCAGCCACAGATTCCAGTGATCGCTTCATCCATAACAGCGGCACCGGAGCCCTGTTGTTCGATGCCGATGGCAACGGCTCAGGCGCTGCGGTGCAAATCGCAAAGCTATCAGCCGGTCTGGGACTGACGCAGGCGAATATTTTCGTGTTTGTGTGAGTCTCGCCAGAACTGGCGAACGTTTCCGCTTGGGGCTAGGTTAGCCGTCATGCAGCGCCAGCCTCTGCCAAAATCAAACGCTTGCGGTGAACCTGCACCAGGTCGAGTTCGCAACTGACAAACTGACCTAGGATCGCAACCAGTTGTTCGGGCCGCAGGCTCGTGCCGTCGTTGAGCAAACTGCCCACGTACCTCAGGGTCGCCCGTTGTGCCTCTGGGGAGTCCAACCACTCTAGTGCAAATAGGCGATCTCGCATCTCAGCAGTGTAGGTCTTGCCCTTTTTGTTGGTCAGCTCCAGCGGCAGTGACCCGGCGGCTTTCACGGTGTTGATCAATTCTGGCCACTCCACTAGGCCATCGCTGACCACAGTTAGCTGATATTCAGCCTTTTGAATTGCTTGAGTCCCCGAGGGCGCACTCAGCGGAATCTCGGTGACCGATAGAGCGGGTAGGTCTGCGGGCAATTGGGCATTCAGTGCTGCCAGGAAGTCCTCGGGCTCGACCCACCGCTTCAGCTCAAAATCGACGATCTCGCCGTCGCTGATCGCGCCTAGCGACAGGGCACTGGCAATCGCAATGCGCGGGCTGGGGTGGAAGCCTGCACTGAAGGCAATGGGCAGCGCCGCCCGACGCACCACTCGATCAAATAAGCGCACCAGATCCAGATGGCTGACCAACGCCATGGAGCCCCGCTTGGCGAACACCAAGCGCAGCCGCTGCAGCCGCGCCGTTTCTGGCTTGAAATGTCCCTCAAATTGGGGAATGGGCGGCGGCGGCAGCACGATGTTGTGGCCGAAGTCGGTACCGCAGATGCCACAGTGCGAGCAGCCCTCAAACGAGCAGTCGGGCACGGTGGCTGCTTGCAAAGCCTTGTGATAGTCGTCCTTGAGCCACTGCTTGTCGATGCCGGTATCCAGATGATCCCAAGGTAGGTCGTCGGCCAGCTGCGGCGCAGGCAGCTTCCAGGGCAGACCCGCTTCTGCAATGGCCTGTGACCAAGCGCCGAACGCCCGCTCCAAGCTCTCCCACCAGGCGTCCATCCCCGCGCCCAACTGCCAGGCGCGACGCACCACAGGGGCCAAGCGCCGGTCGCCCCGACCCACAAAGTCTTCCATCGCCGAAATGCGCACGTCGGTGAAATTGACCTTCACGCCGCGCAGGCGACGGAATTCAGCCCGCAGCAGATTCTGCTTGCGCTCAAATTCGGCGGTTGAGACGCTGTGCCACTGGAAGGGCGTGTGCGGCTTAGGCGTGAAGTTGGAGATCGTGACATTGAGGTTCAGCCGCTTGCGCTTGGGGGCGCAGCACTCGCGCTGCAGCCAGTAGATGGTTTCCGCAATGCCGATCACGTCCACATCGGTCTCGCCTGGCAGGCCGATCATGAAGTAGAGCTTGACCTTATCCCAGCCCTGTTCGTAGGCCGTTTTGATGCCGCGCAGTAGCTCTTCGTTGGTCAGGCCCTTGTTGATGATGTCGCGCAGGCGCTGGGTCCCGGCCTCGGGCGCGAAGGTCAGCCCGGCCTGCCGCGTGCCGCCGATGATACTGGCGATGTTCTCGTCAAAGCGGTCTACGCGCTGGCTGGGCAGCGAGAGCGAGATGTTCTCGTCCTTGAGCCGGTTCTTGATCTCCATGCCAACTGCAGGCAGGGCTAGGTAATCTGAGCAGGACAGCGAGAGCAGCGAGAATTCGTTGTAGCCGGTGGCCCGCATGCCCTGCTCGATGGCGTTGATCACCTGCTCGGGCTCTACGTCCCGTGCCGGACGCGTGAGCATCCCCGGCTGGCAGAAGCGACAGCCCCGGGTGCAGCCGCGTCGAATTTCGACTGCTAGTCGGTCGTGCACCGTCTGGATGTAGGGCACTAGACCAATCGAGTACTCAGGCATCGGCGTTGCCACTCGCCGCAGAATACGCGCTGGCACCTCTGGGCGGTTGGGCGCGACGGAGCCATCCGGGCGCAGGTCGTAGAACTGGGGCACGTAGACGCCCGGCACCTGCGCGAGATCGAGCAGTAAGGCAGGCCGCGAGAGACCCGCCTGCTTGCCCTCTTCCAACACTAGGCCGATCTCCGGCAAGACTTCCTCGCCGTCGCCCAGGACCACGAAATCGAAGAAGTCTGCGTAGGGTTCGGGGTTGGAGGTGGCGGTGGGGCCGCCTGCGAAGATCAGGGGATGTCGCGCGTCGCGCTCGGCCCAAGTGAGCGGAATTCCAGCCAGATCTAGCATCTCCAGGATGTTGGTGGCTCCCAGCTCGTAGCTGAGGCTGAAGCCAAGGATGTCAAAGTCGCTCAGCGGGCGCTTGGACTCGACGGCGAACAAGGGGGTGCCAGTTGCGCGCAGCTTGGTGGCTAGGTCAGAGGCGGGCAGGTAGGTGCGGTCGCAGAGTTGGCGCGGCTGGGCATTGAGGATGTTGTAGAGAATGATGTGACCCAGGTTGGACGCGCCGACTTCGTAGAGTTCGGGGTAGGTCAAGCACCAGCGCACCACCGCTTCGTCCCAGGGTTTGTGCACGGCTCCCAGTTCATTGCCCAGGTAGCGGGCGGGTTTGAGAATCTCGGGGGTGATCAGTTGCTCAACCGGAACGGGCATAGGAACCTGCACAAATGGCCAATGGTCCCCTTATTCTGCCACTGCTGCGTAGGCGGGTCTGGGACATCCTGCGCCCCGACCGGGCTCTGTCGCCTGTTCAAGCTGAAACGGTCTAAAGTGCTCGGGGCTTTGGCGTCTGAGCCCCGAGCGCCGAGTTCCCAGACCGGCAGATGGCACAAGCAGCTCCAAAATCCGAGTCCTGAACTCGGTCTCCCGAGCGCCAAGCCTGGAAAGCTGAGAAAATGGCTCGAACTTCCGAGCCTTCAGCTTGGAGAGCCGACTTCCAGACTTGACGCTTCGAGTTCTGAGCCGGGTGCTTCGAGTTCTGAAGTCCAGTGTCCAGGTTCAGACTTGGCGGTTCGAGTTCTTGGGGCAGCAGGCTGAGTTCTGAGCCGGGACGAAGCTTGAGATGACAAAACGTGCCGTTCTTGGTTATCAGAGTTGGAGTATATTGTCCAAAAATATAATTTAGATGTGTTTTCTAGGGAATACAGAATATTTTTCCCTGGAGAGTTCGAGCGGCATCTGGGTCAGTTACAAGGCAAAACTTTATCTTGTAGAGGAAACTGTGGAAATTCAAGAATTAAAGACGTTAATTAAAGAAACAATGCGCGAGGTTTTGCGAGAGGAGCAGTTGACGCTCTGCAAAATCCTAGTGCCCTACGTCACTGATGCAGAACAAGCAGACCTGGAAGCCGAGTTTGGTTCGCCTGCCGATTACCACGAAGACGAAAAGTGGGCGGTCTATCATCCTTTCTCAAAAACCTTAATCTGTGGCCTTTCTACATATACATAGATAGATACATAGATAAGATCCACCTGCGTAGCCTAGAGTACTCCTAGTTCGCGTGGGTGGCTTTTGATTTAGTCGTCAAAAGACTTCAGCTTTAGACAATAGGTTTTGTAAACGTTACTGATCTTCAGGCTCAATCAGTTTTTTTACGGAACTTTTCTCCGGGCAACCGGCCCCGAAATTGCGTGAGGCTACTGAAGAGGTGTGGTTCGCGAACTGTTAACACATAGAGGAAGTTGGCTGCAGCAGGGCTAAAGACAGGCACATTGCCCTCTCGGCCCTAGTTACCTGCATTGATCACCTGGTTGACAACTGATCCCATCGCCTGAGGTCAGTCGTCCTGCCGGATTATCTTGTCAGGGGAGAGCATCATGTTCCGTCGAAGCCAAAACCAGGGGCGTCGCCACCGAGTTCTTGCAGTAACCAGTCAGGCAGTCCGAGTTGCGCTCAACTTCCGCAAGCGCTCAAAACAGTCTCCACTGCAATGGCTTTTATGCCGTTTGTTCGCGACCGGTCGCCAATCGCGTCTGTCCACCGCTGGCTTTGTACTGCCAACGGCCATCTTCTTGGTGATTGTCATGACCTTGGTGGTCGGCGCCCTCGTGTTTCGCTCCCATCAACGAACCAGCCAGGCGATTGGCGAGCGCCAAGGCCAGGTTATTTACAACGCCGCCGCCCCCGCCATTGACCGGGCCAAAGTCAAACTGGAGTACCTGTTTAGCGGCAAAGACAGCCGTCTGCCTACCGGCGAGCCCACAGAAAACTTGCTCGCGGGCATGCTGCTTAACAACGGGCAAGGCGGCGCAGCGACCCTAGACCGTAATCCCTACGATCTGCCGGACGAGATCCGGCTGACAGAGATCGATCTCAACGTCGATTTCAACCAGGACGGGACCATCAGCAGCGCTCAGCCCGTGCCAGCCTGGAAATTTCCCAAGACGACCCGTGGCAGCGAGCCGGTCACTGTTTACAGTATCGTTTTAAAAACCCAGGTTGACCTAAATAGCAACGGCAACCTCAATGAGCCTGGGGATGTCACAATCAACTCCAGCGACCTAGATAAGGCCAATGCCCTAGTCGTTCGCAACGGGCCAACCGCTGTTCAAGGTGGGCTGTGTCAGGCCGCCAGTGGCAGTCTCAGCCAGGGAAGAACCGGCTGGTTCAAGGCGGGCAATAACGGTTATTCCAGAAAGAGTTTTCAAGTTTATGCACTGTCCCTGCCTCAGGCATTAGCCGATGGAGATGCAACTAACAATCCGCTCAATCCGGCAATTGCCGCCCTGCAATATCAGCAAGATCGAGAAATAGAGTCAGGCAATACCTGGGGAGCCTGGTTTCGTAGCGATTTAGAAATCTCTCCCGGCCCCGAATTTAGCTGGAACGGACGCATGCACACCGAGGGCAGCCTGTTTGCGACGGCGCTCGCTAAATTTCGCTCTTACCTGATTAGTGCTCCCAATTCTTGTTACTACTTACCCGAAGACAACTCAAAGATCAGTGCTCGGGGCCTGTTTGCCACCGGCTCGATCCGGGACAACAACTTTAGCCCAGGCAACACCATTGCGTTTGATATTCATCCGGGTAGTGTTGCTGCGCCCACAGCCTCCGGAGACGCAGAAATTGGCGTGAGCAGCGCGCAAGACTCTGTAAATGAGACAGGCATGAAGCCCATTGACCTGGCTCTAGATCCGCTCAAGCTGATTACAGAAGACAAATCGCAACCCAGAGGTATTGCAGATTATCGTACAGTCCAGGATGCAAACTGGAAACCGGATAGTTCAGATACCCACATCCAGAAACTGGTCAAACGGATCAAAATCTTGGGAGAAAGCTCGCCTCTGTGCCAAATTTACGTGGATGATACCTACCGCGCTGATAATCGCTATGGTCCCAAACCCAGCTATGGCAAAGCAACCCAAGATCCGGCAACTGGGGCTTGTACGGCAGCGCTACACGGCCAGCCGCTGGGCAGCGACATCCCCGCTGGCGCAGCGACGGATGACCTAACTCGGGATGAGCCCTCTGCCAATGGCGGCTCCGAAGATTTGGGCTTAGACGGTTACTGGGAGCGGCGCGCCCGGCGAGATGGGCTGCGGCTAATCGTTGGCCAGAGATTAGAACTGAGCAACCCGCTCGCTACTTTCATCCCGAAAGCCGTATCGAACCCTGCCAACCGGGAGAATGAGGCTCGACAGCGGCGTGCCCTTCAGGACAACTTGGCCGCAGTCCAGGCCACGGCAATTTATCACTACGGTTCTGAGCAGGGTTACTTGCCCACCACTTGTCTGGCGACGACCGTGCATCCGGGAACTGCTGTCACGCTCAATCAGGCCTCCACCTTTGCTGATAGCTCCGCCAGTGACATCAATTTTTTTACCGGGCATGGAACCAACGGTTGGGAGTTTGCCCCGCCTCCCGAGTCCAGCTTTAGCAATCCCAGCAGTGACTTGCTCCAGGCACTGAGAAACCTAGCCTACTTTGCGGGCGATCCCGAGGGCGCGTTCCCACCCAAGCAGGCAGCGGCGGGAACGCAGATCCACCCCGATCCCTTGCTCACCCACTGGGGCAACTTCTCAGAGCTGAGACGGGTGGTCAGCAAACTCGATGGCGGCACTAACTATGCGGATCTCAGCATCGCTGACCAATCGACGCTGCATACAGCTGGCTGCCTGGTCGGGATGCTAGCGAACAACGTCAATGCACTCGAAATCTACGCCGGACTGGATCCCAAAGTTTTGCTTTTGCAAACAGCAGTCAAAACTAGTCGCAGCGGTGCTGGCCCTTACTTGCCTCTCTACTACTTGTTTCCGACCAGCAACCACTATGAGCTGCGCAGCAACGCCTTAAATCCCCTCAACCCAACCAGCCCCTACGTGGGAACTGTGAATGGGACCGCGACGACTGGCGTCATCTACCAGGCGGTCGCGCCCAGCAGCGTTGCGATCAGCCCCAGGGAAATTGGGTCGGGTCTGCCCAAAGTGTCGTTGGCGGGCGCAACCTCAACTAGCAGTAACCGCTACAACCTGATCAACGTCGGCGGGCTGGTGAACGCCAATGGCACCGTGAGCGGCGGCACTTTTTATCGCATTCCCTTTAAGGACACGGCCCTGCTCAACGGGCGGGAAATGATCAATGTGCGAGCCTTCACACTTGATCTTGATCTGCTGCGCCGCCATGCTCAGGGATCCGGGAATACCTGGTTGCCGAACAGTGGGCTGGTTTATGCCTTCCGCGAAGATGCGGTGCGCGAAGATGCCCTGGCTAGACCGAAGCTGAAAACTTGGTCCAGCTACCTCAGCGACTGGCTAGCTAGCAAAGGAGATCCAACCGATCTGGCGAGCATCCTGAATGTCAATCAGGGACAAGACCCTCCCGTGTGTAGTCCAACCGCAGCAGGTTGCCAAGAGGGGGAGCGAGGCATCAGCCCCAAGCCAGTGGATTACTACGCCGATCCGGAGCGCCGCCCGCACGGCTTCCGCCTCAGAAACGGCACCCGGCTCGACCGAGAGGGCATTGCGGCGCAAAACAATATTTATGGCCTGTCTTTGATCTCAGACAATCCCGTTTATGTGCAGGGGGATTTTAACTTACACAGCACGGATGGTACCACTGGCAGCCTGCTCGAAGAGTTCAGTCAACCGATTGACTACGGCAATCTCAGCGCGACTTTCTACAGTCGAACAACGCCCCAATCAGAATTTGCCAGGTCCGCTGCCTCTGGCGGGGACACCTGGCGACCGACGGAAGTTCTTGCGGATGCAGTTACTATCCTGTCCAGTAATTTCTGCGATGGCAGTGTTGAAGATAGTTTCCTTCAAGACGGGAGCCTGGACGGCGGCAATTCGAATTTTGCCAGGTCGAATGGGCTCAACAGCAAAAATAGTGAGCGACGAATCCGGTATGGGTGTGAGGATGATGGCACAACGGTTCACAATACTTCGTACCTGAATCAGAACTTGCTCTCGATCCCCACCTCTGGCGGTAGTCCCACTTGGCTTTCCGCGAACACAGAGGTGACCAAACCTGCCGCACTGACTTGGGTGCGCGAGAACGACTTGACCAACAGCCCCGTGCGTGTCTCGGCCCAGGGCAATCCAGTGGTGGATACCAGAACTTGGTTTGCCCCAGCTGAGATTCAGCCCGCTAGCGCTGGGGGAGCCAGTCCCACCTGTGGGGCTAGCCAGCGTTTGGGTGTGCTCCTGCCCAACTATATTCAGCGTTTTAGCGCTCTCCCTTACAACTCGGGCAGTAGTCCCAGTGTGTCATCCGATCTCAATTTGAGCGCCTATGTCCAGGGTTTGTGTTTTCAATCTGCCACCGCCGACGGCATCAAAATTGGTGGCAAAACGGTTCGGGTGGAAATTGACTCTGCGGGTCAAATCATCCTGGATGAGGTTTCGAGACGACCGATTCCAGTGCCCAATTACCAGCAGTTTTCTAGTGACAAAAAAAATCAGCGAAATGCCACGCCTGTCACCCGGGTAAACGCCATTTTGATTAGTGGAATCGTGCCCTCTCGAACTAACCAGGCATCAGGAGGATTGCACAACTTCCCGCGCTTTTTGGAGACTTGGAGCAGCTTGTATCTCTCGGGCTCGTTGATCCAGCTCAACTACAGCAACTACGCAACAGCTCCTTTTGATCAGGATGCTTGGGAGCCCCCGCTGCAACCGAGTACTAGCGAAAACAATTATTACTACGATGCCCCGGATCGCTATTGGGGCTATGACGTCGGCTTGCAGTACGCTGCTGCGAGCCCAGTTGCCAAGCGCATCGCGACACTGACCAAAACGCGCGACGAATTTTACCGAGAATTGCCTGCGGTGGATCCTTACATCTGCAAGCTGCGGGCGACGATCCACTATCCCTGCAATTAGCTCTCAGGCACTCAACATGAACTTCTTGCTCCGACCCAAGTCAACTGAACAGGGCTTAACCCTACTCGAGTCGCTGATCGCGTTGGTCGTGATGTCGTTGGCAGTTGCCGCGATGGCGCATCCGATGATTATGGCCTCTGCCACGCGCTTACAAAATCAGAAGGCGGAGCAGGCGCTAGCCCTAGCTCAAGCAGAGGTAGATCGCGTGCGTCTGTTAGCAGAAAGGGGCGATCTGACTTTGGCCCAGCTCAATCAACAATTGCCACCGGATGCTGGTTCAGTCAACCCAAACACAGTGGGCGCTCCTATTAGCTCAACCCCCAGTTCGCTAGCCGCCTGTACGACCGACCGAACTCAGTTGACCGTCACCAGCTGGTGCAGCCAGGACCTCGATGGCAATGGCAGCGCCGATCTGGGCGTTCAAACCTTCCGCGCCAAGGTTCAGACCAGTGCCACTGATCAGATCCCCGTGTTTTTTCAGATGGGCGTCAGAGTCTATACAAGCCAGACCTTGGCCCGCTACGCGGGCACCCCAGACCTAACCACCCAAACCGGCAATCTGAAGCAAACGACGGGAGACAGCTTTACCCAGAAGCCGCTAGTGGTCATTTACACGCCGATCATTCGCAGCGACTATACCAATGCGCAAGGCTCTTCCTTGAAGGAATACTGTCTGGCGCTGCCCGCTGGGACGACAGCGACCTGCCCGTCTAATTAATCTTCACGCTTGACCGGGGAACTCATCGATCATGGCTGCCCCAAAATTTTCGCCAACCCCACTGAGACTATGTCTGACCTGTTTCACTTCGCAGAAAACAGCAGGCTTCACCTTGACCGAGCTGCTAGTGGCAACTTTCATTGGGCTGATTGCCACGATGGGCTTGCTCTCTCTGTTCAATCAATTGCTGGGTGAGAGTAGAAGAGACTTTGCTCGCAGCGAAACTCAGCGCGAAATGGCCCAAGCGCTCGACTACATCTCAGCGGAGTTGCGAGAGGCCGTGTACGTCTATGAAGGGGAATGCCTAGGGATATCTGGGCAGGCCAGTGCAGGCTGTGCCGGTCGCAGCACCAATTTAGCCAGTTCGGTAGCCCTGCCCAGCTCAACTATGCCAGTCCTGGCCTTCTGGAAATTGGAGCCGGTTCCCTACAATGGCGACCAAAAGTTGCCGGTGGACTGTACGAAATTAGCGAGCGACAGACAGGCTGATTGCCAAAGCCTCAAAATCGCGCGGAACGCCTACACTCTGGTCATTTATGCCTTGGTCCGCAATAGCAATTCAAGTGGCCTCTGGCAGGGTCCGGCGCGGATTGTGCGCTACCAATTGCGCAAGTACAAAACCGTGACCAAAGATGCCCTGACTAGGGCTTACGATGGCGATCCTAGTGCCGATAATTTCCGGAGCTGGACGTGCAGGCTCAACGATGCTCCCTGTAACTCCGTGCCCCATTCTGATACGTTGGTGGACTATCTTGACTTTGGAACCACGAACAACTCGCAAGCCTGCCCTGTGAGTTATAGCCGAGTTCCCTCTAAGCCTCTTTCTACCAGTTTTTATGCCTGTGTGAGAAGACCTGCGACCGAGGGCAACCTCGATTTTCGTCAGGATATTATTGTTTTTCTGCGTGGTAATGCGATGGCTCGGGCCGGTTTTGCCAGCAGCTCGCGTAGCTCGGGTTATCTGCCCAGTTTACAGACCCAGGTCCAAGCCCGCAGTGTATTCCGTCGAGTTCCGCCCATGACCAACTAGTGAGATCTCGATGACTATGGCTTTGTTCGCAAAACAGCGCTCCCAACCGCTGAACTCAGGCTTCACCCTACTCGAAGCGCTGATTGTTGTGGCGCTGCTCGCAATTCTGGCTGCGATTATTGCGCCGGGTTGGCTGGCCATGCTCAATCGACAGCGGTTGAACATGACTCAGAGTACAGCCCTAGCAGTGATGCGAGAAGCCCAGGCGAATGCCCGCCGCGAGAAGCGTATCTGGCAGGCTTGTTTTCGAGTGGCGAACAACCGAGTTCAATCCCTGGTGCAACCGGTTGCTGCTGACTCATCGGCTGAAGGGTTCAGCTGCTCAGCCAGTGCACCTGGCTGGCAGACTTTAATCGGCGAGGATTCGGACCAAATTGCGATTGATACCAATGCTGGCTACACCAATTTATCGAAACGCAACGATGCTTACAGTGTCCGGTTTCAACATAACCAAGCGGTTAGCGGACAGCTCGGTAAGCTTTCCTTTATGGCGGTCCAGGGCGGCGCTTCCCGACGCTGTGTGGTGGTTTCCACATTGCTCGGGGCTTTGCGCACTGCCGCCGATGATCAGTGCAAGCAGGCGGCTAGCTGAAGTGACCTCTCAGGTTAACTGTCGCCGGAATTGCCGGATGCTGAGCGTCATCATCACCGCAGCAAAGGCCATCAGGATTA
>JANNOU010000071.1:0-6998 GCA_031399305.1 Leptolyngbya sp. SOY_34_metabat_272
TTATGAGTTCTTGGTCCAATCAAAGTCCATTTGCCTGGCAGTCTTTTTCGCTAGTTCCAGACTGTGTAGCTTACTGACAAGGTGCAAGCTCATATCGATACCAGCAGAAATACCTGCGGATGTGACAATCTTGCCCTGGTCGACTCCGTATGGCCCAGAGAAATCTAAGACCTCGGCTTGATCAAAGATGTAAATCGCTATATTCATGCTCTGCATTATCATGACAAACCAAGAGGACTAGATGCTAAAAGCCTGACAAAGCTCTCCAATAGATTTCATAGGGAAATAGAGCTTCGGTCGAGTCAATCTCCCCCGGTCGGTAGCCGCTCCCCCGTCTCCACATCGAACAGCAACAGTTCGGTTGGCTCTGGCCTGACCGCTACCGAGTTGCCGGGGTCATGGCGCTCACCGGGCGCGACTCGCAAATTCAAGCTCTGTCCGTCTGCCAGCACCAGCCGCAGCAGGGTTTCGCTGCCCAGGGGCTCGACCAGCCGCACCCGAGTCTGCAGCGCGGCGGCATCGTCCGCGTCGCTCAGGCGCAAATGCTCGGGGCGGATGCCCAGGTCAAACTCGCGCCCCTGCGCCGATTGCAGCGCGGCCCGCAGCGCCTCAGGACAGGTAAGGGCTTGCCCTGCCAGCTGGAAGTGCTCCCCCGCATAGGTCACCCGCAGCAGATTCATCGGCGGGCTGCCCAGGAACGTGGCGATCATGCGGTTATTGGGGCGGGCATAGACCTCCTGCGGCGGGCCGATCTGCTGCACCCTGCCGCGATTGAGCACCACCAGCTGATCGGCCAGGGTCATCGCCTCTACCTGGTCGTGGGTCACATAGATCATCGTGATGCCCAAATCGGCATGCAGCTGCTTAAGCTCTGTCCGCGTCGCCTCCCGCAGCTGGGCATCCAGATTAGACAGCGGCTCATCGAGCAAAAACACCTGCGGCTGACGCACAATCGCTCGCCCCAGCGCCACCCGCTGCTGCTGCCCGCCCGAAAGCTGAGCCGGTTTGCGCTCTAGCAGCGAGGTCAGCCCCAGCGACTTGGCCACCGTCTGCACCCGCTCGACAATCGTGTCCGCCGGCACTTGGCGCATCTTCAGGCCAAAGGCCAGGTTCTCAGCCACGCTCATGTGGGGATAGAGCGCGTAATTCTGGAACACCATCGCCACATCCCGCGCCCGCGCTGGGATCTGATTGACACACTGCTGCCCGATATAAATCTGGCCCTCGCTCGGCTGCTCCAGCCCTGCGATCATCCGCAACACCGTAGACTTGCCGCAGCCCGAAGGCCCCACCAACACCCAAAACTGGCCGTCTGGGACCTCAAAGTGAACGCCCTCCACAGCGACGGTGCGCACCTGCACCCCCGCCCCTGCGCCCTCAAAGCGCTTTGCAACCTGCTCCAACGCAACTCTTGCCATGCCCGCAGCGGCCCCCCGGCCATCAAACCATCCGAATCAATCTATTATGACTCCCTGGCAGAAAGCCAGTCCCATAACAGATGTTTATTGCTGATACCTGCGCTAAAAGCTGGCCCAAAACTCGGGACTTCGCTAGCGACTACAAGCCAATTTTTGGAACCCCCAGCCAGTAATCGCGTCTAGAGAAGTTATCGAGGGTACAACCAATTAATTTTTGGGAGAAACCAATGCGCCAATCAAAAAACCGATCCACATTTCTCTGTGCGCTTGGCCTGACTACAGGGCTAGTACTCACCGCAGGAGTCGCCCCCATTTTCTTAAGCCCAGCGCCAGCTATGGCTCAGCCTGCCACTAATTTTTCCGATGTCCGGGGACATTGGGCTCAAGACTATATCCGAGCCCTGGCCAATCGGGGCATTATCAGCGGTTTTCCAGATGGCACTTTTCGTCCTTCACAACCGGTGACCCGCGCCCAATTTTCTGCCATTGTCACCAAAGCCTTCAATTCCGCCAAAGAACGAGATGCGCTTCGCTTTGAGGATGTCCCGAGCGACTATTGGGGCTGGTCAGCGGTGCGCGATGCTTACGAAACTGGCTTTATGTCAGGCTATCCCGATGGCTCATTCCGACCCGAACAGAATATCCCTCGGGTGCAAGTGTTGGTCGCGCTGGCCAATGGGCTGGATCTAGCGCGCAACGCCGGGCAGGGTGGCGTGGGCCTCTATCGGGATGCGGCTCGGATCCCGGACTATGCTCGGGTCAGCGTCGCCGCCGCCACCAATAGCGGCATTGTGGTGAACTATCCCAACGTGTCAGTCTTGAATCCCAACCAGTCTGCTACCCGTGCCGATGTCGCGGCCTTTGTGTACCAATCGCTGGTGAACCGAGGCCGGGCTCAGGAGATCGACTCCCCTTACGGGGTGACCCGAGGGCGTCAGCGCTAGACCCCGAGCCCTCGCGCCTCAACAGTGGCAGCGCCAAGTATGAATCACCGGGTGATTCATACTTGGCGCTTAATTTTTAAGCTTGCTCATTGCGCATCTTGAACCGGGTCGATACGTTTAAGCGTAAAAGCAATTGCGGTTTACCGACCTTAAGCAAATGCTTGGAACCCTCAGCAGGCAGCCGCGTCTTCAGAGCTAACGAGGGCAAAACCATTAAAGTTCTGGAGAGCTGCTATGCGCAAATCAAAGTCTGGGTCCGTTTTTTTATGCTCACTGGGCCTGACGACTGGCTTGGTGCTAACCTCCGGAGTAACGCCTGTTTTGTTAAGTCCCGCTCCAGCCATCGCTCAGCCTGCGGCTAGTTTTGCTGATGTCCAGGGACACTGGGCTCAAGACTATATTCAAGCTCTGGCTGCGCGAGGTATTATTAGCGGTTTTCCAGATGGTAGCTTTCGCCCTTCACAACCGGTGACCCGTGCCCAATTTGCCGCCATTGTTACGAAGGCATTTAACGCGTCCACGGAACGAAGAGCGGCTAGCTTTACCGATGTCTCCAGGAGCTATTGGGCCTGGAGTGCGATTCGCGAAGCTTACCAAATTGGCTTTATGTCGGGCTATCCCGATGGCAGATTCCAGCCGGAACAAAATATCCCCCGCGTCCAGGTGTTGGTCGCGCTGGCCAATGGTTTGGGCCTGACCCGCAACGCTGCCGGGGACAACCTCTCCGTCTACCGCGATGCCGATCAGATCCCAGACTACGCTCGGGCTAGCGTCGTCGCTGCCACCGAGAATCGCATCGTGGTGAACTATCCCAACCGGGCTGACCTCAACCCCAATCAGTACGCCACCCGCGCTGATGTCGCCGCCTTCGTGTACCAGTCGCTGGTCAGCGGCGGGCGACTGCAGGCGATTAACTCCCCCTACGTCGTGGGCGGCAGCCGCCGAGCCGAGCGCGCCGACCAACCGGGCGACCAGGGACCTATCGAGGTGCGCACGTCTCGGGTACAGGCCGGGGCCAAGCTGCAAGTGCGTTATGCCGGGGCGCAGCGGATCCTGGTCGCCCCCAACGAAACCGTGCCGCTCACCCTGACCATCGCCGATGATGTGCGCGGCCTGGGCGGACAGGTGGTCATCCCCCAGGGCTCGCAGGTGAGTGGTCAGCTGCGGCCCGCGCAGGGAGGCTCCCAATTCGTCGCCCGCCAGTTGCAACTGCCCACCGGTCAGCGCTACCGCCTGGAGGCGAACTCCGCTATAGTCCGCGACGTGAAAGACCCGCGCGACACCTCGGTGTTGGCGATTGTCCAAGACGCGGCGATTGGCAGTGCGGCGGCGGCAATCCTCTCGGGCACTGTGGTTCCTGGTCGCAGGATCACGCCAGAGCGTGTCCTCGGCGGCGCGGCGGCGGGGGTGCTGGTGGGCAATGTCACCGCCGACCGGGTAGTGGTGATTCAGCCGGACCAGGATTTGGATCTGACCCTGCGCTCGGACCTGATCTTGCGCTAATGGCCAGCCGGAGCTGGCCTGCGGCTGCGCCGGGTTGCTCAAATTGGGCGACCCGGTGCGTCATAATGACTCGTTGTGACTGTCTATCTCCTTCGCCACGGCCAGACGGTCGAAACCGAACTGGATTTCGACCTGCCGGTATCTCTCGCTGAGTTCAACCGGCTGCTGCGCGACACCCGCGACATCCCCCTGCTAGAGGCGGGAAAGCTCCGCATTCAGCAGCAAGCTGAGCGCCTGCGCCCGTGCAACATCCAGCGCATCTACGCCAGCCCATTTCGCCGCACGCGTGAAACTGCCGAGATCGTAGCTAGGGTCCTGGGGCTGGAGGTCATGCTCAATGAGGATCTGCGGGAGATCATTCCGGGTTCCCCCAGCCCTCGCCAGCGGGACTCTTACACCTATCGACAACTGTTCATCCGCTCCTTTTGGACCCTGCTGCTGGCTCAGCCTGATGCGCCCGAAACCCTAATCCAGTCTTTTGGACGGATCACCCGGGTTTGGGAGCAGTTGTGCGCAGAGTTGAGACCGGATGAGCATCTTTTACTGGTTTCTCATCAAGGGATCTCGCGGCTGTTGCTGCTCTATCTCACCGTTCAGTTTCGCTGGAATATCACTGAGACCGACTTGTCGCCTGCTGGGCTCACGGTGATTGAGCCGCGTCCGCTCCAACTCATGGACTGGTTCGGGCGCGCGACTTGATCGGCTGCCATCTCCACGCTACGAGTTGGGAAGCCGAGATCTAGGAGTCTGGGCGCAGCGCTTCTTCTAGGTCCTGGACGCGCTGTCGGGTGAGGCGGGTCAGGCAGTCGGTGCGTCTGACGGGTTCTAGACTGCCTCCTGCATAGCGGCTGCTGCTGAAGTCACAAGCCGCATCGCGAAACTGGATCCAGGCCTGCTGCGAGGTGACCAGCTTTTGGCGGCGGTTGACGGGAAGCCGGGTCTGCAACTGTTGGTAAAGCTGGTTCAGTCGCCGGTCTGCGTTGCGATACTCTTGCCCCAGGCACAGGTGGATGTCTGCGGTGGTCTGGGGATTGGTGCAGTTTGGCTGTGGCGTGGTCGGTTGCCCCACGGCTTTGGGCAGCAGCAGACCTATTGCACTGCAGCCGATCAGGGCTGCGACTCCTAATTTCTTTGAGATATTCATAACCCCTAAAGGCAGCGTGTCTCTGGTTGCCGTTGGTCGCTCCAATGGTACTGGAGTGAGCAGCTGGGCGGTTTCCTGCTCTGTTCAGGCATTGACTTGCTGCCACAGGTCGAACAACGCTTGAGCAATGGGCTTTGTCACCTGGTCACTGGTCCAATAGCCATTGTGTGAAAGGGGGTTCCAGGATTCAAACACGCCCCCGACATTGACCTCTCTGTCTTCTTTGACGACTTGCTCGTATTTTTGATTGAGATGTTTAATGGGATAGCCCAGAACATCGTCTTTGTCATAATAGTTGACCCACTCACCCGTTAGCCCTGGATAATACTGAGAAAGCGTTGGGGAGGGGATTTTAACGGGTGTGCCGAAGTCTTTGTAGCGCAAGCTCCAGAAGGGAATTTGATTGCCCAAGGTATAGAGGAGGGTCAGGGTTTCTCCTCTCTCCAGCGGGTTATCATCAATGAGCTTCACGTTTGCGCTTTGTAGATCCCAGATATAGTTACAGGCTATCGCTGCACCCAGACTGTGGGCAATAACGCACAGGGGTGCTTGTGTGCCTGCTCGTTTAGATAGCGCGTTCAAAGCCCTGGAAAAGCAGTCATGTACTGCGTCATAAATTGTTCGGTCTTCAGGCGGTGCGGCAGAGGTGATCTGGTAGCCAATACTGTCTGCCAGGGAATTGAAAACAAATTCGCGAATTGAGCGGTAGCCAAGCCTATTGAGATTTAATCTCTTATATAATTCGTCTTGGAGGTCTTGCAGGACATCAGCCCAATAGACAGCTTCTATTTCTAGTTCTGGATCTTCTCTGTCGAGGACTTCTCCTGTTAACTTGGCGAATTTTGATTTCAGCTCTTTTGCCATTCCTCCAGTGAATTCATCTGGCTGTTGAGGATCTTTAAAGGGAGGATTGTTGTTGCCAATCCCATGAATAATAGCTACTGCAATCTTTTGAGTCATTCTTGGCACTCCATGATTGAGTCACGGTCTGTTTGACAGCCTAGAGCTGGCTGACAGGCTCATTCTATTCAGGTTACAGGAGTACTGTCAACGAGTGGTGTCAATGCCCTGAACAAGTTGTGTGGGCAATTGCAAGAATGTTCTGGGCAAAGTAAGAATCTCAAAGCTTTGAGTTTAGTGGGAGGTTACAGAACTGCATGCAACCTACCATCCCAAACATTGCAGCTTGACTTCAAGTTTGGAATCCAAGTTGCGAGGGGGCTATTGAGGCGAGCGACGGTAGAAAAGCAAATTTTAACCGTGTGTATTTGTGGACTTTTTGACCTGATTTCTGCATGAGGTTTCGAGACGAATGGCACTGAGTTGGGGGAGGAGGCGTAGGTGGTAGAGAGAACCCGGAGATGGGGGGCGTTTGCCCCCCAAACCCCCCACTGGGGGACGAAGCGCCTCCCCCAGACCCCCTGCGCAAGGAGTGACTGACACGCAGTCAGTGCCTCGAGACTCATGAGCGAGGTTCTGAGCCTCGCTTGAGAGGTTCTGAGCCTCGTTCGAGAGATTCTGAAACTGGTTCGAGAGGTTCCGAGCTTCTGGCGTGAGGTTCGGAGCCTCGCCCGAGAGATTCTGAGGCTCGTCTGAGAGGTTCTAAGCTTCTCATGTGAGTTTCTGAGGCTCGTCTGAGAGGTTCCGAGGCTCACGAGTGAGGTCCCAAGGCCCGCCCGAGAGGTTCTGAAACTCACGAGCGAGGTTCCGAGGCGAATGGCACTGACTCAAGCGTGTCACTCACCCTTTGCGCAGGGGGTCTGGGGGAGGCGCGCCTCCCTCAGTGGGGGGTTTGGGGGGCAAACGCCCCCCAAGCTCCGGGGTCTCTAACCCACCCAACTTACCCCGAAGTCCCTGCCATGCTTGCCATCTGCACCCGCACCTGCTCAAAAGCGTCCTCAGGAAACGGCAGAGCCCCCCCGAGCGCACTCGCCCGCAGCGCCGCCGCCGCCGCCTCTTCAATCGTGATCAGCAAATTGGCAGCCCCCA
>JANNOU010000080.1:0-13397 GCA_031399305.1 Leptolyngbya sp. SOY_34_metabat_272
GCAGGAGCTGGCCGAGCAGGAACGCCAGCGAGCCGAGCAGGCGGAACAACGCGCTGACCGAGCCCAGCAGCAAGCCGAGCGCTTAGCTGCACAGTTGAAAGCGCTCGGAGTTGAACCAGAGGAGGCTTAAGGGCGAAGACGATCCCAACCTGTCCCGGCTGGATCAGGACGATCAGGAAGCTCTGGGGCAAATCCTTTAAGATCTGCAAAGTGCCCTTCGCTGCCCGGTCCCTGCTGCTCCATGCCTGACCACACTCATATTCGTGTCCAAGGTGCTCGCCAGCATAATCTCAAAGAGGTCAGCCTAGAGATCCCTCGGGACCAATTGGTGGTGTTCACCGGGGTGTCCGGTTCGGGCAAATCTTCCCTCGCCTTTGACACGATTTTTGCCGAGGGTCAACGCCGCTACATCGAGTCGCTCAGCGCCTATGCGCGCCAGTTTTTAGGTCAGCTCGACAAGCCCGATGTCGATGGCATTGAGGGTCTGTCGCCTGCCATTTCCATCGACCAGAAATCGACCTCCCACAACCCTCGTTCTACGGTGGGCACGGTCACCGAGATCTACGATTATCTGCGTCTGCTGTTCGGGCGAGCCGGAGAGCCCCACTGCCCCCACTGCGACCGCTCAATTACCCCCCAAACCATCGACCAGATGGTAGACCAGGTGATGGCGCTGCCCGAGCGCAGCCGCTTTCAGATTTTGGCCCCCGTGGTGCGCGGCAAGAAAGGCACCCACAAAAAGCTGCTCTCGGGCCTGGCTGCCGAAGGCTTCGTGCGCGTGCGCGTCGACGGCGAGGTGCGCGAACTCAGCGACAACATCGACCTCGACAAAAACAAAGCCCACAGCATTGAGATCGTGGTAGACCGCCTGATCCGCCGCGATGGTTTGCAAGAGCGTCTCACCGATTCGCTCACCACTGGCCTGCGCCGCAGCGAGGGCATCGCAATCATCGATATCCTGGCGCGGGGCGACGCCGAGCGCGAACCAACCGCCCTGCCCAGAGCCGCCGAAACCCACGGTGACTACGAGGCCAATGACGCCTCCCCAGCCGACGAGCTGGTGTTCTCGGAGAATTTCGCCTGTCCAGTGCACGGGGCGGTGATGGAGGAGCTGTCGCCGCGCCTGTTCTCGTTCAACTCGCCCTATGGGGCCTGCCCCGCCTGTCACGGGCTGGGCTTCTTGCGCACCTTCTCGCCGGAGCTGGTCATCCCCGACCCCAGCCTGCCGGTCTACGCCGCCATCGCCCCCTGGTCCGACAAAGACAATCCTTACTATTTCTCGCTGATCTACAGCGTCGGTCAGGCGTTTGGCTTCGACATCCAGACCCCCTGGGAGAAACTCAGTTCAGAGCAGCAGCAGACCATCCTGCACGGCAGCGAGGAAAAGATCTTCGTCGATGTCGATTCGCGCTACCGCGAGGCGCGGGGCTACTACAAGCGCTATGAAGGCGTCTTGCCTATGCTGCAGCGCCAGTACGACGAGGCCAGCTCCGAGTTGCACAAAGCCAAGCTGGAGCAGTATCTGGTCGACCAGGCCTGCGAAACTTGCCGGGGAGCGCGGCTGAAGCCCGAGTCGTTGTCGGTGAAGGTCGGCCAGTTTCACATCATCGATCTGACTGGAGCCAGCATTGCCCAGTGTCTGCATCGGCTCAACACCCTGGAACTGGCTCCCCGCGCCCGCCAAATCGCCGACCAGGTGCTGCGTGAAATCCGCGCCCGCCTACAATTTCTGCTGGATGTGGGGCTGGACTACTTGACCCTAGACCGCGCGGCCATGAGCCTGTCGGGCGGCGAGGCGCAGCGCATTCGGCTGGCTACCCAAATTGGCTCAGGGCTCACGGGCGTGCTCTACGTGCTCGACGAACCCAGCATCGGCCTGCACCAGCGCGACAACTCGCGGCTGCTGTCCACCCTGGTCAAGCTACGGGACCTGGGCAACACCCTGATTGTGGTCGAGCACGACGAGGAAACGATTCGAGCGGCAGACTATGTAGTGGACATTGGCCCCGGCGCAGGCATCCACGGTGGGCGGATCGTCGCCCAGGGGCAGGTCGCCGATGTCGAAGACTGTGCCGAGTCACTGACCGGAGCCTATCTCTCGGGCACGCGTCGCATCGCCACGCCCACCGAGCGCCGAGTGGGCAACGGTCGTAGCCTGACCATCCTCAATGCCTATCGCAATAATCTCAAGCACATTGACGTTGAGATCCCCCTGGGCAAGCTGGTGTCGGTCACGGGTGTCTCGGGCTCAGGCAAGTCCACCTTGGTGAACGAGCTCCTGCTGCCCTACCTGGAGCACCACCTAGGCCGCAAGATCCCCAAGCCCAACGAGCTGAACCAGATCACTGGTCTCAAGGCCCTGGACAAGGTGATTGTGATCGACCAGTCGCCAATCGGGCGCACGCCCCGCTCCAATCCGGCTACCTATACCGGAGCCTTCGACGCCATCCGCGAGACCTTGACCCTGACCACCGAAGCTAAGGCGCGCGGCTACAAGCCAGGGCAGTTCTCGTTCAATGTCAAGGGCGGGCGCTGTGAAGCCTGCGCCGGTCAAGGCGTGAATGTGATCGAGATGAATTTCCTGCCCGACGTCTACGTGCAGTGCGAAGTCTGCAAAGGCAGCCGCTACAACCGCGAAACCTTGCAGGTCAAGTACAAAGGCAAAAACATCGCCGATATCCTAGACATGACCATCGAGGAGGCCTGCGATTTCTTTCAAAACATCCCTAAGGCAGCCAGCAAGCTAGAAACCCTGGTGGATGTGGGCCTGGGCTACATCCGTTTGGGCCAGTCTGCCCCCACCCTGTCCGGCGGCGAGGCCCAGCGCGTGAAGCTGGCGACCGAACTCTCGCGCCGCGCCACCGGCAAAACCCTGTACCTGATCGACGAGCCCACCACGGGCCTGAGCTTCTACGACGTGCACAAGCTCCTAGACGTCCTGCAGCGCCTGGTCGATCGCGGCAACACGGTACTGGTGATCGAGCACAATCTAGACGTGATCCGCTGCTGCGACTGGGTGATCGACCTGGGGCCGGAGGGCGGCGATCGGGGCGGTCAAGTCGTTGCTGTGGGCACCCCTGAGCAGGTCGCCCAGACACCCCACTCCTACACTGGGCGATACCTCAAGCAAGTTCTGGAGCGCTATCCGCCGCTTGCCCAGCCGGACTAAAAAATCGGGGCTACGGCGCGGGGCGCTTCAGCCAACCAGCGCCTGAATTTTTTCTGCTACCAGTGCGGTTTGCTCGACCATGCCCATGTGGCCGCAGTCTGGGATCTCGATCACATTGTCTCCGCACTCGCGAAAGCTGATGTGAAAGCTAGCCAGATGCCGGACGTACTTGGGGTCCATAATCGGGTCGTTCTGCCCGGCCAGGAAGTAGACCGGCTGCCGCAGGCGCGCCACAATTTGGGGTAGTTGGTGAACCTCGGCTTCGGTCGTGGAGTCCAAGAGAGTGCCGAGCGCCGCTTTCGGATGTGCCCCCACAAAATCGGTAACCCGGCAGCGTCCCCAAGAGCGCTCCAGCGGACGAGCGACACTATCGCGAGCGAACTGCCAATCGATGAATGGCACCCAGGGCAACCAGCGCGGCCGAAAGCGCAACAGCATCTGACCCACAGAGCGAAAGCGATCAAATTCTTCTTTGATGTAAATGCCCCCACCCGCATTCAGACAGATCACCCCCGCCACCCGTTCTGCGGTGCGATCCGCCGACCACAGGGCGATGCTACCGCCCAGCGAGTGCCCGATCAACCAGGCGTTGCGCAAATCCAGCTGCGCGAGTAGCTCGTTGAGATCCTCGGCGTAGCTGGCAGGGCCGTAGGTGTTACATTCCCCGACATCGGATTCGCCAAAGCCGCGCAGGTCATAGGTTAAACAGCGATAGTACGGCGCGAGTTGCGCAACCAGCGGCTGCCAGTAGCGACGACTCAATAGCCAGCCGTGGATAAAGACCAAGACGGGCGCGGGCGAAGCGTACCCGGTAGCGCGGCCATAGGAGTCAGGCGGGGGCGTGAGGTCATAGGCATGTCTTGCCCCCCGAATGGTGATGGTTGCCATATCCTTATCCTACCGTGTTCGCCAATTCCGCGTTTTCAGGCGCTTTGCATGACCTGGCCAATCGCTGGCTAGTGCTTGGTGAGCCGCTGTTTGAGGCTGTCGGCAATCTTGTGACCCAAGTACTCTGGGATCAGGTTTTCATTGGGGCCAAGCAAGTAGAGGATCAAGCGGGTGCGACCGCGCCAAACCAGCAAACTAGCGCTAACCACCAATAGATCTTCCTGCCAGATCGCGTACATGACTTTGTAGAATAAGCCCGGTTGGTTGTCGGCTTCGATCAGTAGCGCGGGCAAATGGAACACTGAATCGATATAAAAATCGGTGTTGATCTGCTCCAGGCCCGCATTCAGGTTAAATTCGACCGAGAGCATTTCTTCGACCTCGAAGCGTCCGGCCAGAGCTTCTTGGACCGCTCGACAGACGTTCTCAGCGGTTTTGGTGGCCAGGGCTTTGCCACCGCGCGAGACCACCAGCTTGATGAACACCAGCATCGGTGAGTGGACCTGCCCATAGAGGCTCAGGCTGTGGATCGTGAGCCCATAGGCCGCTAAGACGCCGAAGATATCGCTGAGCAAAAACGACTGGTTGCGGTAGGCGAAGTGCAGGGCGCTCTTGGACCCCTCAGGCCGAATTTCAATGACTGCCTGTTTGGTTTGATACAGGCGGTAGGCCAGACGCAGATTCTGAAGCTGAGTTTCGCTGCTCACAAACTGTTCGTAAAATTGGGGGAAGCCCCGATTAAAGCGTTTGAGCAGCTCCAGGGTAGATGTTCTGGCAGCCTGAGCCATATATCCCAGCTCTTGATCGAGCCTGCTTGATGCCATTGCCCTCCCGGTCTGTTCTCCCGAGACTGGTTCAGAAGCTGAGTCCGGCATCTGATCACCTGTGGGTTGCCCCATCGTGACACGATGACGACCGGGGTCGGGAGATATACTATCTATTACCGCCATTTCACTTCTACCTCAACCACGGCTGCATGGGTTTCTGGAAAAGCTTGTTCAGCGGCTCTGACCCTTCGGTCAACCCAGCCTCAGCTACAGAGTACGGCGAGGGACTACTGGCTGTGGGAGAGGCTGGGCCTGAGCAGAGCAGTGTTTTCTTCAGTACAGATCGGGATATTGATCTGTACGAGCTGGAGGAACTCTGCGATGCGGTAGGCTGGTCGCGTCGCCCGATCCGCAAGGTGCGTAAGGCGATTCAACATAGCTTCCTGGTGATGTCGATGTGGGAGCAGCGGGGTAACTACAAGCGGCTGGTCGGCTTTTCTCGGGCGACTTCGGATCACGCCTTCAATGCAACTATCTGGGATGTGGTGGTGCATCCCGACTTCCAAGGGCGTGGCTTGGGCAAGGCGCTGATGCAGCGGGTCATTCGCGAGCTGCGCAACGCTGACATCAGCAACATTACCCTGTTTGCTGACCCGCACGTGGTCGATTTTTATCACCAGCTGGGCTTTGTCTCAGATCCCGAAGGCATCAAGGGCATGTTCTGGTACCCCAATTAGGTCCTGGCGGCCCAAGCCTCAATCGCTCGGCTGCGCTTCGGTGCCGGGTTCCGGCTGCCAGAAGCTGACCAGTAGAGCAATGCACAACCACCACAGCATCTGCACCTGTGGGCGATACCAGACGGTGTCGAACAGCCCCTGGGCCATCAGCCCGGCGACCACGGTCAGAGCCCCGATCAGCCAGAAGGCCTCCGGATCCCGCTGCTGGTGCAGCCGCTGGAGGCTGCGCACTGCCCCCCACAGGGTCACGGCCACCAGGCAGAGGTAGACTGCTAGGCCCACCAGGCCAGTTTCTAGCGCGATCTCCAGGGGCACACAGTAGGTGCCGAGGGCGGTGTATCCCGCCTCCTGATAGAGGGGATAGACTCGGTTGAACGCATCGTTGCCCGGTCCGATGCCCAGCACGGGGTAGTCTTGGGCCATGCGCAGCGAGGCTTTCCAGACGTTAATCCGCACATTGTTGCTGCTGTCGCCGCGCCAGGCGAAGATGCTCAGCGCCCGAGCACGCAATTTGGGAACCGCCAGCACCGCGACTGCCAGTAGGGCCACCTGTGAGCCGAGCGCTATCGGCAGTGCCGAGCGCCACCAGACACCGGGGTGCTGCGGTCTGGCCCACCAATACACCCACAACACGCACAGCACCAGATCCTCAACCACCAGACCGATCCAGCCCGCTCGACTGTAGGTCTGAACCAGGCAAAAGGCGCTCATCAGGGTGATGGTCAGCGCTACTGCCTTGGGTCCCCAACTGCGCCAGCGTAGGGCGGCGGCCAACCCCAGTGGGATGGCGGGCAGCAGGTAACCGGCTAGCAAGTTAGGGTTGCGCAGGTAGCTGTAAACGCGGGTGGTGTTGGCGAGATCGGATTCGGCGTCGGTCCAGGTTGCTAGAGCCTCTGCGCCGAAGAAGACCTGACGCAGGCCGTAGATCGCCACGCTCAGCGCCGTGAATAGGTACACCCCGACCAGCCAGCTGCGATAGCGCGGTGCACGCAGCACCCGTGCTAGCAAGGCAAACAGCAGAAAATACAGCGTGAGCTTGAGCCAGCCATCCAGCGCAGCTGAGCGCACGGGTGAAATCAGCGTGGCAGCGGTGGCGATGAGCCAATAGAGCAGCAGCAGCAGATGCGTGGGGGTCACGCGGTCGGCTAGCGCTGGCGGATCGCTGAGCCGCAATAGCAGCCAGAATGCGCCAATCGCAAACAACATCAGCCCGATGGGGCCAGTTTGGGGACCGAAGTAAGGAGCGGTGCCAAATGCCAGGCTCAACAGCGCCACGGCCAACGGTTCGCTCCACTGCAATAGGGTGCTGCCCTTGCGCCAGGGCTGGAGTAGACCGGGCACTTTGCTGAGCACACTTCCCGTCCACCACTGGCTGAGCGGGATGCCCAAAACGGTCAATCGGTCCCAGGGTTGCTTGCGCCAGTCGAGGGTCATGGGGCATCTCACAGAAGCTGCGTCTCACATCCTGCCCCATCCTCTCACTCCCGGAGCGCCGCTGTTCAGCGCTTGCTCGCCAAAGACAGCCCTGTCTGCAAAGCGGTTCGCTCAGGCCAGTCCCACGAGTTTGGCGCTCAGGTCCCAGAGGCGCTCGGCTTTTTCGTCGTCGCGGGCTTGGGGTGAGACTTTTTGTACGAATGATTGGCCATTTTTCTTTTGGCGATTGCCCCAGCTCCAATAGGCTCCCGATTGTTTGTATTCGGGATCGGCGACGACCATCGCGACTCGCTCGCCAGATAGCTCTTGAGAGACGTAGCCTCCGGTGATGTTCTTCTGGAACCAGGGGAAGAGTTTTTGGAACAGCGGGTAATGGTTGCGAAATAGGGGGGTGTCGGCGACGCAGCCGGGATAGAGGGAGCTGAAGGTGATGCCGGTGAGTTCGTGGTAGCGCCGATGCAGTTCGCGCATGGTGAGTACGTTGCAGACTTTACTGTCTTTGTAGGCTTTGACGGGTTCGAATTTCTTGCCGTCGATCATTGTGATCGGGGCTTTGAATCCGGCGGCGAAGCCTTGCAGGTCGCCGAGGTCTGGGCGTGGGGGGATTTTGCCGCCCAGCTCATCTGGGTTGTGGGTGACGGTTCCTAAAATAACCAGTCTGGGCTCTGGAGGGGAGGATTTTTTCAGGTCTTCGAGTAGGAGGTTGCACAGCAGAAAGTGGCCGAGGTGATTGGTGGCAACGCTCAATTCGTAGCCTTCTGGGCTGCGCAAGGGTTCTTTGAGCAAGGGCATGTAGATGGCGGCGTTGCACACCAAGGCATTGAGGGGGCGACCGCTGGCTCTGAAGTGCTCGACAAATTGGCGGACGCTGTCTAAGGAAGCTAGGTCGATGGGCAGGAGGGTGAAGTGGTCCTGCGGGATGCCTACGGCTTGGGCGGCTGTTTCGGCTTTGGCCAGATCGCGGCAGGCCATCACTACGTGCCATCCGCGTTGGGCTAGGGCTTTGGCGGCGTACAAACCGACTCCTGAGGAGGCACCTGTGATCACAACGGTGGATTGTTGCTGTGGTTCCATGCTGTTCAGACTCTGCTGACCCCGGTTGACTGTCTCCAGAGTCTCACATCCCTGAACCCCCGCTGACGAATTATGGATTGGCAGCGGATTAGGAGCGGATGGAGCGGATGGGGACTTGAGGGGGACCGGTTGCCCATCTGTTTCATCCGCTCCTAATCCGTTGCTAACAGGATCCCAGCGGACTGTCCGCGACAGGCTCTTAGCTTAAGTTGACACCAATGACGACTGTAAGCCCAGCCCCTTCAGAGATCTGTTGCCTGTTCAAGGTGAAACGGTGATGATCCTCGGCTATCCAACCAACGAATCTCGATTTTGCTTGAGCGTTTGCTGCTTCTGCTGAAGTGTTTGTTGCTTTTGCTTGAGTGTTTGTTGATTCTGCTGAAGCGTTTACAGGTTTTGCTGAAGCGTTGGTCGATTCGGAATAAGCATTCATAAGTTTTGCTTAAGCGTTGGTTGATATGCAATAAGCGTTTACAGGTTTTGCTGAAGTGTTTGTCGATTTGGAATAAGCATTGGTCGATTGCGAGCAAGTCTTGCCTGATTTTGAGCAAGCCTTGGCTGCTTTGGGGTAACCGATAGAGGCTGATGAGTTCAGCTCGGGTCTTCCGGCTCTGCCTGATGCTCACTTGCCTCTGAGTCATCAGGGATGCCCGAGACATCAACCCCCAAAGCCCGACACAAATCCTTCAAAGAAATCTTCAAAACTCGGGCCAGCGCCGCCGCTCGGTCAATGCGAGGCATGGATGAGCCATTCTCCCAGTCCCGGATATTGCGATCAGAAACGCCTACCTGCCTTCCCAACTCCGGTTGAGTCAAGCCAGCCCTCTCTCTCAGCAACCTCAAAGGAGTTTTGTCCTCCCGTCCACTGCTCACCATACCAGAAGTTTTCATCCGGAAGTTTTCTTCTTGACTAATCGGCAAGCAGGAACTAAACTTCCTCTTGTGGGAGATCAAAAGGGCAAAAGCACTCACCCCTGAGGCAAAGCTCTAGATCCATCCGCCCGTTCCTCAGTGTCTCATCCCCAGCCATAACTCTCTCCCCAGTCAGCCCTATCAGCTTGAGTCTTCCGGCTCCTGCTGCCGCCCCGATGGCCCAAAGTGATCAGGCAACTCACTCGGCGTGATTTGCAGGATCTCCAGCAGAGTTTTGTATTGAGCAGGGGTGAGCCTGGGAACTGCCCGCCCTGACTCCCAGTTCCTCACCGTTGTCTCCGAGACACCAAGTGCATCCGCCAACTGCTTCTGGGTCATGAATCGTAGCGCTCTGAGTCTCATCAGCGCTGACCGCTCCGCTCGCTCCGCTCTGTCTGTCATTCTACCGCTAACTAATTGACGGTTGGCGCAAGTTGATTTACGCTTTTGAGCGGGACGAAAAGACAGGCCTTCGCTAGCTCCAGCCAAGCTCGGTGCTGCACAGACGCCTGCCCGTTCCTCAGTGTCTCATCCCAACTCCCATCCATCGCCCGGTCAGCCCCATCAGCTCCGACCGCAACTTTTTCATGTCCAATCGCCCAAAGCTCAACCGACCAGACCCTCTCATGACCTACCAAGCTCAGCTCCATCCCTGGTGCATCATTCCCCCCTCGCCAACGCCCAGTCGATCACCCTCGCCCGCTTCCGCCGTCGCCACGAGGCCGAAGCCCACTTGCGAGCCCTGAAACAGCTCCTCCCAGGCAGCTACTACGAAATCATCTTCGACACCGCCACCACTCAAGACGACTAGGCTGTGCTGGCCACCCTCAGATGCATTTCAGCCTCATCTCAGGCTCGCGACCTAGCATTGGAGCAGATCTACACCGAGGGCCTACCCATCATGCGCAAACTCCCGATTGGCTTGAGCGTTCTAGTCATCACCCTGGTCACGGCAACTCCCAGCTTTGCCACCTCCCCAACCCTGGTCAGAGTCGCCCAGGCCACAGCCCCCCGCCCAAGCGTCCCAGTCGTTATCTCCCCCGACTTCGACCAGTACGTTCGCACCCACCCCTACCTAAAGCGCAGAATCGCCTACACCGGCAGAAACAACGTGAGCCGAGGCATCTTGCTAGGCTTGGCCGGTCGGTTTTTAACCCTGCGGGAAATGCAGAATGCCATCGACCAAATCCTAGACCCCAGCTCTTCTTCCCCCACCCCACCCGCCTAACCCCCAGCTGGAGTGCCCAGCGAGTAGAAGATAATAGCCAAATCCAGGAAAAACGACGCGGCAGCTTGTTCAGCGATAGCAATCCTGTCATCCCTCAGGAGGGAGTTGATTTGGCTCCAGCTCAAGCGCTCCAGAGACTAGGCATCATTGCCCTATCCACCGGCCTACTCGCGATGGCCCAGCCCGCGCCGGTGCCCACGGCCTCACCTTCGCCCGCGCCCAGCTTCTCCAGTCAACAGCGCGCAGACCTGGAACAATTCGTAGAAGAGCAGATCGAAAAAAGCGGCGCTGTCCGCGATCTGGTCCAGTCCGAAATGAGCGACACCTTTGGCCTGACCCTAGACTTACTCAACCTATTAGTCACCGTGCTGATTGCGATTCCCGTGATCACCGGTTTAATTGCCCTGGTCCTACGGCGCAGCGTGATCACGCAGATGGCGGTCGCCACCAAGCGCCAATTGCAAGAAGAAACCGGCCAAGAAGTCAAAACCCAACTGGAAATCCAGGTCACCGCAGAGCTGCGCCACCAGGTCGAAGCCTTCAAGCAAGAACTCGAAACCCTAAAGTCCGATTACGTCCTGCAACTGCAAAACCTACAAGAACTCTTTTTAAACCTGCAGGAAGAAAAGCAACAGATCTTTCAAGAGCTAGCCCGGCTCACCCCCTCACCCACCCAGCAGGAAGTAGTTGGCCCCGACGTGCAGAGAAAAATCCAAGAACTCACTCGACAACTGGAGGTGTTGAAATCAGCCAATCCCCACCTGTTTTTAACCGCCGAGGACTACTTTAAAGAAGGCGAAGCCTTTTTCTTTGAGCGCCGCTACGAAGACGCGCTCGCCGCCTACGACAAAGCCTTGGAACTCAGGCCCGATGACGCCGAGACCTGGATTAACCGCGCTATCGCCCTGAGAAACTTGCAACGCTACGAAGAAGCGATGGCCTCTCATGACCGGGCCTTGCAACTCAACCCTGACTACAACCGAGTTTGGTACTCCCGAGGCTACACGCTGCGCAAATGCGGGCGCTACGACGAGGCAATCGCCGCCTACGATGAGCTGCTGCAACGCGCTCCAGATAGCCCAGATGTCTACAAGACCTGGGACAGTCGCGGCGACGCACTGCGAGAAGCCAAGCGCTATCACGAAGCGATCACCGCCTACGATGTTGCCCTTCGACTCCGGCCAGACCACTCAAAATCCTGGTATCGCCAAGCTTGCTGCCACGCATTCCTCGGTCAGTTGGAGCTAACGCTTCAGAGCCTGCAACGGGCAATCGAACTGAGCCCTCGGTGGCAACAACAGGCAAAAGAGGACCCGGCTTTTGCTGAAATCAGAGCCAGCGATTCCTTTGCGGCCCTAATCCAAGCTCGAAGACCGCAGATCTAAGTCAAAGCTTGGTGACGGCAGGATTACCAAAATCTGCTGTGCTGAATGCAACCAGTGTCGCGCCGCGTAACATAGGGAGGCAAGACAGCCTCGACGCATCGACCCCTGACATGCAGACCCTAGATAAAACCGAGCCCAAGCTGCTTGAACTGAAAACGCGCCTCACCGAGATTAACGACATCGAGTCTGCCGCTTCCCTGTTGCACTGGGATCAGGCGACCTACATGCCACCCGGCGGTGCGCTGGCCCGAGGCCGTCAACTTGCAACCCTGCGCCAGATCGCCCACGAGAAATTTATTGACCCGGAGATCGGTCAACTCCTGGCAGACTTGCGGCACTACGAAGCCAGCCTGCCCCACGACTCCAACGAGGCCAGCCTGATCCGGATCACCCGTCGCGACTACGAAAAAGCGGTCCGGGTGCCTGCTGCCTTCATGGCCCAGTTCTCCAGCCATCAGGCCGCTGCTTACGGAGCCTGGGCCGAAGCCCGCGCCGCCAACGATTTTGCCTCCATCCGTCCCTATCTGGAAAAAACCCTCGATCTGAGTCGCGAGCTGGCGAACTTCTTTCCCGGCTACGAACACATCGCCGATCCGCTGATCGACTTCGCCGACTACGGCATGCAAGCCTCATCGATGCGCAGCCTGTTCGCCGAATTGCGGGCGCAGCTGGTGCCAATTGTGCAGGCGATTACCGCCGAGCCGATTGCCGATGACACCTGCCTGCATCAGGTCTTTCCCGAAGCCCAACAATTGGCCTTTAGCCTGCAGGTAATCGAGCGCTTGGGCTACGACCTGCACCGGGGACGCCAGGACAAAACCCTGCACCCGTTCATGACCAACTTCTCGATTGGCGATGTGCGCATTACCACACGGGTGCGCGAGGACGACCTGAGCGAAGCCCTGTTCAGCACGATCCATGAGGCGGGCCACGCGCTCTACGAGCAGGGCATCGCCTTGGAGTTTGAAGGCACCCCGCTGGCGGGCGGCGTTTCCTCTGGGGTGCACGAGAGCCAGTCGCGCCTCTGGGAAAACCTGGTGGGCCGCAGCCGCAGCTTCTGCACGCACTTCTACCCCCAGCTTCAGGCGGTTTTCCCAGAACAATTGGGCTCGGTTGGGCTTGACCGCTTCTACCGGGCGATCAACAAGGTGGCTAAGTCGCTGATCCGCACGGACGCTGACGAGGTGACCTACAACCTGCACGTGATGATCCGCTTCGACCTGGAGCTGGCGCTACTCGAAGGCCGCCTCGCCGTGCGCGATCTGCCCGCGGCCTGGAACGAGCGCTATCAATCGGACCTGGGCCTGACCCCAGCGACCGATAGCCAGGGCGTGCTGCAGGATGTGCACTGGTACGGCGGCCAGATCGGCGGCATGTTCCAGGGCTACACGCTCGGCAATTTGATGGGGGCTCAGTTCTTTGAAGCGGCGCTCCAGGACCATCCCGACATCCCGCAGCGCCTTGCCCAGGGCGAATTTGAGACCTTGCAGCACTGGCTCAAGCGCAATATCTACCAGCAGGGGCGCAAGTACACCGCCTCCGAGCTGATTGAGCGCGTCACTGGCTCGCCGCTGAGCATCGAGCCTTTCCTGCGCCATGTGCGGCGCAAGTACGGCGAACTCTACGCCCTGTGAAGGGATGTGGCTAAAGGGTACGCAGGAGACCTGCCGTTGTCAGGCGGTTGCCAGAGGTTGCCGCGTTCTAGCGTAGCGGTGCAGCGGTCTACCTGGACTGTGCAGGCCAGGGGCGGGCGGTGGTCGGCAAACGCCTACCGCTTGTCGCGATCCGGCGGGACCTGGTCGG